>NZ_JAUSZL010000002.1:4575823-4880878 GCF_030817535.1 Streptomyces sp. V3I8 | reverse complement strand
ACCGAGAAACCGAGAGCAGCCGGATGGCAGAGCAGACCCACGTCCTCTTCGTCGAGGACGACGACGTCATCCGCGAGGCCACCCAGCTCGCGCTGGAGCGCGACGGCTTCGTGGTCACCGCCATGCCCGACGGTCTCTCGGGACTCGAGGCGTTCCGGGCGGACCGGCCCGACATCGCGCTCCTCGACGTGATGGTGCCGGGCCTCGACGGCGTGTCGCTGTGCCGGCGGATCCGCGACGAGTCGGCGGTCCCCGTGATCATGCTGTCGGCCCGTGCCGACTCGATCGACGTCGTCCTCGGCCTGGAGGCGGGTGCCGACGACTACGTGACGAAGCCCTTCGACGGTGCCGTGCTGGTCGCCCGCATCCGGGCCGTGCTGCGGCGCTTCGGACACGCGAGCGGCCCGCGTTCGGGCGCCGACGCGGCCGACGGCGCCTCGTCCGCGTCCGTCGGCGGTGTGCTGTCCTTCGGCGCCGGCGCGGGCGAACTGGAGATCGACACGGAGGGCATGGAGGTGCGCAGGGGCGGCACGCCGGTGGCCCTGACGCCCACCGAGATGCGGCTGCTCCTGGAGTTCTCGTCCTCGCCCGGTACGGTCCTGTCGCGCGACAGGCTCCTGGAACGGGTCTGGGACTACGGCTGGGGCGGCGACACCCGGGTCGTCGACGTCCATGTGCAGCGGCTGCGTACGAAGATCGGCCAGGACCGGATCGAGACGGTCCGCGGCTTCGGCTACAAGTTGAAGGCCTGAGGCGGAGCGGACGATGCGGGGCACGAACGACAGCCACCCGGCGACCGGGGGCCCTGTCCCGGGGGACGGGCACTCTGAGCGCGACGGGCACGACGGGCGCGACGAATTGACCGGACGCGGGGATCGCGAGGAGCGGGTCCGGGCCGGGCGGCGGCTGCGGCGCGAGCGGCTCGGGCAGCTGATGCCGCGTACGAGCATCAGGTGGAAGCTCAGCGCCGCGATCGCGGCGGTCGGAGCGCTGGTGGCCGTCGCGCTGAGCCTGGTCGTGCACAACGCCGCCCGGGTCTCGATGCTCGACAACGCGCGCGACCTGGCGGACGAGCGCGTCCAGATCGCGCAGCGCAACTACGAGGCCTCCGGGCGCCCGAACTTCCCCGGCATCAAGATCGACGACCCCGGCCTGCCGGAGGATCTGCTGGCGAAGGCGAAGGAGGGGCGCCGGGCGACCTTCGTGACGGAGCACTCCAACGGCGTGCCCGACATCTGGGCCGCCGTACCGCTCAAGGACGGGCGGATCCTGTCGCTGCACACGAGCTTCACCGACCGCAGCACGACCGTGCTCAAGGACCTCGACGAGGCGCTGCTCATCGGTTCCATCGCGGTGGTCTTCGGCGGCTGCGCGCTGGGCGTACTGATCGGCGGCCAGCTCTCGCGGCGGCTGCGCCAGGCCGCCACGGCGGCCCGGCGGGTCGCGCAGGGCGAGCCGGACGTACGGGTGCGGGACTCCATCGGCGGGGTCGTGCGCGACGAGACGGACGACCTGGCGCGGGCCGTGGACGCCATGGCGGACGCGCTGCAGCAGCGCATCGAGGCCGAGCGGCGGGTGACGGCGGACATCGCGCACGAGCTGCGCACGCCGGTGACCGGGCTGCTCACCGCGGCCGAACTGCTGCCGCCGGGCCGGCCGACCGAGCTGGTACGGGACCGGGCGCAGGCCATGCGGCAGCTGGTCGAGGACGTGCTGGAGGTGGCCCGGCTGGACAGCGCGTCCGAGCGGGCCGAGTTGCAGGACATCGTGCTGGGCGAGTTCGTGACGCGGCGGATGATCGCGCGGGACCCGGACATCCTCGTACGGGTCGTGCACGAGTCCGCGGTCACCACCGATCCGCGCCGGCTGGAGCGGGTGCTCATCAACCTGCTGGTCAACGCCGCCAAGCACGGCAAGCCGCCGATCGAGGTGACGGTGGAGGGGCGGGTGATCCGGATCCGCGACCACGGGCCGGGATTCCCCGACGCGCTGCTCGCCGACGGGCCGCGCCGCTTCCGCACCGGCAGCAGCGACCGTGCGGGGCACGGGCACGGGCTGGGGCTCACGATCGCCGCGGGGCAGGCGCGGGTGCTGGGCGCGCGGCTGACGTTCCGCAATGTGCGGGCGGTGGGGGCGCCCGACGGCGTGCCCGCGGAGGGGGCGGTGGCGGTGCTGTGGCTGCCGGAGCACGCTCCGACGAACACCGGCAGCTATCCGATGCTGCCGGCGTGAGGGGAGCGGAGTTTTCCGCCCCCGCCGTCCCTTCCCGACCCGACCCGACCCGACCCGACCCCGGGGGCTGCGCCCCCGGACCCCGCGTCGCGCTTGCGCGCTCGTCCTCAAACGCCGGACGGGCTGAGGATGTCGCAGCAGAGCCGCGAATCCTTCAGCCCGTCCGGCGCCTTGTTCAGCCCGTCCGGCGTTTGAGGACCGGGGGTTCGGGGGTGATCAGACTCCCGCGTCGGCCGCCGCCCGCTCCCCGCCGGCACCGCCGGAGGGACCGGCACCGGCTCCGCGAAGCGGAACCTCCTTCACGAACACCGCCGTCACCAGCGCGAGCACCGCGACGACCGCCCCGAGCAGGAACGCGGAGTGCGTCCCGGACGACACCGCGTGCTGGTACGCCTCCCGCGCGGCCACCGGCAGCTTCGCCAGGCTCGCCGCGTCCAGCTGCGCCGACTGCTCGGTCACCTTGGACCCCAGCGCCCCGGCCCGCTCGGACATCACGTCCTGGACCCGGTTGTTGAACAGCGCGCCCATGATGGCGACACCGAAGGACGAGCCGAGCGTACGGAACAGGGTGGTCGAGGAGGACGCGACGCCCATGTCCTTCATCTCCACGCTGTTCTGCGCGACCAGCATGGTGACCTGCATCAGGCAGCCCATGCCCGCGCCGACCACGGCCATGTACACACCCGACGTCAGCCGCGACGTGTCGGTGTCCATGAGCGACAGCAGGTACAGCCCGACCACCATCAGCGCGCTGCCCACGATCGGGAAGGCCTTGTAGCGCCCGGTGCTGGTGGTGACCCGCCCGGCGATCATCGAGGTCACGAGCATCGCACCGAGCATCGGCAGCAGCAGCAGGCCGGAGTTGGTCGCGGACGCGCCCTGCACCGACTGCTGGTAGAGCGGCAGGAACAGCACCGCGCCGAACATCACGAACCCGGCGACGAAACCGACGACGGACATCAGCGTGAAGTTGCGGCTGCGGAAGATGTGCAGCGGCATGACGGGCGCTGCGACCTTGGTCTGCACGAACAGGAAGCCGACCAGTGCGGCGACCCCGATCGCTATCAGCTCCATGATCCTGGCGGAGCCCCAGGCGTACTCGGTGCCGCCCCAGGTGGTGACGAGCACGATCGCGGTGATGCCCACGGTGAGCAGCGCGGCGCCCAGGTAGTCGATCCGCGCGTCCACCCGCTTCTTCGGCAGGTGCAGTACGGCGCTGATGGCGACCAGTGCCACGATGCCGAGCGGCAGGTTGATGTAGAAGGACCAGCGCCAGCCCCAGTGGTCGGTGATGGTGCCGCCGATCAGCGGTCCGCCGATCATGGCGAGGGCCATCACGCCGGCCATCATGCCCTGGTACTTGCCCCGCTCCCGGGGCGGGATCAGGTCACCGATGATCGCCATGACGCCGACCATCAGACCGCCCGCGCCGAGCCCCTGGACCGCGCGGAACCCGATGAGCTGCCCCATGTCCTGGGCCATGCCGCTCAGCACCGACCCGATCAGGAAGAGCACGATCGAGGTCATGAAGACGCCCTTGCGTCCGTACATGTCGCCGAGCTTGCCCCAGATCGGGGTGGAGGCGGCGGTCGCGAGCGTGTACGCGGTGACGACCCACGACAGGTGCTCCAGCCCGCCCAGCTCTCCCACGATGGTCGGCATCGCGGTGCCGATGATCATGTTGTCGAGCATCGCGAGCAGCATCGCGATCATGAGCGCGAGCAGGACGACCCGGACGCTCCGGGGCTGCTTGCCCCCGTCCGCGGCACCCGCGGCGTCCGCGACATTCACGCCGTCCGCGGCACTCACGCCGTTCCCGGCGTCCACGACGTCCGTGACGTCCGCAGGCACCGCTCCCCGTTCCCCCGCGCCCACGGTGTCCGCAGGCGTCTCCTTCTCGCTCGCCGCTCCGGCCGCTCCGGCCGTCCCGGCCGTCCTGGTGTCCGCCACTGTCCCATCTCCCCTGGGTACCGCCCTGCCACTTACTTGCCGACCGGCAAGTTGACTACACTGGAGGAAAGTAGACCCGTAACTAGCCGGGCGTCAAGTAAGTTTTTCTTTACCCGCGCCGACGGCGTGCGACGAGGACGAGGAGCGCCACGATGGACGGCAACAGGCAGCGGCGGCGCGGAGACACCCGCCAGCGCATCCAGGACGTGGCCGTCGAACTCTTCGCCGAGCAGGGCTACGAGAAGACCTCCCTGCGCGAGATCGCCGAGCGGCTGGACGTCACGAAGGCGGCCCTCTACTACCACTTCAAGACCAAGGAGGACATCCTCATCAGCCTCTTCGAGGACCTGACGAGGCCGATGGACGAGCTGATCGAGTGGGGCAGGGCCCAGCCGCACTCCCTGGACACCAAGCAGGAGCTCCTGCGGCGCTACAGCGAGGCCCTCACACAGGCGGCCCCCCTCTTCCGCTTCATGCAGGAGAACCAGGCGACGGTCCGCGAGCTGAGCATCGGCGAGTCCTTCAAGAACCGCATGCTCAAGCTGCTGGACATCATCAAGGAGCCGGACGCCCCCCTGACGGACCAGGTCCGGTGCGTGAGCGCCCTGTTCACCATGCACGCCGGGATGTTCGCCCTCAAGGACATGGAGGGCGACCCCGAGGACAAGCGGAAGGCCGTCCTGGAGGTCGCCGTCGAGCTGGTCACGCGGGCCCACTCGGGACCCCACGAATCCTGAGAACCCCGCGACCCCCGGGAAAACGCCCACGGGCCGGTCCTAGAGGCTCAGGCCCTTGGAGCGCAGGAAGGCGACCGGGTCGACCGCCGTGCCGTAGTCGGCCGTCGTACGGATCTCGAAGTGCAGGTGCGGCCCGCTGGAGTTGCCGGTGTTGCCGGACAGCGCGATCCGCTGGCCGGTCCCGACGGTCTGGCCGGACCGCACGTCGATACGGGACAGGTGCGCGTACTGCGAGTACGTGCCGTTGCTGTGCCTGATCACGACCGCGTTGCCGTACGCGGGTCCGTCGCCGGCGCCGTTGCCGCCGGTCTTCACGACGGTGCCGCCGTGGGCGGCGACGACCGCGGTGCCGGAGGGGACGGCGAAGTCCTGCCCGGAGTGGGTGGACGACCAGAGCTTGCCGGCCTGGGCGAAGCTCGCGGAGAGCTTGTACTTCTTGACCGGGTCGACCCAGGAGGCGGCCGTCTTCGCGGCGGTCTGCCCGGCCGCGACCTTCTTCGCCGCCTCGCTCTTGGCCTGAGCGGCCTTGGCGGCCTTGGCCTGGGCGGTGGCCTGCTGCTGCACGGAGGCGGCGGCCGAGGCCGGCAGGGCCACGGCGCTCGACGTGGCGTCGGCTGCGACCGCGACCCCTGCTCCCACGGCGGCCGAGGCTCCCAGGCCGAGGGCCAGGACGGCCGCGCGGCCACGGAGTCGGGACGTGCCGGGGATGCGGGACTTGGTGCGCTGCGACATGCGGGACTACCTCCGGGGGACGGGGGATGGGGTCGGTCGTCCCTTGGTAACCCGCACCCCCGCCGTCCCCCAAAACACCCATCTACGACCACAAGTCGTACTTGACCTCAAAACTTTCGACTTCTTGACAGAAATACCGGACGGTAGGCAATCGCCCCTTTTTTCTGTCGGACAACCGGTTCAGGCCCACCTCACACACGCCCACCGCGGCCCGGGACCCGCCCCCGGGCCTTCGCCGACAGGTCCGGGGCCCGGGTCCCACGGCGTAGGGCCGAAGGTCCCGTCCGCCCGCCCCGGACCGTCCACTACCGCCCCTAGTAGGGCGGGAACCGCCTGTGCGTCATGTCACCGGGCGGCAGGATCCACGGGCCGCGCGATGTGACGGCGACTACAGGCTCTCGCCACCGTCCTCGCCGGCCCTCTCCCGCCCGATCAGCGGCAGCGCCCCGAAGACGTGCCCCTGCCAGAGCGACCGTGACACCTCCTCCGGATACGCGGTCACGGTCGGCCGCACGTCGAAGAGCCGCACCTGTCGCCGGTCGGGGTCGTACGCGGGCCACCCGGGCCCCTCCCCCGCCGCGAACCCCGTCCACGCGGCCCGGAACTGCTCCGACAACTCCTCCGCCCCGGCGGGCGGCGCCTCCCCGAACAGCAGCGAAGGCAGCCCGCCGCCGAGGTTCCCGAAGACCAGCGGCACATCGAGCCCGTGGCAGGCCCCGAGCAGCCCGCCCATGCCCGGCGCCTCCCAGACCAGCTCGTAGACATGGGCCCGGCCGCCGCCCACGACCTGGGCCTCGGCCAGGTGCAGCGACGGCATCCGGAAGAGCCAGTCGGAGTGGACCAGCTCGTACAGCCCCGCCGGACCGAGCCCCGGGAAGGCTTTCCGGTACGCCTCGTCGCCGTCCCCGCCCCCACCGCCGAGGCCACCGGAGCCACCGGAGCCACCGGAGCCACCGGAGCCACCGGGGGAGAACGTCCGCAGCGCCGCCGTCACGCGGCCCTCCGCCGGCTCCTCACCGAGCGTTCCGTCGAACGCCATGAAGAGCCGGTACTCGTCCCGCGTGTGGCCGGCCATCAGCTCGATGTCCCGCGCCGCCCCGGCGGCGAGCGCCTCCCAGGGCGCGCGGGGCAGCACGTCCCCGTCCACCACGGGCGCCAGCGGGATCGCCGTGTGCGCCAGCACCCCCCAGCGTCGCGCGTGGTGCCCCATCCGCGCCCCGAGCGCGTCCGCCGCCGCGGGCAGCAGCCCCGGCGCCACCGTACCCAGGTCCGCCACGGTCGGCCGCAGTCCCAGCTCCGCCGCGAGCTCCCCCGCGATGTCCGCGGCGAGCGCGGCCGAGAGGAACGGACCGGGCATGCTCTGCACGACGGCCCGGCGGAAGAGGCCGGCCGCGCGCGGCATCGACAGCAGCGCGGCGAGCGAGCCGGCGCCCGCCGACTCGCCGAAGACCGTGACGCGGTCCGGGTCGCCGCCGAAGGCGCGGACGTTGTCCCGCACCCACTCCAGCGCGGCCACCTGGTCGAGCAGCCCCCGGTTGGCGGGCGCGCCCTCGATGTGCCCGAACCCCTCGATACCGAGGCGGTAGTTGAGCGTCACCAGGACGACCCCGCCCTCCCGCGCCAGCCGTCCGCCGTCGTACTCGGGCAGGTTCGACATCCCGATGACGTACGCCCCGCCGTGCAGCCACACCATCACCGGCAGCCCGGCGCCGGGACCGGGGTCGGGCGTCCAGACGTTGAGCGTCAGCCAGTCGCCGTCGTCGGCGTCCGGGGGTGCCAGCGTGTCCATGCCGAACGCCGCGGACTGCGGGGGCGGGGTCCCGAACGCGGTCGCCTCCCGTACGCCGTCCCAGCCCTGCGCGGGCCGCGGCGCCCCGAACCGGAGCGGGCCGACGGGCGGGGCCGCGAAAGGGATCCCCCGGAACACCGCCGCGCCCCCCTTCCCGGTCCCGGCCCCGCCCGTCTTTCCGGCCCCGCCCGTTCCTTCTGTCGTGCCCCTCAACACACCTGCTGCGGTACGGACTTCGGGTGCGTCGGCCTCCATGGCCGCTCCCTCCGTGGACAGTTCGGACAGTACGGATCCTCCCGCCGCGACGGGCCGTACGGCCACCGCATTTGTCGCGCCCGAACCCCAGGCGTGCCGAACTCCGGACGTGCCGAACCCCACGCGTCCCGGCGATAGGCTGGCCGACCACCCACCATGACCTCGGGGGACAGCCATGGAACCGGCGACCGTGGGCATACGGCTGGCGTCCGGCGTGGCCGCACCGCTCATCAGGAAGCTCTTCGTGACGGAGGGGCCGGGCGCGGGCCTGCTCGACCGGCCCGTACGCATCTCGTCGCGCGTCTCCTTCAGGGGCGAACAGCGCACGCTGAGCGCGAAGGACCTGACCGGGCTCGCCACCGAACTGGTCGCGCGGGCGGTCGGGGAGGCCGCCGAACGCCCCGTGCCCGCCGACCAGGAACAGCCCGTCGCGCACGCCCTGGCCGACACCCTGCACGCCCTCGGCGACCTCACCATGACGGACGCGCAGGCCGTGGCGCTCGGTCACCCGGGCCTCGCCCTCCACCTGCGCCGCACCGCCGGGGACCCCGGCCGCCGGCTCGGTCTCGACGCGACGCTGCTCTAC
The DNA here is from genome assembly GCF_030817535.1 of Streptomyces sp. V3I8. NCBI lineage: Bacteria > Bacillati > Actinomycetota > Actinomycetes > Kitasatosporales > Streptomycetaceae > Streptomyces > Streptomyces sp. V3I8. The sequence goes on along the minus strand of NZ_JAUSZL010000002.1, from coordinate 4,872,597 downwards.
GAGCGGCTGCTCGACACGGCCTGTCTGCACATCCTGCACTTCTTCACCCAGCGCTCGACGTTCGTGGCCAGGACACTGGTCGAGCAGACCCGCCGGCAGGCCGAACTGATCGCGAAGGTCGACGAGCTGATCGCTCGCACGCCGAGGCCCGGCGGGGGCGACCCGGCGTTCGAGCGGCGCTTCCTCGCCTACACGGCGACGAAGCACAGCAAGCTGACCATCTACGGCATCGATCTGGTGGACTCCCCCGACCGCTGGCCGCTGGACGCCGCCTACCTCACCCTCCAGGCCCTGCGCCCCGCCACGGGCGACGAGGACGGCGAGGCGGCCGGCTCCCCCGTTCTCCCGTTGTCCGCCGAGGAGGCCCTGTCCGAACAGGACCTGGTGCTGCTGAAGGGCGTGGCCGGTTCGGGCAAGACGACGCTGGTGCAGTGGCTCGCGGTGACGGCGGCGCGGGGCGGGCGCGGCGACCGGATCCCCTTCGTCCTGCCGCTGCGCACCCTCGTACGCCGTCCCGGCGGGCTGCCCGCGCCCGCCGACTTCCTCGCCGCCGCCCGCGTGCCCTTCCACGGCGCGGCCCCGGACGGCTGGCCCGACCGGGTCCTGGCGGCGGGCCGCGCACTGCTGCTGGTCGACGGCGTCGACGAGGTACCGGAACCCGACCGCGAGCGCACCCGGCGCTGGCTGCGCGACCTGCTCGACGCCTACCCGGGCAACCAGTGGCTGGTCACCTCGCGCCCCTCCGCCGTGCGGGAGAACTGGCTCGCCGCGGACGGCTTCACGGAGCTGGCGCTCGCGCCGATGAGCCGCGACGACATCACGGCGTTCATCCGGCGCTGGCACACGGCGGCCCGCGTCGACGCGCCCGACACCGAGCGGCTGACCGCGTACGAGACCTCGCTGCTCGACGCCGTCGCCACCACCCCGGACCTCGGCCGCCTCGCCACCAACCCCCTGATGTGCGGTCTGATCTGCGCCCTGCACCGGGACCGGCGCGGCTATCTGCCGCACGGACGGCAGGAGTTGTACGACGCCGCGCTCTCCATGCTCCTCGCGCGCCGCGACCAGGAGCGGGACATGCTCCCGCACGACGGCGTCCGGCTCACCGAGCTGCCGCAGATCCAGCTCCTGCAACGGCTGGCCTACTGGCTGGTGCGCAACAACCGGCTGGAGATGGACCGTGAACGGGCCGAGCGCCTGATCGCGGACGCCCTGCCCGCCCTGCCCGCCGTCGCGAGCCAGGGCGACGCGCCCACGATCCACCGCCACCTCCTCGTACGCAGCGGACTGCTCCGCGAGCCCTCGCCCGGGACGGTCGAGTTCGTCCACCGCACCTTCCAGGACTACCTGGGCGCGAAGGCGGCGGTGGAGGACGGCGACTTCGGGCTCCTGGTCCGGAACGCCGCCGACCAGCAGTGGTCGGACGTGATCCGGATGGCCGTCGCCCACGCCCGGCCCCGCGAACGGGCGGACCTCCTCGTCCAGTTGCTGGCCGCCGCCGACCGGGCCGGACCGGCCGGCGGCACCCGCATCCGGCTCCTCGCGCTGGCCTGCCTCGAACACGCCACGGAACTCGACCCGCGGGTCAGGGCCGCCGTGGAGGAGCAGGCGGCCACGCTCATCCCGCCCCGCACCGCCGAGGAGGCCCGCGAGCTGGCCTCGGTGGGCCCGCTGGCCCTGGAACTCCTGCCGGGCCCCGGGGGTCTGTCGGAGGCGGAGGCCAGGGCGGTCGTCGTCACCGCGTCGCTCATCGGCACCGACGCGGCCGTCCCGGTCCTGGCCCGCTTCCGCACCCACCCGTCCCTGTCGGTCCGCTCGCAGCTCACCTGGGCCTGGCACCGCTTCGACGCCGAGCGGTACGCGGCGGACGTCATCGCCCACCTGCCGCAGGACGACCTGTACTTCACGGCGCACTCGGCGGAGCACCTGCGCGCCCTGCGTGCCCTCGGCGGCCGCCGCAACCTCCACCTCATCGGGGACATCGAACCGGCGGAACTGACGGCCGGCCCCGCGGCGGACACGACGCGTCTGCTCGTCGTCCGGGACAACGGCCGGCTGCGCGACCTGGCCGCCCTCGCACCCCTGCACCGGCTCCGGCGCCTGGCCATCAGCCGCAGCGTGCACGTCGACGACCTCACCCCGCTGGCCGGACTGCCGCTGGAACAGCTGTCGCTGGACTACATGCCGGGTCTGGAGAAACCGGACGCGCTGACACCGCTCTCGGCCTCGGCCACCTTGCGCGAACTCGACACCGGCGTACCGCTGCGGGCCGAATCCCTCGATGCCGCGCTCCCCCGCGTTCCCTTCACCTCGCTGCGTTTCAGCAAGAACGCCCTCCGGTTCACCGGACTGCGCGGCCTGCGGCAGCTGGACTCGTTGAAAAGGCTGACCCTGGGGACCCTCTTCGAACCACTCACGCCCGAGGACTACGAAGAGGTCGCGCGGCTTCCCGGACTCGAGGAACTGGGCGTCAAGTGGGCCACCCTCCCCTGGAGCGAAGGCCCCGTCCTGCCCGGCATCAGGCGGCTGCGGCTCAACAAGTTCACCGGAGCCGAAGACCTCTCGGCGGTTCCGGCCCTGTTTCCCGGGCTGCGCTCCGTCGTGTTCGTCCTCGCCCCGGAGGCGGCGGAGGTGCCCGTACACACCCGGCGGCTCTTCCCGGACATGCACACCGTCACGAAGACGTACACCGTTCTCTGAACTCCGTGTCCGCACGGGGCTGGCCCAACACCGGCCGACCGCCCTACAGTTACCGGCCGGTAATCTCATTGTCCCCCACTGGCCCCCCACGCCCGCGAGCATGCTCCACGACCCGTGTCCCGCAGCGCTCCGACGCGAGAGGAACCCCCCACCCATGACCGGAAGCAGCCTGCAGCGCCTCATCGGCGTGACCGTCGCCGCCACGGCCGCCACCGTGGCCCTGACGATCCCGGCCACCGCCGCCGCGACCCCGGCCGCGGCCACCACCGCGTCGGCCGCCACGACGGCCGCCGCCACGGCCGACGTCGACCACGACACCTGGCAGAGGGACTGCCGGGCCGTCATGGCGGAGGCCCTGCCCTACCTGAAGGAACGTATCGCCGGCGCGCCCGCGGGCGAGAAGCAGGCCATCGTCCTCGACATCGACAACACCGCACTGGAGACCGACTTCGGCTTCAGCTACCCCTCGCCGGCCAACGCGCCCGTCCTCGACGTGGCGCGGTACGCGCAGGACCACGGCGTCGCCCTGTTCTTCGTCACCGCCCGCCCGGACATCATCAGATCGGTGACGCAGTACAACCTGGAGCACGCCGGCTACCGGGTCTCCGGCCTGTACGTACGCACCTTCCTCGACCTCTTCCGGGACGTGGCCGAGTACAAGACGGCGCAGCGCGTGGCCGTCGAGGCCAAGGGCTACACGGTCATCGCGAACATCGGCAACAGCGCCACCGACCTGTCGGGCGGACACGCCGAGAAGACGTACAAGCTGCCGGACTACGACGGACAGCTGTCCTGACAGACAGACGGACAGACAGACAGACAGACGGATGAACGAACGGACGGACGGGGTGTCCCGGCGCCGGGGCACCCCGGCACGCCGATGGGGCCGGTGCCCGAAGGCACCGGCCCCATCAGCCGCTCGGTGAGCGGTCGTGCTCAGGCGGACCCGGGGGTCACGCCTCCTTGCTCAGGTTGGGACCGGCACCGCCGGCCGCCTGCTCGATCGGCGGGACGTCCGGCAGTGCGGACTTCTCCTCGCCGCGGAAGGTGAAGGTCTGGGTCTCACCCTCGCCCTCGGTGTCCACGACCACGATGTGACCGGGGCGCAGCTCACCGAAGAGGATCTTCTCCGACAGGGTGTCCTCGACCTCGCGCTGGATCGTGCGACGCAGCGGACGCGCGCCCAGCACCGGGTCGTACCCCTTCTTGGACAGCAGCTCCTTGGCGGACTGGGAGAGCTCGATGCCCATGTCCCGGTCCTTCAGGCGCTCGTCGACCTTGCCGATCATCAGGTCGACGATCGTGAGGATGTCCTCCTGCGTCAGCTGCGGGAAGACGACCACGTCGTCGACGCGGTTGAGGAACTCGGGCCGGAAGTGCTGCTTGAGCTCGTCCGAGACCTTGTTCTTCATGCGCTCGTAGTTGGTCTTCTTGTCGCCCGAGGCCGCGAAGCCCAGGTTGAAGCCCTTGGAGATGTCCCGGGTGCCGAGGTTGGTCGTCATGATGATGACCGTGTTCTTGAAGTCCACGACCCGGCCCTGGGAGTCGGTCAGGCGACCGTCCTCCAGGATCTGCAGCAGCGAGTTGAAGATGTCCGGGTGGGCCTTCTCGACCTCGTCGAAGAGGACGACGGAGAACGGCTTGCGGCGGACCTTCTCGGTCAGCTGCCCGCCCTCCTCGTAGCCCACGTAGCCGGGGGGCGAACCGAAGAGACGCGAGACCGTGTGCTTCTCGCTGAACTCCGACATGTCGAGGGAGATCAGCGCGTCCTCGTCACCGAAGAGGAACTCGGCGAGCGCCTTGGACAGCTCGGTCTTACCGACACCGGACGGGCCGGCGAAGATGAACGAACCACCGGGACGCTTCGGGTCCTTCAGACCGGCGCGCGTACGGCGGATCGCCTTCGACAGCGCCTTGACGGCGTCGACCTGGCCGATGACCCGCTTGTGGAGCTCGTCCTCCATGCGCAGCAGACGCGAGGACTCCTCCTCGGTCAGCTTGAAGACCGGGATGCCGGTGGCGGTCGCGAGGACCTCGGCGATCAGCTCGCCGTCGACCTCGGCGACGACGTCCATGTCGCCGGCCTTCCACTCCTTCTCGCGCTTGGCCTTGGCGGCCAGGAGCTGCTTCTCCTTGTCGCGCAGGGAAGCGGCCTTCTCGAAGTCCTGCGAGTCGATCGCGGACTCCTTGTCGCGGCGCACGCCGGCGATCTTCTCGTCGAACTCGCGCAGGTCCGGCGGCGCGGTCATCCGGCGGATGCGCATCCGGGAACCGGCCTCGTCGATCAGGTCGATCGCCTTGTCCGGGAGGAAGCGGTCCGAGATGTAGCGGTCGGCGAGCGTCGCCGCCTGCACCAGGGCCTCGTCCGTGATGGACACGCGGTGGTGCGCCTCGTAGCGGTCCCGCAGGCCCTTGAGGATCTCGATGGTGTGCGGCAGCGACGGCTCCGCGACCTGGATGGGCTGGAAGCGGCGCTCGAGCGCGGCGTCCTTCTCCAGGTGCTTGCGGTACTCGTCGAGCGTCGTGGCACCGATCGTCTGCAGCTCACCACGGGCCAGCATCGGCTTCAGGATGCTCGCCGCGTCGATGGCGCCCTCGGCGGCACCCGCACCGACCAGCGTGTGCAGCTCGTCGATGAACAGGATGATGTCGCCGCGGGTGCGGATCTCCTTGAGGACCTTCTTCAGGCGCTCCTCGAAGTCACCGCGGTAGCGGGAGCCGGCGACCAGCGCGCCGAGGTCCAGGGTGTAGAGGTGCTTGTCCTTGAGGGTCTCGGGCACCTCGCCCTTGACGATGGCCTGGGCGAGGCCCTCGACGACGGCGGTCTTGCCGACGCCGGGCTCACCGATCAGCACCGGGTTGTTCTTCGTACGGCGGGACAGCACCTGCATGACCCGCTCGATCTCCTTCTCGCGCCCGATGACCGGGTCGAGCTTGGACTCACGGGCGGCCTGGGTGAGGTTGCGGCCGAACTGGTCGAGGACCAGGGACGTCGAGGGCGTGCCCTCGGCAGGACCGCCACTGGCGCCGGCGGTCTCCTTGCCCTGGTAACCGGAGAGCAGCTGGATGACCTGCTGCCGCACCCGGTTGAGATCGGCGCCCAGCTTGACCAGGACCTGGGCGGCGACGCCCTCGCCCTCACGGATCAGGCCGAGCAGGATGTGCTCCGTGCCGATGTAGTTGTGGCCCAGCTGAAGGGCCTCGCGGAGCGACAGCTCCAGGACCTTCTTGGCACGGGGGGTGAAGGGGATGTGCCCGGACGGGGCCTGCTGCCCCTGCCCGATGATCTCCTCCACCTGCTGGCGGACCGCCTCGAGCGAAATCCCGAGGCTCTCCAGGGCCTTAGCGGCGACACCCTCACCCTCGTGGATCAGGCCCAGGAGGATGTGCTCGGTGCCGATGTAGTTGTGGTTGAGCATCCGGGCTTCTTCCTGAGCCAGGACGACAACCCGCCGCGCGCGGTCGGTGAACCTCTCGAACATCGTTAATCGCTCCTCAGAGCGGTCAGGCAGTAAGGGGACGCTCCCCTCCCTGTCCTTCCGCAGCTTAGTCCCGCAAGCGGGGACCGCTCATTCCATCTGCCGACACCGGACCGAGAACCAGCACTGCCTCCTGACCCCGAACGCCGACATCCGTTCCAACCCGATGGTGCTGGGCGATGTTCCCGCAGGCCAGGCAGATACCCTCACCATCAGTACGCCGATGGCGAACGTGAGACGCCCCGGCCGTGCGTGTCGCCCCTCCCACTAGGGATGTCTTACCCGTACGCACTGACACTCCATGCCGAGCACACCGGTTCCCTCCGCTACGGGCGAACACCCTTGCGTCGGCGGACCCCCGGGAACGCCCTCGCGGGCGCCACCCTTCGCACACGGAGGACCACCCAGCGTAACCCGGACGCCCCTTCGGCGGTTGGCCCTGCATGGTGCCCACGGTCCCTCCTCCCCGCCGTCCGTCCGGCGCGCGCCGCCCGGACGACCCGGTGCGGCACTGGTACGAGAACGAACTGGGCTGGACGACGGTGCCCGGTCCGCCGGTGCAACTGCCGACGGGGCTGAGGTTCGACGTCCTCGAGGTGCCGGCGGAGGCGGGCTTCGCGGCGCTGCGGCACCTGGGGCCGTACTCTCCGGTGGCCGTGCGGGCGGACCGGATGCGGCTGTTCGTCGCGGCGGGCAGCGCCGAGGAGCTGCCCGGGCTGCTGGACTGGCTGGAGTGGGGCTCCCTGCCGCTGGACCTGGTGGCGACCGGTTCGGGCGGACGCGTCGAGGCGCCGCTGCCGCCGGTCCCGGTCCGCGCGGGCCGCAGTGGGGCGGGAGGCCGGGGCGGAATGGGGAGCCGGGGCGGGGCAGGGGGCCGTGCGGATCCCGCCGCCGGCTCGCAGGGGGCCGCCGTGTGGCTGCGGCCCCCTGAGCCGGGCTGCGAGGTGGAGCCGTCGCTGCCGACGCTGTCGGGGCTGGGCGGGGGCGGTGGGGGCGCCCCCGATCTCGTACGGCTCGTGGAGACGGTGGCCACGGGGTGCCACCGCATCCGACTGCGGCGCTGCGCTCAGCCGTTGGCCTTCTCGTAGGCCTCACGGATGGACGCCGGGACGCGGCCACGGTCATTGACCTCGTAACCGTTCTCCTTCGCCCAGGCACGGATCTGCGCGGTGTCCTGGCTGCCGCCCGAAGCGGCGCGCGCCTTTCCACGCCCGCCCGAAGCGCGGCCTCCGGTACGACGACCGCCCTTGACGTAGGGGTCGAGAAGTCCACGGAGCTTGTCCGCATTGGCAGTCGTGAGGTCGATCTCGTACGTCTTGCCGTCCAACGCGAACGTCACGGTCTCGTCCGCCTCGCCGCCGTCGAGGTCATCGACAAGAAGGACCTGAACCTTCTGTGCCACCGGTTTTCCTTTCATCGATATCTTCAGGGCCGAGGGTCCACGGCGGCTGCCGCAGTTTCGTGTCCCCTGTTATATGCACTACTGCAGTACGTCGGAAAGCAAACCGCTTTTGATGGAAAAACACAAACCCCTGGGAGAGACCGATGGTCCCCGGGAAGACCGGAAACGTGCGCGTTTCGGACATAGGGACACCGGGCAGGGGCGGCAAGGCGTGGCGGACCGGTGCCGGAGGTATGTCCGGAGTATTACCCGCGGGCGATCACAGATGCAGAAGCATCCGGCTGTTGCCCAAGGTGTTCGGTTTCACTCGTTCGAGCCCCAGGAACTCGGCCACGCCCTCGTCATAGGAACGCAACAGCTCGGCGTGGACATCGGTGTCCACAGGCGTCTCACCGATCTCCACGAAACCGTGCTTCGCGAAGAAGTCCACTTCGAAGGTCAGGCAGAATACCCGGCGAACACCGAGCCACCGTGCGGTCTCCAGCAACTTCCCCAGCAGCCGGTGACCCACACCGGCGCCCTTCAGAGCGGGATCGACCGCGAGGGTGCGGACTTCCGCGAGGTCTTCCCACATGACGTGCAGAGCGCCGCAGCCCACGACCTCCGAACTCGCCCCGGTGCCGTGTTCCGCCACCCAGAACTCCTGGATGTCCTCGTAAAGCGTCACCGTCGCTTTGTCGAGCAGGATGCGACCGCGGACGTAGGAGTCGAGGAGGCGGCGAACCGCCGGGACATCGCTGGTCCTGGCCCGGCGGACGGTGAGGGCATTAGTGCTGACTTCGGGCTGCTCTGCTGGCATGTGGGGACGTTATCGCCCGGTCACGCCCTCCGCGGCGGCGGGGTTCTCGCGCGCCGTGTTCTCCTCGGGGGGCGTTTCCGGCCCTTGGACGATACGCACGGCATCACGCAGCGCTTCGCGCTGTTGTGGCGACATCATGCCGAAGAACGCGACGAGAGCGGCGGCCGGGTTGTCGCTCTGGGACCAGGCGTCGTTCATCAGTGCGGCCGAGTAGGCGGCACGTGTGGAGACCGCCTCATATCGATAGGCCCGGCCTTCCGCCTCACGGCGCACCCAGCCCTTCTGATGGAGATTGTCCAAAACGGTCATCACCGTGGTGTAGGCGATGGACCGCTCCTGCCGGAGGTCTTCCAGGACTTCTCGTACGGTCACCGGGCGGTTCCACTTCCACACCCTCGTCATGACCGAGTCTTCGAGTTCTCCCAATGGGCGAGGCACAGCTCAGAACAATAGGGGGAGATGTCTCCGATCGCGCGGCGGACGTGGCAGTGCGCGACAAACGGCAACAAAAAGGGCGTACGGCTCGAGAAAACGATGAGCCGTACGCCGTGCCGTGCTTGCTGTGCTGTGTTGCGCCGTGCTGTGTTGCGTCGCGTTGCGCCGTGCTGTGCCGTGGGCGGAACTCAGGCGTCGGTGTCGCGGGGGGTCTGCCGGGTGTGTTCGGCGTTCGCGAGGACCGCGTCGACCACCGCGTCCTCCTTGGCCTTGTTGGCGCCGCCCTGGGTCTTCACGATCGTCACGATCAGACCGATGAAGAACACGGCCATCACGACCGGGGGCACGAGCGCGGAGACGTAGTCCATGCCGTCCAGAGTAGCCACGGCGACGGGCTCCGTACGGCTCGGGGTCGCGAGTGTCCCCGGCGGCTTCCCGCGGGCCCGCTAGACGGCGGCCAGCCGTTGGGACGGGTTCGCCGGCGGGGTGGCCGGTCTGCGCCTCGGGAAGACCTCGCCCGGGGTCGGAACGGGGCGGTTCCTGTTCGGGGACCGCGGCCCCGGGCTGGAGGCCGGATCGGCAGCGGGCTCCTCCACCGGCTTCCCGCCGGGGTCCCCGGTGGTGGCCGTCGCCACCCCGGCCCACCGCGCCGCCCGCGCGGGCGGGGCCGCCGCCGCGAGGCCGCCGGGGAGCGCGGTCAGCCGCGTACGGGCGCGGGTGCGCGGGACGGAGACCGGGCGGTGGGCCGGGCGCCTGCGCACGTCCTGTTCCGCGGGCGTGCGGCAGCGGTCGAGGAGGGCGGCCGCGACGGGGTTGCCGCGCAGGGCGCGCAGCGCGTCCAGGTCGTCGGGGACCGGGTGGTAGCCGGCCCGGACGGCTTCCTCCAGGAGCGTCAGGAAACCGGCGGCCGTGCCCGGCAGGGCGGCGCGGTACCGGGCGAGGTCGGCCAGCAGGAAGGCGCGCAGCCGGGCGCCCTCGCGGGCCGCCTCATCGACGGTCTCCGCGAGGCGGAGGCAGTCCTGGACGTCCTGGGCCGAGGCGGGGGAGGGGTGCAGGGCGAGGGCGAGGGCGCGTCGGAGCACACGCAGCTCCTCCGCACCGAACGCCAGACCGCCGCGGGATCCGTAAGGCGTGGGCATGATCGCGACCATACGCGCTAATCAGACAAAATCCGCGGATCGCTGCCGTGCGGCGTGGCCACGCCCTCCGGGTGGCCGCGCGCCTCGGGCGGAGACGGCCGCCGGGCGGGACGACCCGCAGGCGGGGCCGCCGTCGAGCGGCGGCGGCCGTCGAGCGGAGGCGGCCGTAGTGCGGAGGCGGCCGTCAGGCGGGGCGGTCGTCGAGTCACGGCAGCCGTCAGGCGAAGACGGTCGTCGAGTCGCGGCGGCCGTCAGGCGAAGACGGTCGTCGAGTCGCGGCGGCCGTCAGGCGAAGACGGTCGTCGAGTCGCGGCGGCCGTCAGGCGAAGACGGTCGTCGAGTCGCGGCGGCCGTCAGGCGAAGGCGGCCGTCCCGGTGCGCAGGTCCGTCGAGTCGCGGCAGCCCTCGGGCGAAGGCCGTCGTCGAGTCACGGCAGCCGTCAGGCGGAGGCGGCCGTCCCGGGGCGCGGGTCCGTCGAGTCGCGGCAGCCCTCGGACGAAGCCGATCGTCGAGTCACGGCAGCCGTCAGGCGAAGGCGGCCGTCCCGGTGCGCAGGTCCGTCGAGTCGCGGCGGCCCTCGGGCGAAGACGATCGTCGAGTCACGGCAGCCGTCAGGCGGGGGCGGTCGTCCCCGGGGCGCGGGTCCGTCGCGGAGCCGCCGGTCGGGGCGGCTCCGCTCGGTTCCGTCAGGTGCGGGAGACGTTGCGCTCGTAGACGAGGCGCAGGCCGATGAGGGTGAGCCAGGGCTCGTGCTCGTCGATCACCGAGGCCTCGCCGAGCACCATCGGGGCCAGCCCGCCCGTCGCGATGACGGTGACGTCGTCCGGGTCCTCGGCGAGTTCCCGGGCCATGCGGTTGACGACGCCGTCGACCTGCCCCGCGAAGCCGTAGACGATGCCGGACTGCATGGCCTCGACGGTGTTCTTGCCGATGACCGTGCGCGGCCGGGCGATCTCGATCTTGCGGAGCTGGGCGCCCTTGACGCCCAGCGCCTCGACGGAGATCTCGATGCCGGGCGCGATGACGCCGCCGGCGTACTCCCCGCGCGCGGAGACCGCGTCGAAGGTCGTCGCCGTGCCGAAGTCGACGACGATGGCCGGTCCGCCGTAGAGCTCGACCGCCGCGACCGCGTTGATGATGCGGTCGGCGCCGACCTCCTTGGGGTTGTCCATCAGGATCGGGACGCCCGTCTTGATGCCCGGCTCGACGAGGACGGCGGGCACGTCGCCGTAGTAGCGGCGGGTCACCTCGCGCAGCTCGTGCAGGACCGAGGGCACGGTCGAGCAGATCGCGATGCCGTCGATGCCGTCGCCCAGCTCGTCCCCGAGGAGCGGGTGCATGCCCATCAGGCCCTGCAGGAGCACGGCCAGCTCGTCCGCGGTGCGGCGCGCGTCCGTGGAGATGCGCCAGTGCTCGACGATGTCCTCGCCGTCGAAGAGCCCGAGGACGGTGTGCGTGTTGCCGACGTCGATCGTGAGCAGCATGCCTACTCAGCCTCGCTCAGCGGCGCCCCGGGGGCGTCGCGCAGGTCGAGGCCGATGTCCAGGATGGGCGCGGAGTGGGTGAGGGCGCCCACCGCGAGGAAGTCGACGCCGGTCGCGGCGTACGTCGCCGCGGTGCTCAGGGTGAGGCGGCCCGAGGCCTCCAGGAGCGCGCGGCCGCCCACCAGCGCCACGGCCTCCTCGCACTCGCCGGGCGTGAAGTTGTCCAGCAGGATCAGGTCGGCGCCCGCGTCCAGGACCTCGCGCAGCTGGTCCAGGGTGTCGACCTCGACCTCGATCGGCACGTCGGGGAAGGTCTCCCGGACGGCCGCGAAGGCCTGGGCGACGCCGCCGGCGGCGATCACGTGGTTGTCCTTGACGAGGGCCGCGTCCGAGAGCGACATGCGGTGGTTGACGCCGCCGCCCGTACGGACCGCGAACTTCTCCAGGGAGCGCAGTCCTGGCGTCGTCTTGCGGGTGTCGCGCACGCGCGCGCCGGAGCCCTCCAGGACGTCCGTCCACGCGCGCGTGAGCGTCGCGATGCCGGACAGGCGGCACAGCAGGTTCAGCGCGCTGCGCTCGGCCGTCAGCAGGTCGCGGGTGCGGGTCGTGACGCTCAGGAGCCGCTGCCCGGCCACGACGCGGTCGCCGTCCTCGACGTGCCGCTCGACCTCGAACTCGTCGGTGCAGACCACGGAGACGACCGCCTCGGCGATCCGCAGGCCCGCCACGACGCCGGCCTCGCGGGCGGTGAAGTCGGCGGTGGAGACGGCCTCCTCGGGGATGGTCGCGACCGTGGTCACGTCCACGCCGTGGTCGAGGTCCTCCTCGATGGCCAGGTGCGCGATGTCCTCGACCTCGACGGGGTCGAGGCCGGCGTCGGTGAGGAGCCGCGCGAGGTCGGGGTCGAGCCCGCACTCGGCGTACTGGGCGTGCTCGGCGGCGTCGAGGCCGTACTCGCCGCAGCCGCAGCCGTCGCCGCAGCCACCGCCGTCGAGGAGGGGAAGGTCGGGGGTGCTCACTTCTGTCACTGCTCCTGGGGACTGGGCGTGGGGGTGGCTCGAACGGAGTCGCGAGCGCGAGGGAGTGTCGGGGGGAATTCTGGGGTGTCGGTGGTGTGTACCGCGAGCGTGCGGTCCGGATTGAGCCGTACGACGATGTGGCGGCGCCAGGTGTCGTCGTCCCGTTCGCCCCGGTCCTCGCGCCAGTGGCAGCCGCGGGTCTCCTCACGGAGGCGGGCGGCGGTGACGAGGACACGGGCCACGCACAGGAGGTTGGTCGCCTCCCAGGTGTCGACGCCGGGCTCGGCGGTCTTGCCGTGCGCGTCGAGGGTGTCCCGGGCGTCGGCGTGCAGCCGCTGCAGGCGGTCGGCGGCGGTCTCCAGGGAGACCGCCGAGCGCAGCACGCCGGCGCCGTCCGTCATGATCCGCTGGATCGCGAACCGTGCCTCGGCGGCGAGCAGCGGGTGGGCGGGCTTCTCCGGCCGCCCGCCCGGCGAGGGCACACGCGCGCGTGAGCCGCTCTCCCCGTGGCCGTCGCCGCCGTGACCGCTGTCCTCGTGGCGGCCGTCCTCGTGGCGGCCGTTCTCGCGGCGGCCGTCCTCGTGGCGGTCCGCGATGTCCGCCGCGATGCGCTCGGCGTAGACGAGGCCCTCCAGGAGGGAGTTGGAGGCGAGCCGGTTGGCGCCGTGGACGCCGGTGCAGGCGACCTCGCCGCACGCGTACAGGCCGGGGACGGTGGTACGGCCCCGGGAGTCGGTGCGGACGCCGCCGGAGGCGTAGTGGGCGGCCGGGGCGACCGGGATCGGCTCGGTGACCGGGTCGATGCCGTGGGCCCGGCAGGCGGCCAGGATCGTCGGGAACCGGTGCTCCCACATGTGCGCGCCGAAGTGCCGGGCGTCCAGGTACATGTGCTCGGCGTCCTGCTCCTGCATGCGCCGCGTGATGCCCTTGGCGACGATGTCCCGGGGCGCCAGCTCGGCCAGCTCGTGCTGCCCGACCATGAAGCGCTCGCCGGCCGCGTCCACCAGGTGGGCGCCCTCGCCGCGCACCGCCTCGGACACCAGGGGCTGCTGGCCCTCGGCGTCCGGGCCCAGGAACAGCACGGTCGGGTGGAACTGCACGAACTCCAGGTCGCTGACCTCGGCCCCGGCGCGCAGGGCGAGGGCGACGCCGTCGCCGGTGGACACCGACGGGTTGGTGGTCGCCGAGAAGACCTGGCCCATGCCGCCGGTCGCGAGGACCACGGCGGGCGCGTGGACGGCTCCCACGCCGTCGTGCTGGCCCTCCCCCATGACGTGCAGGGTCACGCCGGCCGTGTGTCCGTCGGCGTCCGTGAGGAGGTCCAGGACGAGCGCGTTCTCGACCGTGCGCATGCCACGCGCGCGGACCGCCTCGACGAGGGCCCGGGAGATCTCGGCGCCGGTCGCGTCGCCGCCCGCGTGGGCGATGCGGCGGCGGTGGTGGCCGCCCTCGCGGGTCAGCTCCAGGTCGCCCGCCTCGGACTCGTCGAAGTGGGCGCCGGTCTCGATGAGGCGGCGTACGGCGTCGGGGCCCTCGGTGACGAGGATGCGCACGGCGTTCTCGTCGCACAGGCCGACGCCCGCCACCAGGGTGTCGTCGAGGTGCTGCCCGGGGGTGTCGCCCTCGCCGAGCGCCGCGGCTATCCCGCCCTGGGCCCAGCGGGTGGAGCCGTCGTCGAGGCGGGCCTTGGTGACGACGACCGTCCGCAGGCCGGCGGCCTCGCAGCGCAGGGCGGCGGTGAGTCCGGCGACCCCGGAGCCGACGACCACGACGTCGGCGTCGATCGACCAGCCGGGTGCGGGGGCGTGCAGACGTATGCCTGTGCTGGTCACGAGGCGGCTCCGAAGGTCAGAGGAATGTTGTCGATCAGCCGGGTCGTCCCGACCCGGGCGGCGACGGCGAGGACGGCCTCGCCGGTGTGGTCGTCCGGGACCTCGGTGAAGTCGGACGGATCGACCAGCGCCAGGTAGTCCAGGACGAGCGGCGGGCCGAGCCGGGCCGCGTCGTCGAGGACCAGGCGGGCGGCGGCGCGGACCGCGGCGGGGCCGCCGGGGTCCGCCTTGGCGACGGCGTGCGTGTCGGCGGCGGCGCGGGACTCGCCGATGGCGCTGAGGGCCTCGGCACGCGCGTGCGTGGCGGGCACTTCGCGGGCTCGCGCGCGCAGGGCCTCCTGGGCGGCGTGCCGGTCGCTGCCCGCGAACAGGGCCTGGGAGAGGGCGAGCGCGGTACGGCGCTCGGCGGCCGACAAGTAGCGGTTGCGGCTGGACAGGGCCAGCCCGTCCGCCTCGCGCACCGTCGGGACGCCGACGATCTCCACACCGAAGTTCAGGTCGCGCACCATGCGGCGGACCAGGGCGACCTGCTGGGCGTCCTTCTGCCCGAACAGCGCCACGTCGGGCCGGGTGAGGTGCAGCAGCTTGGCGACGACGGTGAGCATGCCGTCGAAGTGCCCGGGCCGGGTCGCGCCCTCCAGACGCTCCCCCATGGGCCCCGCGCTGACGCGCACCTGGGGTTCGCCGCCCGGGTAGACCTCGTCCACGGCCGGGGCGAACACGGCGTCCGCGCCGGCCTGCTCGGCGATCTTGACGTCGGCGTCCAGGGTGCGCGGGTAGCGGTCGAGGTCCTCGCCCGCGCCGAACTGGAGGGGGTTCACGAAGACGGTGACGACGACCTCGCCGTCGCCCGCGATCTTCCGGGCGGTGCGGATCAGGGTCGCGTGGCCCTCGTGCAGGGCGCCCATCGTCATGACGACGGCACGGCGGCCCCCGCGGACGCGTGCGTGCAGCTCGTCGGCCGTGCTCAGCAGGGCGATGGTCATCGGACGTCTCCTTCGGGGCCGCCGGAGGGACCGGAGGCGCCGGGGCCGCCCGGGTGTGCGGGCGCGTCGGCGAGTACGCCCAGGAGGTCCTCGGCGAGTTCCGGTTTGAGCAGGCCGTGGGCGAGGGCCCGGTCGGCGGTCGCGCGGGCCATCGCCAGATAGCCGGCGACGGTCTGCGGCGCGTGCTTGCGCAACTCGGTGACGTGCGCCGCGACCGTGCCCGCGTCGCCGCGCGCCACCGGTCCGGTGAGGGCGGCGTCGCCCGACCTGAGGGCGTTGTCCAGCGCGGCGCCCAGCAGCGGGCCCAGCATCCGGTCCGGGGCGTCGACCCCGGCCGCGCGCAACAGCTCCATGGCCTCGGCGACCAGGGTGACCAGGTGGTTCGCGCCGAGCGCCAGGGCCGCGTGGTACAGCGGACGGGCCTCCTCGGCGATCCACTCGGGCTCGCCGCCCATCTCGATGACCAGCGCCTCGGCGGCCAGCCGCAGCTCCTCGGGGGCGGTGATCCCGAAGGAGCACCCGGCGAGCCGCTGCACGTCCACGGGGGTGCCGCTGAACGTCATGGCGGGGTGCAGGGCCAGAGGCAGCGCTCCGGCGCGCAGGGCGGGGTCGAGGATCTTCGCCCCGTACCGGCCGGACGTGTGCACGAGCAGCTGGCCGGGCCGGACGGAACCGGTGTCGGCCAGCCCCTCCACCAGTCCCGGCAGGGCGTCGTCGGGAACCGTCAGCAGCACCAGGTCGGCCCGCTCCAGGACCTGCGCGGGTGTTACCAGCGGCACGTCGGGCAGCAGCCGCGCGGCGCGGCGCCGGGAGGCGTCGGACACCCCGGACACGGCCACCGGGCGGTGCCCGGCGAGCTGCAGCGACGCGGCCAGGGCGGGGCCCACGCGCCCGGCGCCGACGACGCCGACGGTGAGCCGCGCGGGGCGGTCCCTGGGGTCTGGCTGGGAGAATGTACTCACTCGACGGCGGCCTTCCGTTCCAGTCCGCTCGGGGTACCGGACGATTTCTCGTCATGTTAACGCGATCGGTCCGAGGCCGTTTTTCCGTCCACAGGTCCTGTCCACAGGTCGCGTCCACGGATTCCCGCCCACGGGTTCTCCTCCACAGCCTGGGGAATACGGCCCGGAGAATTCGCGTGACCCCCGCCGCGGCGTCCTGCATGATCCGGGACATGAGCGATGTGGCGCAGGGACCGGAAGTGACGGAGCGGACGTCCGAGCAGCGGCGGGAGCGGCGCAGACTCGCCTGGCGCGGTGCCCGGCGGGCGCTGTGGCGGCCCGGTTTCCGCTCCACGGTCGGTGAACTGCTGACCGGGCTGACGGACGGCGCGCCGGACGTGTACGACCTCGACCTGCCGGTGGACATGTACGGCAACGGGATCGTCGAGACGCTGGAGGAGCGGGTCGCGGGCCTGCTCGGCAAGGAGGCCGCCGCCTTCTTCCCCTCGGGCACCATGGCCCAGCAGGTCGCGCTGCGCTGCTGGGCGGGCCGTACGGGCAACGCGACGGTGGCGATGCACCCCCTCTCCCACCCGGAGGTCCACGAACGGCACTCCCTCAGTACCCTGAGCGGCCTGCGGACCGTCCACCCGACGCGCGAGCTCCGGATGCCCTCCGCCGAGGAGGTGCACGACCTGGACGAGCCCTTCGGGACGCTGTTCCTCGAACTGCCCCTGCGGGAGGCGGGTTTCGTCCTGCCCTCCTGGGAGGAACTGGTAGCCGTCACGGACGCGGCCCGCGCACGCGACGCCGTGGTGCACATCGACGGGGCCCGGTTGTGGGAGTGCGCCCCCCATTTCGGCCGCCCCCTGGACGAGGTCGCGGCTCTCGCGGACAGCGTCTACGTGTCCTTCTACAAGTCGCTCGGCGGGTTCGGCGGCGCCGCCCTCGCAGGCCCGAGGACGCTGGTCGGCGAGGCGAAGGCCTGGCGCCACCGGTACGGCGGGCAGGTCCTCCAGCAGTTCCCCACCGCCTTGTCCGCGCTGATCGGCCTGGAGCGGGAACTGCCCCGGCTGCCGCAGTACGTGGCCCACGCGCGCGTGGTCGCCGCCGCGCTGCGCGAGGGGTTCGCCGGGGCCGGGCTCCCCTGGGCCCGGGTCCACCCGGAGGAGCCGCACACGCACCAGTTCCAGGTGTGGCTGCCGTACGAGGCCGACGTCCTCGCCGAGGCGGGGACGCTGCAGGCGGAGGAGACGGGCGTGTCGCTCTTCCCGCAGCTCTGGGAACGGGGCGGGCCGAGCCTGTCGTACACCGAGGTCACGGTGGGCGAGCCGGGCCTGGAGTGGACCGCGGACGACGTACGGGCCGCGGTCACGGAGTTCGTGGCGCGCGTTCCCCACTGATCCCCGGGCAGGCCCCGCCACCCGCCCGGCGACTCCGGCCGACCCGGTCGAGGCTGCCGCCCCGGTTGAAGCGGCCGAGGCGGTCGAGGCGGCCCGGGCGGCTCAGGCGGCCGAACAGCCGGCCCCAGGCCGCCCTCGTCCGTCCGCGTGCCAGCCGCCCGGCCAGGACCGCGCGGAACCGCCGCTGGTCGCGCAGCTCGCGCACGGCCTGCCAGTCGTGGGCGCCGGGGGCGGGCGGGGTCGGGTCCCCGTGCCGCCGGGCGCGATAGGTGTCCAGTAGGTACTGCTGCGTGATGCTCATGGCGGATCGCCTTCTCGGGACGGGTACGGACGTCTCCGGGGCCGGGACCGGGATCGGAACCGTCGCCGACGGCGGTCCTGATCCCGGTTCCGGTCCCGGATGTTCTCCGTGGGCCCCGCGGTGCCCCGGTGACGCCAGCCTGCGCCCGGCCGGCCACGGCCGTCGCGTCGATTGACGGCGCTCGTCAATCGGGGGCCGGGTTGTCGGCGCCGGGGTGCACCATGAGGTCATGAGCGTGACCATCGACATCTCCGGGCTGCGCAGGGAGCGGGTGGCCGTCGTGCCCTCGCCCCTGGCCGAGTTGTGCATGGCACTGCACGCGCTGGCCGAGCCGGGTCACCATCCCGGCCTCCAGGGCTGGGCGACCGGTGTGACCGCCCGGCTCGATCCGCACCTCGCCGACCGGATGTGCGAGGCCGACTTCCTGTGGCGGACGACGTTCTCGGATCTGTTCCTGCCGTACGCGGCCGCGGGCGGCGGCGCGCTCCCGGGCGCCACGCTCGCCGAGGAGCTGGACCTGCTCGACAAACTGTCGGACGAGCAGTTCGTGGACGCGGCCCTGGAGTTCACCTGCGCGCTCCCGTACAGCGCGCCGGGCGCCTGCGCCCTCACCGACCCCGCGTCGCGCCGCCGCGCCCTGGAGCTCGCCGCCGCGCGCGGGCCGCGGGCGGCGGAGTTCACCGAGCGGCTGCTGGCCGAGCCGCCGCGGATCCGGGCCTGGCTGCGGCAGTTCCTGGAGGACTGCGACGAGGCGTTCTTCGCCGGGACCTGGTCCCGGCTGCGTCGGCAGCTCGAGGCGGACGCCCGCCGCAAGACGGACCTGCTCGGCCGCCGGGGCCTGACCGAGGCGCTGGCGTCGGTGTCGCCCGCGGTGACGCTCGACGAGGCGAGCGGCCGGATCGTCATCGACAAGCTGGGCCACGGCCACACCTCGATCCGGGCCGGCGGGCTGCTGCTGGTGCCGACCAGCCTCGGCTGGCCGCACCTCATGGTGCTGCACCGGTACGGCTGGCAGCCGGTGATCCACTACCCGGTCGGCTCCCCGGAGCTGACGGTCCCGACCTCCGTCGAACAGCTGACCCTGCGGATGACGGCGCTGTCCCATCCGGTGCGGATGCGGCTGTGCCGGAGCCTGGCGCGCAGCGCGTTCACCACGAGCGAGCTGGCGCAGACGCACGGGATGACGCCGCCGGAGATATCCCGGCACCTGGGGGTGCTCAAGAAGGCGGGCCTGCTCACCACCCGCCGCCGCGGCCGGTACGTCCTGCACCAGCTGGACGTCACGATGGTGGCCCGGCTGGGCAGCGACTTCCTGGAGGGCATCCTGCGCTGACCGCTGCCGCGCCGGCTTGACGCCGAACTGCCCGGGTCCCGCTGCCGGCTGCGGGCCGGTGGGGCCCGGTCGCGCAGTTCCCCGCGCTCCCAGACGGCCGGGGCCCGGGGCATGTCACATGGGTCGCCTGCACCCATGGCCCCTCAGGGGCCCGGGGAACTGCGCGACCGGCCACACTCGGCCGGCAGCCGACAACCGGCACCGGCCCTCCGTCCCCGCGCGCCGAGCCGCGCGCCGAGCCGCCCGATCAGCCCTGCCCGCCGGCCCGCACCAGACCCGTCTCGTACGCCAGGACGACCACCTGGACGCGGTCACGCAGGCCCAGCTTGGTGAGGATGCGGCCCACATGGGTCTTGACCGTCGCCTCGGAGAGGACGAGCCGGGCCGCGATCTCACCGTTGGACAGCCCCTGCGCGACCAGCATCATGACCTCCCGCTCCCGCCCGGTGAGCCGCTCCAGCTCCTTGTGCTGGGGCTCCTTGCCGGCGTTGGGCAGCATCGGCGCGAAGCGGTCGAGCAGACGCCTGGTCGTCGAGGGCGCCACCACCGCGTCGCCGCTGTGCACGGAGCGGATCGCGGCGAGGAGCTCACCGGGCGGCACGTCCTTGAGCATGAAGCCGGAGGCGCCCGCCTTGAGCCCGGAGAAGGCGTACTCGTCGAGGTCGAAGGTGGTCAGGATCAGCACCTTCGGCGGGTTCGGGTCCGAGCAGATGCGGCGGGTCGCCTCGACGCCGTCCAGCTTCGGCATGCGGACGTCCATCAGGACCACGTCGACGTCGCTCCCGCGCAGCACCTGCAGGGCCTCCACGCCGTCGCCCGCCTCGGCCACGACCTCCATGTCCGGCTGGGCGTCCAGCACCATCCGGAACCCGGTGCGCAGCAGCACCTGGTCGTCGACGAGCATCACGCGGATCGGCATGGGAGGTCCTCAGGTCGGAACGGATTCGAATACGTGCACGTGTCAGTGGGCGGGTTTCAGCGGCAGCAGGGCGCTGATGCGGAAACCGCCCCCGGGACGCGGCCCGGCGTCCAGGGTGCCGCCGACCATACCGATGCGTTCGCGCATACCGATCAGGCCGTGGCCCTGCCCGTCGACCCCGCCCTCCTCGTACAGCTCGTGCGGAGCGCCCTTGCCGTCGTCCTCGACGAGCAGACCGAGCCCGTCGTCGAAGTAGACCAGGCGCACACTCGCCCCCGTGTTCGGCCCCCCGTGCTTGCGGGTGTTGGTGAGGGCCTCCTGCACGATGCGGTACGCGGTCAGCTCGACGCCGCTGGGCAGCGGGCGCGGGGTGCCCTCGATCTTGTAGTCGACGGGCAGGCCGGAGCCCCGGCACTGCTCGATCAGGTCGCCGAGCTGCTCCACGTCGGGCTGCGGCACGTACTCGCCGGACTCCTGGTGCTCGCCGGTGCGCAGGACGCCGAGGAGGCGGCGCATCTCGGCGAGGGCCTGCCGGCCCGTCCCGGAGATGATCTCCAGGGCCTTCTTGGCCTGGTCGGGGGCGGTGTCGAGGACGTACGCGGCGCCGTCGGCCTGCACCACCATCACCGAGACGTTGTGCGCGACCACGTCGTGCAGCTCGCGGGCGATCCGGGCGCGCTCGGCGGCGACGGCCACCTTGGCCTGCGCCTCGCGCTCCTTCTCCAGCCGGGCGGCCCGCTCCTCCAGCTGCGCGAAGTAGGCGCGGCGGGTCCGCAGCGAGTCGCCGAGGACCCAGGCGAGGGCGAACGGGACCGTCTGGAAGACCACTATCGCGATCTGGCCGCCGACGCTCTGCTGCTCCTCCGGCCAGCGCAGCTGCGCCAGCGGAGCCGCGCACAGGCCCGCCGTCAGGGCGAGCCGGGACGCCCAGCGGGTGCCGTTCGAGGCGACCGTGAAGGTGATCACCAGCAGCGCGAAGTCGGCGGGCGCCAGCGACATGTCCAGCACCAGCTGCGCCGCGCCCATGGAGACGCCCAGGACCAGCATCGCCTCGGGCATACGCCGGCGCAGCGCGATCACCAGGCACAGCAGGAAGGTGATCGGGAGGGTCACGGCCAGATGATCGGTACCGGCGGAGTTCTCCGGCCCGGACGTTCCGCTCATGACCGAGATCCCGAGCAGGACGACGGCCCAGAAGCCGTCGACCCATGTCGGGTGCCTGCGGAGAAAGTCATAGAGACGCTGCACGTGACCCAGCGTAGGGAAGCGTGTTGTGTGCAGGGGTCAACCGGAGGATCGATCCGTGACCGGTGCTTGTACTCCCCAAGGTGGAGGCCGCCCTGCATCCGGCCTTTAACCTGGCGCGACGACGGCGACGGCGGGCGGAGGCGGGCGCAGTGCGGTGTGGGACGGCGGACGGGGTGCGCGGATGGCGCCGGGCGACCGAGGAGGCGCTGTACGGGCCTTCCGGTTTCTACCGGCGGCCGGAGGGGCCCGCGGGCCATTTCCGCACCTCGGTGCACGCGTCACCGCTGTTCGCGGGGGCCGTGGCCCGGCTGCTCGGGCTCGTCGACGAGGCGCTCGGCCACCCCGCCGAACTCGCCTTCGTCGACCTGGGCGCGGGACGCGGCGAGCTGGTGACCGCCGTCCTGGGGGCGCTGCCCGCCGAAGTGGCCTCCCGCGCGCGCGGGTACGCGGTCGAACGCGCCGCCCGCCCCGCCGGCGTCGACCCCCGGATCGCATGGCTCCCGCAGCCTCCGCCGGGCGTCGAGGGGCTCCTGTTCGCCAACGAGTGGCTCGACAACGTGCCGGTGGACGTGGTCGAGGTGGACGCGCGCGGCGTGCCCCGCGTCGTCCTGGTGAGCGCGGACGGGACGGAGTCCCTCGGGGAGCCGGTGACGGGGGCGGACGCGCGGTGGCTGGCGAGATGGTGGCCGCTCATGGCGCACGGCTCCCCCGTCCCCCCTGCCGAGGACCTCGGTATCGAAGGCCTTGGTACCGAAGGCCTCGGTACCGAAGGCCTCCGTGCCGAGGTCGGTCGTCCCAGGGACGCCGCCTGGGCGGCCGCCGTGGCGGGTCTCGGCCGCGGACTCGCCGTCGCTGTCGACTACGGGCACCGTGCGGGCGCCCGGCCGCCCTTCGGGACGCTGACGGGCTTCAGGGCGGGCCGGGAGACGGCGCCCGTGCCCGACGGCTCCTGCGACATCACCGCCCACGTGGCGCTGGACGCGTGCGTCCTGCCCGGCGGCCGGCTGCTGGGCCAGCGGGCGGCCCTGCGGGCGCTGGGCGTGC
Source organism: Streptomyces sp. V3I8 (assembly GCF_030817535.1). Classification (NCBI taxonomy): domain Bacteria; kingdom Bacillati; phylum Actinomycetota; class Actinomycetes; order Kitasatosporales; family Streptomycetaceae; genus Streptomyces; species Streptomyces sp. V3I8. The sequence goes on along the minus strand of NZ_JAUSZL010000002.1, from coordinate 4,850,133 downwards.
GCGGGGACCGCCCGCCCCTGTCCCTGGCCTCCACGGACCCCGCGGCCTACGTACGGGCCCTCGCGGGCGCGGGCGAGGCCGCCGAGCTGACCGCCCCGGGCGGACTGGGCGACTTCGGCTGGCTGCTGCAGCCGGTGGGGATCCCGGACCCGCTGCCCGACGGCGACCGGCTCCGTGGGTGAGCGGGTGAGCGGGTGACGGGCCGGGCCGCTCGCCCGCCCTCCGCCTCCCCGCTCGTCGACGCCCCGCGCGCCCGGCCTACTTGTCGATGTCCCCGACGACGAAGAACAGCGACCCCAGGATCGCCACCATGTCCGCGACCAGCGTGCCGGGCAGCAGCTCGGCGAGCGCCTGGATGTTGTTGTACGAGGCCGACCGCAGCTTCAGCCGGTACGGGGTCTTCTCGCCCTTGCTGACGAGGTAGTAGCCGTTGATGCCGAGCGGATTCTCGGTCCAGGCGTACGTGTGGCCCTCGGGGGCCTTCAGGACCTTCGGGAGCCGCTGGTTGACGGGGCCGGGGGGCAGTTCCGCGAGCCGGTCCAGGCAGGCGTCCGCGAGGTCGAGCGCGTTGTGGGTCTGCTCCAGGAGGCACTCGAAGCGGGCCAGGCAGTCGCCCTCCTGGCGGGTGACGACCTTCAGGGTGTCCTGCAGCTCCCCGTACGCGAGGTAGGGCTCGTCCCGGCGCAGGTCGAAGTCGACACCGGAGGCGCGCGCGATCGGCCCGCTCACCCCGTAGCCGTGCACCGCCTCCGGGGAGAGCACCCCGATGCCGCGCGTCCGCCCGCGGAAGATCTCGTTGCCGAGCACCAGGTCGTCGAACCGGTCCATCCGGGAGCGCACCCCGGAGACCACCGCACGCACGCGCGTGGTCCAGCCGGCCGGCAGGTCCTCCTTGAGGCCGCCCACCCGGTTGAACATGTAGTGCATGCGGCCGCCGGAGATCTCCTCCATGACGTGCTGCAGCTCCTCGCGCTCGGTGAACGCGTAGAAGATCGGGGTGATCCCGCCGAGTTCCAGGGGGTACGACCCGAGGAACATCAGGTGGTTCAGGACGCGGTTCAGCTCCGCGAGGAGCGTGCGGGTCCACACCGCGCGCGGGGGCACCTCCATGCCGAGCATCCGCTCGACGCCGAGGACCACGCCCAGCTCGTTCGAGAACGCGGACAGCCAGTCGTGGCGGTTGGCCAGCATGATGATCTGCCGGTAGTCGCGTGCCTCGAAGAGTTTCTCCGCGCCGCGGTGCATGTAGCCGATCACCGGCTCCGCACGCTGGATCCGTTCTCCGTCGAGGACGAGTTTGAGCCGCAGCACACCATGGGTGGACGGATGCTGGGGCCCGATGTTGAGCACCATGTCGGTGCTCTCCGCGGCGCCGCCGATACCGACCGTGGTCTCCGTCGTAGGAGTCATGCGGACAGTGTGTCGTACGTACGCTTGCGGCATGGAGACGGGGACCTCGGGACATACGGGTCGGCCGGCGGGTCCGCCGGCCCGGCCGACGACGGACGGGCCGACCTGGACAGGGCTGCCACCGGGACTGCTGCGGATGCGGCGGCTGCTGCTGGTGGTGTGGCTGGGGCTGCTGACCGTCGCGACTGCCCTGCTGCCCGGCCTGCTCGCCGGTCCCGCGTGGGCGGCCCTGGCCCTGCTGCCGCTCGCGGTGCTGCTGTGGGGCTGGCCGATGCTGGGCCGCAACTGGCGTTCGTGGCGGTACGCCGAGCGGTCGGACGACCTGCTGATCAGCCGGGGCGTGCTGTGGCGCGAGGAGACCGTCGTGCCGTACGGACGGATGCAGCTGGTGGAGGTCACCTCCGGCCCCGTGGAGCGGCACTTCGGGCTGGCGAGCGTGCAGCTGCACACCGCCGCCGCGGCGACGGACGCCCGCATCCCGGGGCTCGACCCGGCCGAGGCGGAACGTTTGCGCGACCGGCTCACCGAGCTGGGCGAAGCCCGGTCGGCGGGGCTGTGACGACCCCGCCGGACGCCCCCGTGCTGCGCGAGCGGCGGCTGCACCCCGTGACACCGCTGAGGCGCGCGTGGGCGCCGGTCGCCGTGATCGCCGGATGGGCCGTGCACGACCCCGACCAGGCCCAGCGGCAGCTGACCCGGCTCGCGACGACCACACTGCTGGCCGTCCTCGCCGCCGCCGTCCTGGGCGCCGCCCTCTACGGCTTCCTGAGCTGGTGGTTCACGCACTTCGCGGTGACCGACACCGAACTGCGCATCCGTACGGGCCTGCTGTTCCGGCGCACCGCGCACATCCGGCTCGAACGGATCCAGGCCGTCGACCTCACCCAGCCGCTGCTGGCCCGCGTGGCCGGGGTCGCCAAGCTGAAACTCGACGTCGTGGGCGCCGACAAGAAGGACGAACTGGCCTACCTGGGCCAGGAGGAGGCCCGGAAGCTGCGGGCCGAACTGCTCGCCCGCGCGGCCGGTTTCGCGCCCGAGACCGCGCACGAGGTGGGCGAGGCGCCGGCCCGGCAGCTGCTGCACGTACCGGCCGGCGTCCTCGCCGTCTCGCTCGTCCTGACCGGGGCCACCTGGGGAACGCTGGCCGCGGCCCTCGTCGTACCGCCGCTGCTGTGGTTCGCCACCCACAGCGTGTGGACGGTGCTGGCGACGGCGCTGCCCCTGCTCGGCGCGGCGGGCGCGAGCAGCGTGGGCCGGTTCATGGGCGAGTACGACTGGACCGTGGGCGAGTCCCCGGACGGGCTCCGCATCGACCACGGACTGCTCGACCGCACGCACGAGACGGTGCCGCCCGGACGCGTGCAGACCGTACGCATCGTCGAGCCGCTCCTGTGGCGGCGGCGCGGCTGGGTCCGCGTCGAGCTGGACGTGGCGGGCTCGGCCAACTCCGTGCTCGTACCGGTGGCTCCGCGCGAGGTCGCCAAGTCGGTCGTCGCGCGCGTGCTGCCCGGGGTGACCGTGCCGGCCGGACTCGCCCGGCCGCCGCGCCGGGCCGGCCGGTGCGTGCCGTTCTGGTGGCGGGGTTACGGGCTCGCCGTGACCGACACCGTCTTCGTGGCCCGGTACGGACTGCTGCGGCGCAGCATCGCGCTCGTGCCGCACGCCAAGGTGCAGAGCGTGCGCCTGGAGCAAGGGCCCTGGCAGCACCACCAGGGGCTCGCCGACGTCCACGTGGACACCGGGGCCAACAAGACCGTGACAGCCCGTCTGCGGGACGCCTCGGAGGCCGCCGAGCTGCTGTACGCGCAGGCCGACCGGTCGCTCACCGGCCGGCAGGAGGCCCTGCCGGACCGCTGGATGGCGTGAGGGCGGTGGCCGACCGCCACCGCCCTCGTCCCCGGCCCGTCCTTCGACTCTCCGGCTCTTCGACTCTCCGGCTCTTCGGTTCTCCGGCCGCGGGCTAGGAGACCACGCTGCGCAGACCCGTCAGGTCGATCTGTTCCGTCTCGTCGTGCGCGGTCAGGTCGATGACCTGACCGACCCCACGGGACTCCTCGCCCGCGGGCCTGAACCCGGACTCCGCCTCGGCCTTGTGGAGCGCGAGCGCCTCCGGGCCCACCACGTCGGCGAGGTCCTCGTTCTGCACGGCTTCCAGCGCCTCGGCGCCCTTCTCGGTACCGAAGAAGTCGAAGCCGCCCTCGCCCGCGGGACGCCGCACGGGTGCGGCCGGCGCGACCGCCACGGCCGTGGGCACGGTGAAGTGCCCGGCGGGGCGCGGGGGCCGCGCGGCGGGCGTCAGCGCCGCCGCGCCGGTCGGGGAGTGGCTCTCTTCGGCGGCGGGCCGCCGCTGTACGCGCGCCACCTCCGACGGGGTCGGCCGCGCGAGGGCCGAGCCGGGCGCCGGCGCGTGCGCGGGATCCGGCTCGGGCGCCGTACGCGTCGCGGTGGACTGCAGGGACGTCACGCCGGCACCGGCGGGCCGCGCCCGGGTGGGTGCGGTCCCGGCGGACTGCGTGCGTGCCGGTGCGGTCGCGGCGGCCGTGCGGTCGTGTCCGCCGACCGCCTCGGGCTTCCCCGGCGTCTCACCCTCCTGCCGGGTCCCGTCCTCGGCCGGAGCGGCCGTCATCGTGCCACCGGTCGCGGTCGCGCCCTTCGGCGAACCGCCGGGCCGCGGCGCCCCCTTGCCGGGGCCGCCCGGCATGGGGGCACCCTTCCGGGTGGCGCCCTTCGCGGAAGTCCGCTCGACCGGGCTCCCCTGGGGAGGCGTGGTCGGCGCGGGATCGTCCGGAGTCGGGTTGTCCGCCGGCGCGGCACCGGCCTGCGCCGGAACGCTCGTCGCAGCACCGGTCCGCGTCGGACCGGGCGCGGCGGGGGCGGAGTCGGCGGTGGGCGCCGAGCCGGCCGGCTTCACCGGAGCGGTTCCGGTGCCGGCGGCCGCCACCGCGGGAGCCTCGGTCGCGCCCTCCGCTTCGACGGCGTCGGCCTGGGCGTCAGCGCCGGCGTCGGCAGTGGTGCCGACGGTGGCGTCGTCATCGGACTCGGAGTCAGGCTCGGAGCCGGTCTCGGGGTCCGTATCGCTCCTGGGCCCGGCCTCGGCCGGGCCGTCCGCCGGAACCGCGTCGGCGTCGGCGTCCGCGATCGCCTCCGTGACCGGGCCGGTGACGGCCGCTCCCGCGAGCCGGTCCAGCGCCGAGTTGGCCTTCACGTAGAGGACCGAGGCCGCCGAGGACGCCGCGAGGGCGGCCTGGACCGTCGCCGTCGTCGCCTCGGGCACCGCCGTGCCGGCGGCCCCCTCGGGACCCGCCGTCCCGGCCGCCGCCGCTTCCGCTTCCGCCGCGGTCAGTTCCGCGACCGGGGCGGCCGTCTCTATCTCGAGGAGCCGGCGGCCCTCCAGCGCGGTGGCCCGCTCGGTCTCCGCCGTGGCGTACCGCCGCAGCAGCGCGGCGTGTTCGTTGCGCAGCCCGGCCAGTTCGGTCCGCTTGGCCCGGAGCCGTTGTTCCAGTTTGGTGCGGAGCTCCCGTGACTCCTCCAGGTCGCTCTCGAGCTCGGCGACCCGTTCCTCGTGACGCCACTCGTCGCTCGCGCGCCCGCGTGCGAGGTCGGCGACGCGCCTGCCCGCCGACTCGTCCCAGCGGCGCATGACGACCGCGCCGACGACGGCCGTCAGCGCGGCACCCGCGGCCAGCCCGCGAAGCACCCATGGTTCGGAGAACAGCCATGGCCCCACGGCGCAGACGGCGGCGACGCCCGCGATCGCCGAGGGGGGCAACAGCCGGTGCAGAGGTGGGGAATGGCGGTGACGTCCTCGTGGCATGGCCAGAAACTTACCGCGCGTAGGCGAATGATGGTGCCCCGCGAGACAAAAACGCAGCCACACCGAAACCTTCCCACCGTCCCTTCACCCGAAAATCTCCGCACGGGCCACTTCCGGCCCAGCGCCTCGGTCCGGTACCGGCACGCGCACCCGTGTCACCACCGTCGTGCCGTTTCACCGGAGCCGGGGTTTCGCATTCGGAGATCGAAAAGGGGACGCGGGCCCGAGGGGAATTCCGCGGCCCCGCCCCGTATTCGCGAACGACGTCGGCGGCGCCCTTGTCCGCCGCCGGTTCAACGATCACTCAGCCGCCCGCCGAGCCACTCCAGGGTCGCCGGGATCTCCCGCCGCCAGGTGTTGAAGTTGTGCCCGCCGCTGTCGAGGATGATCGACGAGATCCGGGTCGGCTCCTTCGCCGCGACCAGGTCGACGAACCGCAGCGTCTCCCGGTAGTTGTGCTCGCCGTGCCGGCTGCTGCTGACGAGCAGTGAGGTGTCGGGCGCGGGCCGGTGCCCGAGGTACCGGAACAGGTCGGCGTCGTCGCGCAGTTCCTCGTCCCCGTGGAAGAGATCGCCCGTCGTGGCGTCGTCCGGCGGCCGGTAGTACGGGGAGAGGCCCGCCCCGGCGGCGTACGTCCTCGGGTGGTGGATCGCGAGCTTCAGCGCGCAGTAACCCCCCGTCGAGTCGCCGACGACGCCCCAGCTCCTGGCTCCCTCGGCCACCCTGTAGTACTGCGACACGGCCTCGGGGAGGTCCTCGGCGAAGAAGGACTCGGTCCGCGGGCCGCCGGGCACGTCCACGCACTCGGTGTCGCGCGGCGGCGCCACGGTCGGCCGCATCATGACCAGGATCATCGGCCGCATCCTGCCGTCCTTGACCAGCGCGTGGGCGGTCTGCGGATAGTGCAGGCCCTTGACGAGCGCCTCCGCCGTCCCCGGATAGCCGGTGAGCACGACGGCGGCCGGGAACGTACGGGTGCGGTACCGCGGCTGGAAGTACTCCGGCGGCAGATAGACGTACGCGGGGCTCGCGATGTGCGTCCGGCGGCCCACCACCCGGACCTTCTGGAGCCGGCCGCCGATCTGCGGCCGCGCCCCGCCCGACACGTTGACCCGCCGGGTGCCGACCACCTCGAGCGACCCGGCCGCGCCCGCGGCACCGGTGTCGTGGTCGACGACGACACCCTGTCCGGACTCCTGGCCAAACAGGTCGGCCCAGCTCGCGTAGAACCCGAAGGCCTGGTTGGCGCCCAGGCCGACCGAGGCCAGGACGGCGGCCTGAGTGGCCGTCAGCAGGACGATCCGTCCCACCACGATCCACCGGCCGCGGCGCGCGAGACGCGGCCAGAACCACACCGTGCCGACGAACAGCAGCACGGCGGAGAGGACCACCAGTGCCAGCACCTTGTCACTCGTGAGACCCATGGGCTGTTCCCGCCTGCGCTTTCCGACCGGTGGCGCCGGCACCGCCGCCTTCACGGTGCCTTGCACAGGTCTTTCCTCGTCCTTTGGAGTGGCTTTCCCGAAGGGAGTGAACCTGGCCCCCCAGGACACCGTCCTAGAGGGCGCAATGTCGCCGGATGCCGGATTGGCACCGGATTCAAGGTCTCTCGCAGAACCATGGGATGCGATGTCTGTCAGGATAGATGGGGAAAAGTCCGGTGGGGTTCCGGAGCGCACGCGCCGGACGCGAGCCGTACTCCACGGTCCGCGGGCTGCATCCCACGGTCCGTCGTCCGTGCTCCACGACTCGCGCTCCGTACGGCACGGCCCGCGCTCCGTACTCCGCGGCCCGCGGCCCGTACTGCACGGCCCGCGTCCCGAGGCCGTGCCCGCCTGGGTCGCCAGGGCCTGCACGCTCGTGGGGGTCCTGGACGTCGCCGCGGGCGTCTTCCCGCGCTTCCGGCACAGCCGGATGCACACGCTCGCGGAGGTGCTGCCGGGCGCGCTCGGCCCGTTCGCCGCCGCCCTGTCGCTCAGCGCGGGTGTCCTGCTGCTGCTCCTGGCCCACGGACTGCGCCGGCGCAAGCGCCGGGCGTGGCGGGCCGCCGTGGTACTGCTCCCGGCGGGCGCGCTCGCCCAGTTCACGTACCGGCACTCGCTCGTCGGCGTCCTCGTCTCGCTCGCGCTGCTGGCCCCGCTGCTGCGCCACCGGGACGAGTTCACGGCGCTGCCCGACCCGCGCAGCCGCTGGCGTGCGCTCGCCAACTTCGTGCTGATGGGCGCCGGTTCACTCGCCCTCGGTCTGGTCGTCGTCAGCGCGCATCCGCACCGCATGGTCGGCGACCCGAGCCTCGCGGACCGCATCGAGCACGTGCTGTACGGGCTGTTCGGCCTCGAAGGCCCCCTCCACTACACCGGCACCACGTCCTGGACGGTGGCCTTCTCGCTCGGCGCGCTCGGCCTGCTGACCGCCGTGACCACGATCTACCTGGCCTTCCGCCCCGAGCACCCGGCGGCGCGCCTCACCGAGGACGACGAGACCCGGCTGCGCGCCCTCCTGGACAAGCACGGCGGCCGCGACTCGCTCGGCCACTTCGCACTCCGCCGCGACAAGGCCGTCGTCTTCTCACCGAGCGGCAAGGCGGCCGTGACCTACCGCGTCGTCTCCGGCGTGATGCTCGCCAGCGGCGACCCGATCGGCGACGTCGAGGCCTGGCCGGGCGCGATCGAGCGCTTCATGGACGAGGCCGTCGCACACTCCTGGACGCCCGCCGTCATGGGCTGCTCCGAGACGGGCGGCGAGGTGTGGACCCGCGAGACCGGCCTCGACGCCCTCGAACTCGGCGACGAGGCGGTGGTGGAGGTCGCGGATTTCTCCCTGGCCGGGCGCACGATGCGCAACGTGCGCCAGATGGTGAAGCGCATCGAGCGGGCCGGTTACGAGACCCGGGTACGGCGCATCCGTGATCTCGGCGAGGGCGAGCTCGACCGGATCCGCAGGGCGGCCGAGGACTGGCGCGGCACGGACACCGAGCGCGGCTTCTCCATGGCACTCGGCCGCATCGGCGACCCGGCGGACGGCGACTGCCTCCTCGCGACGGCCCATGGGACGGACGGCGTGCCGGGCCCGTACGGCGATCTGAAGGCCGTACTCCACTTCGTGCCCTGGGGCACGGACGGGGTCTCCCTGGACCTCATGCGCCGCGACCGCTCGGCGGACCCCGGCATGAACGAACTCCTCATCGTGGCCGCCCTCCAGGCCGCTCCCCGCCTGGGCATCACGCGTGTGTCGCTGAACTTCGCGATGTTCCGCGCGGCGCTGGCACGCGGCGAGAAGATCGGCGCGGGCCCGGTCCTGCGGGTCTGGCGCGGTCTGCTGGTGTTCCTCTCGCGCTGGTTCCAGATCGAGTCGCTCTACCGGTTCAACGCGAAGTTCCGTCCCGGCTGGGAGCCCCGTTTCGTCGTCTACCGCACCTCCCGGGACCTCCCGCGCATCGGGCTCGCCGCCCTGCAGGCCGAGGGCTTCCTGAGGCTCGCCCTGCCCCGCGTCCTCCCGCATGCCCTGCGCCGCCCGGGGCCGGCCCGCCCCTGCGCCCACGCGGTACCGGAACGCGACGTACGAGCGGCCTGAGCGGTACGGCGTACGCGCACGGGTCCGCCCGGCACCTCACCCCCTTGGGCCTAGGCTGGACGGTATGAGCAAGAAGAGCGGGCGAGGCCAAGTGTCAGGACTCCCGGCCTGGGACCGCTGCGCGGTCATGGGCGTCGTGAACGTGACCCCCGATTCCTTCTCGGACGGCGGCCACTTCTTCGACACGACCGCCGCCGTCAAGCACGGTCTCGACCTGGTCGCGCAGGGTGCGGACCTGGTCGACGTGGGAGGCGAGTCCACCCGCCCCGGCGCCGCCCGCGTCGACGAGGCGGAGGAGCTCAAGCGCGTCATACCCGTCGTCCGGGGCCTCGTCTCCGAGGGTGTCGTGGTCTCCGTGGACACGATGCGCGCATCCGTCGCCGAGCGCTCGCTCGCCGGGGGCGCCGTCCTCGTGAACGATGTCAGCGGCGGCCTCGCCGACCCGGCGATGATCCCGGCCGTCGCCGCCGCGGGCGCCCCCTTCGTGGTCATGCACTGGCGCGGCTTCCTGCAGGGCAGCACCGTGCGGGGCTCGTACGAGGACGTCGTCTCCGAAGTCGTCGACGAGCTCCACGCGCGCGTGGAGGCCGTTCTGGCGGGTGGCGTCGCCCCCGACCGGATCGTCGTCGACCCGGGCCTCGGCTTCTCCAAGGAGGCCGCGCACGACCTCGTCCTGCTCGCCCACCTCGACCGGCTGCGGGAGATCGGCCACCCGCTGCTGGTGGCCGCGTCCCGCAAGCGGTTCCTCGGCCGGGTGCTGGCCGGCCCGGAAGGCGCCCCGCCGCCCGCCCGGGAACGGGACGCCGCCACCGCCGCGGTCTCCGCGCTCGCCGCCCACCAGGGCGCGTGGGCCGTCCGCGTCCACGAGGTACGGGCCACCGCCGACGCCGTCCGGGTCGCCCGGGCCGTGGAGGGCGCCCGCGTCCCGCAGGGGCCGGGGATCTCAGAGGGAGCCCGGTGAGCGCCCCGCACACGGACGTCGAGCAGGTCGAGCTCGCCAACACCGCCTTCTACGAGGCGCTGGAGCAGGGCGGCTTCGAGGAGCTGTCCGCGCTCTGGCTGACCCCCTCCGACCTCGGCCGGGACGAGGAGTACCACGACCCGGCGCAGGCGGGCGAGATCTCCTGCGTCCACCCCGGCTGGCCGGTCCTCAACGGCCGCGGCGAGGTCCTGCGCTCGTACGCGCTGATCATGGCCAACACCGAGTACATCCAGTTCTTCCTGACCGACGTGCACGTGTCGGTCACCGGCGACACCGCCCTGGTGACCTGCACGGAGAACATCCTCAGCGGCGGCCCCCCGCCCGAGGACAGCGACGAACTCGGGCCGCTGGTGGGCCAGCTCGTCGTCGCCACGAACGTGTTCCGCCGCACCCCGGCCGGCTGGAAACTCTGGTCGCACCACGCCTCCCCCGTCCTGGCCGAGACGGACGACGACGAGCCGGACGACCCGTCCTCCTGAGGCACCGCCGCCCCCGGGAGGATGATCCCCGCCGTAGTACGTTGGTGATCGTGGCGCCGGTCACGAAGTCCGGCCCGACCGACGCCCGATGACCGACGACCGACGACCGACGACCGACAACTGCAGGAGTGATTCGCGTGGATCGTGTCGCGCTGCGCGGCCTCAAGGCCCGTGGTCATCACGGTGTCTTCCCCAAGGAACGCGAGGAGGGCCAGACCTTCATCGTGGACCTCACGCTCGGCCTGGACACGCGACCCGCGGCGGCCGACGACGACCTCACGAAGACCGTGCACTACGGCGTCCTGGCGGAGGAGGTCGTGGCCGACGTCGAGGGCGGACCGGTGAACCTCATCGAGACCCTCGCCGAGCGCATCGCCCGGACGTGCCTGAAGCACGAGGCGGTCCAGGAGGTCGAGGTGTGCGTCCACAAACCGGACGCCCCGATCACGGTCCCCTTCGACGACGTGACCGTCACCATCGTCCGGAGCCGGGCGTGAACGCGTTCGGCGGGAGCGGGAACGACCCGACCGTGCAGCCGGTCCCCACCTCCGTGGTCGAACAGGTGGACGCCGCCGACACAACCCTCCAGAACCCCGAGCGCGCCGTGCTCTCCCTGGGCTCGAACCTCGGCAACCGCCTGGAGACCCTCCAGGGTGCCGTCGACGCCCTGGAGGACACCCCCGGCGTCCGCGTCAAGGCGGTCTCCCCGGTGTACGAGACGGAGCCGTGGGGCGTCGAACCCGGCAGCCAGCCGTCCTACTTCAACGCGGTGATCGTCCTGAGGACCACCCTGCCGCCCGCCTCGCTCCTGGAGCGGGCCCACGCGGTCGAGGAGGCCTTCCACCGGGTACGGGACGAACGCTGGGGCGCCCGCACCCTCGACGTCGACATCGTGGCGTACGGGGACGTGCTCCGCAACGACCCGGAGCTGGTCCTGCCCCACCCGCGCGCCCACGAACGTGCCTTCGTCCTGGCGCCCTGGAACGACGTGGACCCCGGGGCCGAGCTGCCCGGCCACGGCCCTGTGGCACGGCTGCTCGCCGGGGTCCCCCGTGACGGTGTGGCGCCCCGGACCGACCTGGAACTCCAGCTGCCCGAGTAGTCGTTAAGGTCAGGACGCACGGAGGGCGGCCGCCCGACGGCACGCAAGCGCGAGAGGACTTGAGTGAAAGAGCTGCGCATCAGGACGCTGGTCACGGTGTTCCTCGTGGCCGGGGTGCTGTCCTGGGCAGGTGCCCGACTGTGGAACTCGCTGGGCACGCTCCCGCGGGTCCCGCTGGCGGCCCCGGTCGTCCTGGCTCTGATCGCGGCGGTCCTGCTGGCCACCGCGCTCTCCCTGCGGTCCCGGCTGAAGGCCCAGCGCGAGCGCCGCCCCGACGCCAAGGCGGTCGATCCGCTGATGGCGGCCCGCGCGGTCGTCTTCGGCCAGGCCAGCGCCCTGGTGGCCGCGCTCGTCGCCGGGATGTACGGCGGCGCGGGCGCCTTCCTCCTGGAGTTCCTCGACATCCCCGCCCGCCGCGACCAGGCCGTCTACGCGGGCTTCTCGGTCCTGGCGGGCATCGCCGTCATAGCGGCCGCCTTCTTCCTGGAACGGGTCTGCAAACTCCCGGAGGACGACGACACCCCGGGCACAGCGGCCCCGGCGGCCTAGCCGCTCCTCAGGGGCGCGGGGAACTGCGCGACAAGCCACGACGGCGCCGCACGCACCCACGAACGCACCGTCCCCGCCCCCGGCACCGCGCAGCGGACCCGCAGCGGATCCGCGGTGGACCCGTCAGCGGGCCATGATCAGACTCATGGCCTCGTTACGGGTCGCCGCGTCCCGCAACTGCCCCCGCACCGCGGACGTGATCGTCTTGGCCCCCGGCTTACGGATCCCCCGCATCGACATGCACATGTGCTCGCACTCCACCACCACGATCACCCCCCGCGGCTCCAGGATCTCCATCAGCGAGTCGGCCACCTGCGTGGTCATCCGTTCCTGCACCTGCGGCCGGCGCGCGTAGACGTCCACCAGCCGCGCCAGCTTGGACAGGCCCGTGATCTTCCCGGACGTGCTGGGGATGTAGCCGACGTGCGCAACCCCCCGGAACGGCACCAGATGGTGCTCGCACGTCGAGAACACCTCGATGTCCTTCACCAGCACCATCTCGTCGTGCCCCAGGTCGAACGTCGTCGTCAGCACGTCCTGGGCCGTCTGCCGCAGCCCCGCGAATATCTCCTGGTACGCCCGGGCCACCCGTCCCGGCGTCTCCCGCAGCCCTTCCCGGTCCGGGTCCTCACCGACCGCGATCAGCAGTTCCCGTACGGCGTTCTCGGCACGCTTCTCGTCGAACTCGCCGATCCGGCCCTCGCCGTCCAGCTTCACGGGGTCGATCATCTGGTGCCTCGTTTCTGTGCCTCGCACGCGTGTGGACCACGCGTCTCACGACCGGGCATACGAAGATGCCGCGCCCCCCAGGCTAGAACCTGGGGGGCGCGGCATCCATTCCGGGCCTGGTGAGGCCGCCGACGGCCGGGCCGTCAGCTCTCGGGACGGTCCTCGGGGGCCGTCTCGGTCACCGGCGGCGCCTCCGTGGAGGCACCGGCCTTGGCCGTGATCGCGGGGCTCGTCCCGTTCGTCCGCGACAGCTCCCTGGGGGAGAGCACCGGCGGGCGGGTGGACGGCGTGCGGCGGGAGGAGCCGGTCCACGCGGGGCGGGCCGGACGCTTGACGAGGGGAGCGAAGACCTCGGCGATCTGCTCCTTGTTCAGCGTCTCCTTCTCCAGCAGCTGCAGCACCAGCGCGTCGAGCACGTCGCGGTTCTCGACCAGGATCTCCCAGGCCTCGTTGTGCGCGTTCTCGATGAGCTTCTTGACCTCTTCGTCGACGAGCGCGGCGACCTCTTCCGAGTAGTCGCGCGGGTGCGACATCTCCCGGCCCAGGAAGGGCTCGGTGTTGTCGCCGCCGAACTTGATGGCGCCGAGACGCTCGGTCATGCCGTACTGCGTGACCATCGCGCGGGCCGTGGCGGTGGCCTTCTCGATGTCGTTCGCCGCGCCCGTGGTCGGGTCGTGGAAGACGAGCTCCTCGGCCGCGCGCCCGCCCAGCATGTACGCCAGCTGGTCGAGCATCTCATTGCGGGTCGTGGAGTACTTGTCCTCGTCCGGCAGGACCATCGTGTAGCCGAGAGCACGGCCCCTGGAGAGGATCGTGATCTTGTGGACCGGGTCGGAGTTCGGTGAGGCCGCCGCGACCAGGGCGTGTCCGCCCTCGTGGTACGCGGTGATCTTCTTCTCCTTGTCCGACATGATCCGGGTCCGCTTCTGCGGGCCCGCCACCACACGGTCGATCGCCTCGTCGAGCATGTTGTTGTCGATCAGCTTGAGGTTGCTGCGCGCGGTGAGCAGCGCGGCCTCGTTCAGCACGTTCGACAGGTCCGCGCCCGTGAAGCCGGGCGTGCGGCGGGCGACGGCCGACAGGTCGACGTCCGGCGCGACCGGCTTGCCCTTCTGGTGGACCTTGAGGATCTCCAGACGGCCCTGCATGTCCGGGCGGTCGACCGCGATCTGGCGGTCGAAGCGGCCGGGCCGCAGGAGGGCCGGGTCGAGGATGTCCGGGCGGTTCGTCGCGGCGATGAGGATCACGCCGCCCTTGACGTCGAAGCCGTCCATCTCCACGAGCAGCTGGTTCAGCGTCTGCTCGCGCTCGTCGTGACCGCCGCCGAGGCCGGCGCCGCGGTGGCGGCCGACCGCGTCGATCTCGTCGACGAAGACGATCGCCGGGGCGTTCGCCTTGGCCTGCTCGAACAGGTCACGGACCCGGGAGGCACCGACACCGACGAACATCTCGACGAAGTCGGAACCGGAGATCGAGTAGAAGGGGACGCCCGCCTCGCCCGCGACAGCTCGCGCGAGCAGCGTCTTGCCCGTACCGGGGGGCCCGTACAGGAGCACGCCCTTGGGGATCTTGGCGCCGACGGCCTGGAACTTCGCCGGCTCCTGGAGGAACTCCTTGATCTCGTGGAGCTCCTCGACCGCCTCGTCCGAGCCCGCCACGTCGGCGAACGTCGTCTTCGGGGTGTCCTTGGTGATGAGCTTCGCCTTGGACTTCCCGAACTGCATGACCCGGGAGCCGCCGCCCTGCATCTGATTCATCAGGAACAGGAAGACGACGACGATGAGGACGAAGGGGAGCAGGGACAGCAGGATGCCGACAAAGGCGTTCTGCTTGGTCGGCGAGACCGTGTACCCGTCCGGGATCTGCTTGTTCTGGAACTTGTCCTGGAGGGTGGTGGCCAGGTTCACACCCTGGTCGCCGATGTAGCTCGCCTGGATCTTCGAGCTGCCCTCGATCTTTTCGCCGTCTTTGAGCTCGGCCTTGATGATCTGCTCGTCGCCAGTGGTGATCTTGGCCTGCTGGACCTTGTTGTCACTGATCGCCTGGACGACCTGGCCTGTGTCCACCGTCTTGTAGCCGCCGGACGAGCCGACGACCTGCATCAACACGACCACGGCAAGGACGGCCAGCACGATCCACATGACCGGCCCACGGAAGTATCGCTTCACGTCCATCCATACGGAGCGGTGCCGCCCCGTCCCTCCTGCCATAGTGAGTTTGATAAGACTGTTATTCGGACGGTACCCCAGCATTGTCGCCCGAGGCTGCACGGTCCGGCTGACAGACCCCGTCCACATGTGCTCCAACGGCGCTGGAGCCGCTGGGGTTCCCGGTCGTCCCGCGGAGGTCGCACCCCCGCGGGCGGGACGTCACCCGTTCGGAGTGCCTCAGCCGCCGTAGACGTGGGGCGCGAGCGTACCGACGAACGGAAGGTTCCGGTACTTCTCGGCGTAGTCGAGGCCGTACCCGATGACGAACTCGTTCGGGATGTCGAAGCCGACCCACTCCACGTCGATCGACACCTTCGCGGCCTCGGGCTTGCGCAGCAGCGTGCACACCTTGAGGGACGCGGGCTCGCGGGAACCCAGGTTGGAGATCAGCCAGGACAGCGTCAGGCCGGAGTCGATGATGTCCTCGACGATGAGGACGTGCTTGCCCTTGATGTCGGTGTCGAGGTCCTTGAGGATCCGCACCACTCCGGAGGACTGGGTGCCCGCGCCGTACGAGGACACGGCCATCCAGTCCATGGTGACGGGGGTGGACAGGGCCCGCGCCAGGTCCGCCATGACCATCACCGCGCCCTTGAGGACACCGACGATCAGCAGGTCCTTGCCCGCGTACTCCGCGTCGATCTTCGCGGCCAGCTCGGCCAGCTTCGCGTCGATCTCTTCCTTGGTGATGAGCACCGACTTGAGGTCGGTGCCCAGGTCTTTCGCGTCCACCCGCATCACTTTCGGTCGTCCCACCGGCTGCTTCCCGGCCCTCCTCACGGAGGCGCCGCCTCCCGGAGGGGTTGCCCGCCGGGAGAGTCGCCGCCCGTGGGGCGACTCCTCTTCAGCCTTGCCGAATCACCAGTCTGCCACCCTGCCGCCGGGCGACCACTCTGCCCGGGAGGTTGATGGCCCCCTGGCCGCGCCAGCCGGTGATCAGCCGGTCGATCTCCTCGACGTGCCGGGCGAACAGCGATCCGGCGGGCGCCCCGGCCTCGATGGCGGCACGGCGCAGGACGCGGCGGCGTACGGCGGGCGGCAGGGCGTACAGCTTGGCGCACTCCAGGAGGCCCGCCGCGTCGCGTACGGAGGCCTCGGCCCGGCCGGCCCAGGCGTCGAGCGCGTCGGCGTCGTCGCGGGACAGCTGGGCCGTCCGCGCGAGGGCCTCCACGACACCCTTGCCGAGCGCCTTCTCCAGGGCGGGCAGCCCTTCGTGGCGCAGCCGGGAGCGGGTGTACGCCGGGTCGGCGTTGTGCGGGTCGTCCCAGACGGGCAGCGACTGGACCATGCAGGCCTTGCGGGCGGTCTGCCGGTCCAGGTGCAGGAACGGGCGGCGGTAGCGGCGGGCGGCGCCCGGCCCCCCGGAGACGGCGGCCATACCGGACAGCGAGCGCGTCCCTGAGCCCCGGGCGAGGCCCAGCAGGACGGTCTCGGCCTGGTCGTCGCGGGTGTGGCCGAGCAGGACCGCGGCGGCGCCGTGCCGCTCGGCGGTGGCGTCCAGCGCGGCGTACCGGGCGTCCCGGGCGGCCGCTTCGGGGCCGCCCTCCCGGCCGACGGTGACCGCGACCGCCTCGGCGGGCCCGAGGCCCAGCTCGGTGAGCCGCAGGACGACCTCGTCGGCGCGCAGGTCGGAGCCGCTCTGCAGCCCGTGGTCCACGGTGACGCCGCCGGCGCGGATGCCGAGTTTCGGCGCTTCGAAGGCGAGGGCGGAGGCGAGCGCCATGGAGTCGGCGCCGCCGGAGCACGCGACGAGGACGAGCGGCGCGCGCGAGGGCGCGTCGGAGGCGCGGTCCGGGGTGTACGCCGGGGCGTGGTCGGTCAGGACGTCGTGGAGTACGCGGCGGACCGCCAGGCGTATCGCCGCGACCGCAGGATGGGGACCCATGTCCGGTTCCCTTCATGAAATTGTCGGGGGGTGAGCCCGGGTTCGGTCACTCAGAGTGTGTCGATGGTGACAGAGCCGGGCGGTTCCCCGAGCATTGCACGCCTACCCGTGCCCCACGGTCCCTCGGACGGGTGATTGAAGAGGCGTTCACCTGCCGTCGGCCGGATTCAGCTCACGACTCCGCCCTACGGTGCACCCGCGCGACCCAGTCCGCCGGTTTGGCGATCTCCGACTTGGTGGGGAGGGTGTTCGGCGAGGTCCACACGCGGTTGAAGCCGTCCATGCCGACCTCGTCCACGACCGCGCGGACGAAGCGCTCGCCGTCCCGGTACTGGCGCAGCTTGGCGTCGAGGCCGAGCAGCTTGCGCAGGGCGAGGTCGAGGCGGGAGGCGCCGCGGGCGCGCCGCTGCTGGAACTTCTCGCGGATCTCGGCGACGGACGGGACCACCGCCGGGCCGACGCCGTCCATCACGAAGTCGGCGTGTCCCTCCAGGAGGGACATCACCGCGGTGAGCCGGGCGAGGATCTCGCGCTGGGCGGGGGTCTGCACGATCTCGACGAGGGAGCGCCCCTCGTCGCCGTCCTCGCCCTCGGGGCGGTTGCCGGCCAGGGACTGGGCGGCCTCGCGGACGCGTTCCAGGACGGTCATGGGGTCGACCTCGGTCTCCCCCAGGAACGACTGGATCTCGCCCTCCAGGTGGTCGCGCAGCCAGGGCACGGCCGTGAACTGCGTGCGGTGGGTCTCCTCGTGGAGGCAGACCCAGAGCCTGAAGTCGTGCGGCTGGACGTCGAGTTCGCGCTCCACGTGCACGATGTTCGGCGCCACCAGGAGGAGCCTGCCGCCGCCGTTCGGCGCGCCGGGCGGGCCGCCGGCCGGGAGCTCGGCGCTGGCCGGGGCGAACGTCTCGTACTGGCCGAGGACCCGGGAGGACAGGAAGGACAGCAGCATGCCCAGCTCGACGCCGGTGACCTTGCCGCCGACGGCTCCGAGGACGGCTCCGCCGGGGGAACTGCCGCGACGTTCCTGCATCTTGTCGAGCAGCGGTTTGAGCACCTCCCGGAACCCGGCGACGTTCGCCCGCACCCAGCCCGGGCGGTCCACGACGAGGACGGGGGTGTCGTGCAGGTCGCCCCCGCCCATCCGCGTGAACGCGCGGACGTGTTCCTCCGACGCCTTGGCATGCCTGCGCAGCTCGGCGACGACGGCCCGGGCCTCGTCGCGGCTCACCTCCGGGCCCGGTCGTACGAGCCGGGTCGCGGTCGCCACCGCGAGATTCCAGTCGACCATCTCCGCACCACGGATGCTCATGCCGTCAACCGTACGTGAGCGCTGCCGCTGTTGGCAGGGGTGGACCGTGGGGGTGCCCGGTTGTGGGTCGCGTGCGGGTGCGTCGTGGCCGGGCGCGCAGTTCCCCGCGCCCCCGAAAGCCCGGAGGCTGGGGTGCAGCACCGCTTCGGGGGCGCGGGGAACTGCGCGATCAGCCTCCGCCGGCCCGCAGGCGGCTTTCTCCGGCGGACGCCCTAGTCGCAGCCGCAGGTCGCCAGGGTGGAGGCCAGCTCGTCCAGCCCCTGCTGGGCGGTCGCCGGGTTCGCGGGCGGGTCGGACTCGGTCAGGAAGGCGAAGGCCAGCAGGCGGCCCTCGGTGTCCACGACCGTGCCCGCGAGGGTGTGCACGCCGGTCAGGGTGCCCGTCTTGGCGCGTACGACGCCGGTGCCGGGCCGGTCCGCGTACCGCTTGCTGAGGGTGCCGGTGAAGCCGGCGACGGGCAGGCCGGTGAGGACCGGGCGCAGTTCCGGGCGGTCCGGGTCGGCGGCCTCGGCCAGCAGGGCGGTGAGCAGGTCCGCGGTGAGCTTGTCCGCCCGGTCCAGCCCGCTGCCGTCCGCGAACCTGACGCCCTTGAGCGGCAGGTCCAGCTTCTTCAGCTGCTCGCGGACGGCGGTACCGCCGCCCTTGAAGCTCACCGGTTCGCCCGCGGCGAGGGCGGTCTGCCGGGCGAGGGCCTCGGCGATGTCGTTGTCGCTGCTGGTCAGCATGCGCTCGACCAGCGCGGACAGGGGCGGGGACTGGACGGTGGCGAGGGTCTTCGCGCGGTCGGACGCCTTCGACCTGCCCGGGACCGTGGTCTCGACGCCCCGCTCGTGCAGGAGGTCGGCGAACTTCCGGGCCGCGTCGCCCGCCGGGTCCTCACTGCGGTTCGCGGGACCGCTGGAAGAATCGTTCAGGCGGCCCTCGTCGGCCATCAGGGCGGTGACCGGGGCCAGATTGGTGTTGGGGCCGATGGGGTGCGTGGTGGAGCCCGCGTACAGCGACGTGTCGTACGAGAGGGTCACCCGGCCGCCCTTGCGGGACGCGAGGGCGCGGGCCGTGTCGTCGGCGAGGGCGCGCAGGCTCGCGTTGCCGTCGGCGTCCTTGCGGGCGGTCAGGGTGGGATCGCCGCCGCCGACGAGGACGACCTCCTCGGTGCCCGGTTCCAGGACCGCCCTGGTCGCGATGCGGTGGTCCGCGCCGGCCGCGGTGAGCGCCGCGACGGCCGTGGCGATCTTCGTGGTGGAGGCCGGGGTCAGCGCGTCGTCCGCGCCCTTGCCGTAGAGGCGCTTGCCGGTGGCCAGGTCGACGACGGCGCCGGCGCGGTCGGTGCCCAGCGCGGGGTCGTCGAGCAGCGGCCCCAGGACGTTCGCCAGGGCCTTCTCACTGGGCGACGGCACGGAGCCCACGGCCGCGCCGACACTGACGAGCACGGACGCGGCGCTGGGTGCGGGCGCCGGCTCCTTTCCGGACGTGCCGGGCACCCGGCCGTGATCTGTGCCACCTGTGCGCTCCCGCGATGCGGCCCAGTCCCGCTCCGCCGTACGCTGGCCGGTGGAGTCCCAGGGTCCGGCCACGGTCACCACGGTGGCCGCCACGACGAGTCCGAGGGTGGCGGCGCCCGTCGTGAACTGCACGGTCGACGGCCGCTTGACCAGCGGTTTCACGGCTCCTGCCGCCCGGGCCAGCGGCGGCTTCACCGCTTCCGAGGCCCGGACGAGCGGCGGCTTCACGGCCTCCGCGACCCGTACGAGTCGTGGTCCCACGGATCGCGCGACCCGCGCCACATGCGGTCTCGCGGCCCGCCAGGCCCTCAGCTCCGGCACGACCACCAGCCCCTTTCGCGATCACACACCTGCGTGAGGGACACTTAACCACCAGAACTATGTGCTGATCATGGAGGAGCCACCGGTGGAGTTCGACGTCACGATCGAGATTCCGAAGGGTTCACGGAACAAGTACGAGGTGGACCACGAGACCGGTCGGATCCGTCTGGACCGTCGCCTCTTCACCTCGACCAGTTATCCGGCCGACTACGGCTTCGTCGAGAACACCCTCGGCGAGGACGGCGACCCGCTGGACGCGCTGGTCATCCTGGACGAGCCGACCTTCCCGGGCTGCCTCATCCAGTGCCGCACGATCGGCATGTTCCGTATGACGGACGAGGCCGGCGGCGACGACAAGCTGCTGTGCGTCCCCGCGCACGACCCGCGTGTGGAGCACCTGCGGGACATCCACCACGTGTCGGAGTTCGACCGGCTGGAGATCCAGCACTTCTTCGAGGTCTACAAGGACCTGGAGCCCGGCAAGTCCGTCGAGGGTGCCAACTGGGTCGGCCGTACGGACGCCGAGGCCGAGATCGAGCGGTCGTACAAGCGTCTGAAGGAGAAGGGCGGACACTGATCCCCCCTTGTGTCCTGCGGGCCGCGTGACCTCCATGGGGTCGCGCGGCCCGTTTTGTGTGCCGGTGCGCATACTGGGGCGTACCGGAAGTGCGAGTTCGGGAGCAGTGGGTGTCGGAGCCGGAGGTCGAGGACCGCAAGCCGCAGTCGGACGAGGCGCGCAGCGCCTTCATCCCGCCGAGCGGTGTGAGGGCGCAGGCCCCGCCGGTCGAGGAGGAGGCGTCGACGACGTCGGAGTTCGCCCTCCCGAAGGGGTTCGGCGTCCTTGCGCAGACACCCGCCGCCGAGTCCGGGGGTTCGGCGTTCAGCACACCGCGGACGTACAGCGCCAAGCACGCCCCGCCCGCCTTCACGCCGCCCGGCGGTGTCCCGCGCGTCGACCTCGTCAAGGACGCCCCCTGGCAGGACCGGATGCGCACGATGCTGCGGATGCCGGTCGCCGAGCGGCCCGTGCCCGAGACCGTGCAGAAGGCGGAGGACGAGGGTCCGGCCGTGCCGCGCGTCCTCGACCTGACCCTGCGTATCGGCGAGTTGCTGCTCGCGGGCGGTGAGGGCGCCGAGGACGTGGAGGCGGCGATGTTCGCCGTCTGCCGCTCCTACGGCCTGGACCGCTGCGAGCCGAACGTCACCTTCACCCTGCTGACCGTCTCGTACCAGCCGTCGCTGGTCGAGGACCCGATCTCGGCTTCGCGGACCGTCCGGCGCCGGGGCACCGACTACACGCGCCTCGCGGCCGTGTACCAGCTCGTCGACGACATCAGCGACGACGGGACCGAGGTGTCCCTGGAGGAGTCCTACCGGCGGCTCGCCGAGATCCGCCGCAACCGGCACCCGTACAGCGGCTGGGTGCTCACCGCGGCCACCGGGCTGCTGGCGGGCGCGGCCTCCGTGCTCGTCGGCGGCGATCTGATCGTGTTCGTCGCCGCGGCCGTCGGCGCGATGCTGGGCGACCGGCTGGCGTGGCTGTGCGCCGGGCGCGGACTGCCGGAGTTCTACCAGTTCACGGTGGCGGCGATGCCGGCCGCCGCGATGGGGGCCGCGCTCACACTCGCGCACGTCGACGTGCGGGCGTCCGCGGTGATCACCGGCGGACTGTTCGCGCTGCTGCCCGGGCGGGCGCTGGTGGCGGGGGTGCAGGACGGGCTGACCGGTTACTACATCACCGCGGCCGCCCGGCTCCTGGAGGTCATGTACTTCTACGTCGGCATCGTCATCGGCGTGCTCGTGATCCTGTACTTCGGCGTGACGCTGGGCGCCGAACTCAATCCGGACGCGGCCCTGCTGTCCGCCGAGCGGCCGCTGTGGCAGATCGCCGCCTCGATGCTCCTGACGCTCACCTTCGCGGTGCTGCTCCAGCAGGAACGGTCGACCGTGCTGGTCGTGACCCTCAACGGCGGGGTCGCGTGGAGCGTGTACGGCGCGATGCACTACGCGGGCGAGATCTCAGCGGTCGCCTCGACGGCGGTGGCGGCCGGGCTCGTGGGGCTGTTCGGGCAACTCATGTCGCGCTACCGGTTCGCCTCCGCGCTGCCGTACACGACCGCCGCGATCGGGCCGCTGCTGCCCGGTTCCGCCACGTACTTCGGGCTGCTCGCCATCGCACAGAACGACGTCGACAAGGGGCTGGTGTCGCTCACCAAGGCGGCCGCGCTCGCGATGGCCATCGCGATCGGGATGAACCTGGGGTCGGAGATCTCGCGGCTGTTCATGCGGCTGCCGGGAGTCGCGGACGGTGCGCGGCGCGCCGCGAAGCGCACCCGCGGGTTCTGACACGGGCCGAGCGCGCCCACGCGGCGGAGCCGCACATCGGCACGGCCCCGCGCCCCCGAGGGGCGCGGGCCGGCGCAATCAGTTGCGGGGGCGGTCCTGGCCGTACGGGTACTGCTGCCCGCCCTGCTGGTACTGCTGCTGGTCCTCGGGGTACTGCCACTGCTGGTCGCCGTAGCCCTGGCTCTGGCTCTGGCCCTGGCCGTACGGCTGCTGCTGGTAGTAGTCCTGGTTCTGATTCTGGTTCTGGTTCTGGTTCTGGTTCTGGTCGCCGTACTGGTTCTGGTCGCCGTACTGGTCGTACTGGCTGTACTGCTGCTGGTCCTGGTTGCCGTAGCCCTGGTTGCCGTAGCCCTGATCGCCGTAGCCCTGGTCCTGGCCGTAGCCGTTCTGCTGGGCGGCCGGGGGGATGCGGCGGAGCTGGGTCGTGCGGTCGTCCATGGCGGGGCCCGCCTGCGGAGCCTGGGCCTGGGACGGCTGCGACGGCTGTGACGCGTTCTTCTTGGACTTGCCGCGGGCCCGCAGGAACTCGATGAGGATCGGGACCACCGAGATGAAGACGATCAGGAGCAGGATCGGCTCGATGTTCTTGTGGACGAACTCGATGCTGCCGAGCCAGGAGCCGAGCAGCGTGACGCCCGCGCCCCACAGGACGCCACCGATGACGTTGAAGATCAGGAACGAGCGGTACTTCATACCGCTGACGCCGGCGACGATCGGCGTGAACGTGCGCACGATGGGCACGAAACGGGCCAGCACCAGCGACTTCGGGCCGTACTTCTCGAAGAACTCGTGCGCCTTGGCGACGTTCTCCTGCTTGAAGAGGCGGGAGTCCGGCCGGGTGAACAGCGACGGGCCGACCTTCTTGCCGAACATGTAGCCCGCCTGGTCACCGAGGATCGCGGCGAGGCAGATCAGGGCGATGGCGCCCCACAACGGGAAGTCCAGGGTGTTGGCGGTGATCAGCATGCCCGCCGTGAACAGCAGCGAGTCGCCCGGCAGGAAGAAGCCGATGAGCAGGCCCGACTCGGCGAAGACGATCAGGAGCAGGCCCCAGATGCCGAACGAGTCGAGCAGGTAGTCCGGATCCAACCAGCTCGGGCCAAGGGCAAGCGTCGTCACGATTCCGGGCTCCTGAGGGGTGGTGGATACGGCGGCGGGCGCAGGTGTGGCCGACCAAAGTTATCAACGCGCCATGATGTGACCAGGTTCCACCGGCCTCTACAGGATGCACTGTGCCCCGACTGGGACAAAGCTGTGAGCCATGAGCACCGAGGAATCCATGGGACTCGAGGAGTACGGCGGCGGTCAGGGCCCCCGGCCGGACGTGCTGGTGGTGACGACGAACGACGTACCCGGCCACCGGGTCGAGCAGGTCGTCGGCGAGGTCTTCGGACTGACCGTCCGCTCCAGGCATCTGGGCAGCCAGATCGGGGCGGGTCTGAAGTCGATGATCGGCGGCGAGCTGAAGGGCCTCACCAGGACCCTGGTGGAGACCCGCAACCAGGCGATGGAGCGGCTCGTCGCACAGGCCCGGGCGCGGGGCGCCAACGGTGTGCTGATGTTCCGCTTCGACGTGACGGAGGCGGCCGACATGGGCACCGAGGTGTGCGCGTACGGCACGGCCGTGGTCCTGGTCAAGGAGTGACGGACGAGGAGCGGCGCGGCCGTCCGGTAAGGGGCGCCCGTCATTGCGGGCGCCCCTTACCGGCCCTCGACTTACCGGCCCTCGACTTACCGGCCTTCGGCTTACCGGCCCTCGACCGCTACCCCGCTACCCCTCCCGACGCGCCGCGTTCGCCGTGATCGCGTCCCTCAGGTGCTCGGCGAGACCCGGCCGCATGGAGTCGTAGAACGCCTTGAACCGCTCGTCGCTCACGTACATGTCGCCCAGGCACCGGTGCATCTCGTACGCGCACGCGTAGAACCACACGTCGATGTGCAGCCGGTGTTCCTCGGCCATGTCCATGGCGCGCTCCCCCGTGGCGGGCTCGCCGGACTCCATGAGGGCCGCGTAGCGCTCGCCCCAGGAGGCGACCTCCGCCTGCATGCGCCGCCAGTCGTCCTTGGTGTAGCGGGCGGCCCGCCGCTGCGACTCGGCGTACATCTCCGTGCCGCCCCATCGGCGCTCGGCCTCCTCGGCGTGCTCCTCGGGGTCCTTGTCGCCGAAGACCTCGAACTTCTCCTCGGGCGTGAGATCGATACCCATCGTGCGTGCCTCCATGGCGTGTTCCACGGCCGCCGCCATCTTCCGCAGTTTCTCGATCCGGTCGGACAGCAGCTCGTGCTGCCGGCGCAGGTGTGCGCGCGGGTCCGCCTCCGGGTCGTCGAGCAGGGCGGCGACCTCGTCGAGCGGGAAGCCGAGCTCCCGGTAGAACAGGATCTGCTGCAGCCGGTCGAGGTCGGCGTCGCTGTAGCGCCGGTGACCCGCGTGGCTGCGCCCGCTCGGTACGAGCAGGCCGATCTCGTCGTAGTGGTGCAGCGTGCGCACCGTCACCGCGGCGAAACCGGCGACCTGTCCCACGGAGTGACCCATGGCCTCCGCTCCCTCCTTCTTCGGTACGCCCCAGGCTGGGCCCTCACGTGACGTGAGGTGCAAGCCGGAAATCCACCCCGCGCCGTGTCGATTCTCCCGGCCGCCGACGAAGGGGGGCCACCATGGAGGTCCTGAGCCCGAGCCCCACGACCGGAGGCGTCATGGCGCTGCACAAAGGCCCCGCGAAGTCCGATGAGCGTCCCTCGAGCGTCAATCCCTTCTACGGGGAGGCGAACCCGGTCGACGGCATGACCGAGGCCCCGCCCCGGCACCGGCTGCCCGACCGGCCGCTGGCGCCCTCCACCGCCTACCAGCTGGTGCACGACGAGCTGATGCTGGACGGCAACTCCCGGCTCAACCTCGCGACCTTCGTCACCACCTGGATGGAGCCGCAGGCCGACATACTGCTCGGCGAGTGCCGGGACAAGAACATGATCGACAAGGACGAGTACCCGCGCACGGCCGAGCTGGAGCGCAGGTGCGTGGTGATGCTCGCCGACCTGTGGAACGCGCCGGATCCGGCCGCCGCGGTGGGCTGTTCGACGACCGGGTCCAGCGAGGCGTGCATGCTCGCGGGCATGGCGCTCAAACGCCGCTGGGCCCACCGGAACGCGGACCGGTACCCGGGCGCCCGCCCGAACCTCGTGATGGGCGTCAACGTGCAGGTCTGCTGGGAGAAGTTCTGCAACTTCTGGGAGGTGGAGGCCCGCCAGGTGCCCATGGAGGGCGACCGCTTCCACCTCGACCCGCAGGCGGCCGCCGACCTGTGCGACGAGAACACCATCGGGGTCGTCGGCATCCTCGGTTCCACCTTCGACGGGTCGTACGAGCCGATCGCCGCCCTCTGTGCCGCGCTGGACGCGCTGCAGGAGCGTACCGGGCTGGACGTCCCCGTCCATGTGGACGGGGCCTCCGGCGCGATGGTCGCGCCCTTCGTCGACGAGGACCTGGTCTGGGACTTCCGGCTGCCGCGCGTCTCCTCCATCAACACCTCGGGGCACAAGTACGGGCTGGTGTACCCGGGTGTCGGCTGGGCGCTGTGGCGCTCGGCCGCCGAGCTGCCGGAGGACCTCGTCTTCCACGTGAACTACCTGGGCGGCGACATGCCGACCTTCGCGCTCAACTTCTCCCGGCCCGGCGCGCAGGTCGTGGCGCAGTACTACACGTTCCTGCGGCTGGGCCGCGAGGGCTACCGGGCCGTCCAGCGGACGACCCGGGAGGTCGCCCAGGGGCTCGCGGAACGGATCGGGGCCCTCGACGACTTCCGCCTCGTCACCCGGGGCGACGAGCTGCCGGTGTTCGCCTTCACCACCGCCCCGCACGTCACGGCCTTCGACGTCTTCGACGTGTCCCGGCGCATCCGGGAACGGGGCTGGCTGCTGCCCGCGTACACCTTCCCGGCCAACCGCGAGGACCTGTCCGTGCTGCGGGTGGTGTGCCGCAACGGCTTCTCGTCCGACCTCGCCGACCTGTTCGTCGAGGACCTGACCCGCCTGCTGCCCGAACTGCGCCGGCAACCGCACCCGCTGACGAGGGACAAGGACGCGGCGACGGGCTTCCACCACTGAGCAGGACGGGCCGCGCCCCGGCAGCCGGACAGCCGGGCATCCGTCCCGCCGGTCCCGGCCCGCCGGCTACCTGTCCAGCGCCCCGAACCGCCGTACCGCCAGCGGGAAGAACACCGCCAGCAGGGCGAGCGGCCAGGCGATCGCCGCCCAGACGTGGCCCGACTCGGCGCCCGGCGCGCCGAACAGGTCGCGTACCGCCGTGGCCGTCTGTGACAGCGGGTTCCACTCGACGGCCGTGCCCAGCCAGCCGGGCATGGACTCCGGGGTCGCGAGGGCGTTGGACAGGAAGCCGACGGGCCAGATCAGAATCTGCACGGCCTGCACCATCTCCGGCCTCCCGGCCACCATCGCCAGCAGGATGCCGATCCACAGCATCGCGAACCGCAACAGCAGGAGCAGGCCCAGGGCGCCCAGGAACGCGCCGAGGGTGCCGTGCACGCGCCAGCCGAGCGTGTACGCGACCCCGATCAGCACGATCAGGCCGAGCGCCGACTGGAGCATGTCGGCGGCCGAACGGCCCACCAGGACGGCCCCGTCGGTCATCGGCATCGAGCGGAAGCGGTCGATCACGCCCTTGTTGAGGTCCTGGGTGACGGCCAGCATCGTGCCCTCCAGGCCGAAGGCCATGGTCAGCGCGAACATGCCGGGCACCAGGAAGTCGACGTAGTCGCCGTCGACGCCCCGGCCGCCCCCGATGAGGTAGCCGAACATCAGCAGCAGCATCACGGGGAAGACCAGACCGACCAGGACCTGGACCGGCTGCCGGGCCCAGTGGGCGAGTTCGCGGCGGGTCATGGTCCAGGAGTCGTTCAGCGCGTACGTGGTCATACCGCCTCCTTCGCCGGTTCGTCGTCCTCGGTGAGGCGCAGGAACACCTCGTCCAGCGTGGGCCGCCGCAGGGCCACGTCCTCGGCCTCCATCCCGGCGTCCTCCAGAGCCCGTACGACCCCGGTGAGCACCTTCATGCGGTCGGCGGCCGGGGCGCTCAGCAGGCGCCGGTCGACGTCCACCGAGATCTCCGCCGGGGCGAGCGGCAGCAGGGCGACCGCGGCTCCCAGCTGCCCGCCGTCCCGCAGCACCACGTCGATGCGGTCCCCGCCCGCGAGGGCCTTCAGTTCGCCCGCCGTCCCGTCCGCGACGAGCCGTCCGCGGTCGACCACCGCGATCCGGTCGGCGAGCTGGTCCGCCTCCTCCAGGTACTGCGTGGTGAGCAGCACCGTCGTACCGCCGCCGACCAGGGAGCGCACCGCCGCCCACACCTCGGCCCGGCCGCGCGGGTCCAGGCCGGTGGTCGGCTCGTCCAGGAAGAGCACCTCCGGTTCGGTGATGAGCGAGGCGGCCAGGTCGAGGCGGCGCCGCATGCCGCCGCTGTACCGCTTCACCGCCTTGCGGCCCGTGTCCGCGAGCCCGAAGCGCTCCAGGAGTTCGCCGGCCCGCACGCGCGCGTGGCGGGCACCCAGGTGGTACAGGCGCCCAAACATCTCCAGGTTCTGCCGTCCGCCCAGCTCCTCGTCGAGCGCCGCGTGCTGGCCGAGCAGGCCGATGCGGCGGCGCACCTCCCGTGCCCGGGCCACCGCGTCGTGCCCCGCCACCTCCACACGGCCCCCGTCGGGCCGCAGCAGGGTGGACAGGATCCGGACCAGGGTCGTCTTGCCCGCGCCGTTGGGGCCGAGCAGCGCGTGCACCGTGCCGCGCCCGACCCGCAGGTCGAGCCCGTCCAGCGCGTGGGTGCCTCCGTACCGCTTCCGTACGCCCTCGACGACGATCGCGTCGGTCATCGGGCTCCTTTCACGTCCACATCAGAGTAATCAAAATTGACTACCAGCGTGCCGCGAGGGTATGCCCGCCCGGAGGCTTAGTCAAACTTGATTACCGCGCATCCTCCGGATGCGTCTCACCCGTGGCGTACGGGTTCTCCTCGCCCTCCGCCAGCACGCCCACGAAGGGCTCGCCTTCGCCCGCGAAGGTGTATGCGCCGTCCTTGATCCGCCGGATCAGGCCACGGGTCCACTCGGCGCCGCTGTCGGCGGAGTGGACCCAGAAGTTCATGATCTCGCCGATGTGGCCGAGCCGGCCGGGACCGTCCTCCGGTACGTAGTGCTCGGTGACGGCCGAACGCCACTCCTCGATGACCCGCACCCGCTCCTCCAGGAGTCCGAGCGCCTCCTCGCGGCCGAGGTCCACCATGAAACCGAGCGCCGCGGAGAGGACGTCCGGCTTCTGGTCGTACGCGGTCAGCGACTCGCGCAGGAGCGTGCGGAACTCCCGCGTGCCCTCCTGCGTGATCTCGTACTCCGTGCGCGGCGGGCCGCCGGCCGTGGAGGGCGCGGTCTCGTGCGCGACCAGCAGTCCCTGCTTCGCCATCTGCTTGAGCGCGTGGTAGATCGAGCCGGGCTTGGCGTTGGACCACTCGTGCGCGCCCCAGTACTCCAGGTCGTTGCGCACCTGGTAGCCGTGGGCCCGGCCGTGCTGGCGCACGGCACCGAGGACGAGGAGGCGGATCGCTGACATGCGGCCAAGCGTAGGGCGGCCCTGCCGGGCCCGGGCGCCGGGCCCGGCGGGGGCTCGGCTCAGCCCCGGCCCTGCTGCTGCGCGACGAGCTCGAAGGCCGTCTTCCCGTCGAGGGACTCGCGGACGATGTCGGCGTGGCCGGCGTGCCGGGCCGTCTCCGTGATCAGGCGCAGCAGCAGCCAGCGCATGGAGACGGCCTCGCCGTCCGGGAACCACGGCTGATCGGGCAGCGGGAAGGTGTCGTTCAGGCTGGGCACGGCACGGATGAAGTCCTCCGTCCGCCGGGCGACCTCGTCCCAGCGGGCCAGCGTCGACCCGACCGTCTCGTCGCCGGTCAGCCGGAAGCCGTCACCCCGGTCCTCCTCGGAGCGCTCGGTGCCGGACGTCTCCTGCCGGGCCAGCGACAGCCAGCCCTGCTCGGTCTCCGCGACGTGCTTGAGCAGCCCGGAGAGGGAGAGTTCGCTCGCGCTCGGGCGGGTCGCGGCCTGCTCGTCGGTCAGGCCGAGCAGGGCCCGGCGGATGCCGCCGCGCTGCTCGTCCAGGAAGGCGAGCAGCGCGCCGCGCTCGTCGCCGTGGGCCTCCGCGTGCACGTGCATGACCATGGGAGCCGCCTTTTCGTGGGTGCCGTCTCTTTCCCGACACCCACGAAGCTACGGGCCCTTGCGGTCAGGTCCTGTCCGCAAGGACCCGCGAGAACGGGCCGGTCGCGGACCAGGACGAAAGGACTAGAACGGGAAGGCGCTGCGGCCGTGCTGGACCGAGATCCACTTCTGGGTGGTGAACGCCTCGACGGTCGCCTCGCCGTTCAGGCGGCCGATGCCGGAGGACTTCTCGCCGCCGAAGGCGACCAGCGGCTCGTCGTGCACGGTGCCGTCGTTCACGTGGAACATGCCCGTGTCGATCCGCTTCGCGAAGGAGACCCCGCGCTCCACGTCGGCGGTGTGCACGGCGCCGCTCAGCCCGTACGGGGTGTCGTTGACGATGCGTACGGCCTCCTCCTCGCCGTCGAACGGGACGAGGAGCGCGACGGGGCCGAAGATCTCCTGGCGGAGGATGGCGGAGTCGGCGGGCAGGCCGGTCAGGACGGTCGGCTCGACGAGGTTGTCGGTGGTGGTGCCGCGCACGAGGGCGGTCGCGCCCTCGGCGAGCGCCTGGTCCACCACGGCGCCGAGGGCGTTCGCCTGCGTGGAGTTGATGACCGGACCGATGACGGTCTCCGGGTCGCGCGGGTCGCCGGCCTTCAGGGACCTGACCTTGGCGACGAACTTCTCGGTGAACTCCGCCTCGACCGAGCGGTCCACCAGGACGCGGTTCGCGGCCATGCAGACCTGGCCCTGGTGCACGAACCGGCTGAAGACCGCGGCGTCCACGGCGTAGTCGACGTCCGCGTCGTCCAGGACCACCAGCGCGCTGTTGCCGCCCAGTTCGAGGATCGAGCGCTTGAACTGCGCGGCGCAGACGGTCGCGACGTGGCGGCCGACCTTGTCGGAGCCGGTGAAGGAGATGACCTTCGGCACCGGGTGCTCCAGGAAGGCGTCGCCGATCTCCGCGATGTCGGTGATGACGACGTTGAGCAGACCGGCCGGCAGGCCCGCGTCCTCGAAGATCTTCGCGATCAGGGAGCCGCCCACGATCGGGGTGTTCTGGTGCGGCTTGAGGACCACGCCGTTGCCGAGGGCGAGCGCGGGTGCCACGGACTTCAGCGACAGCAGGAACGGGAAGTTGAAGGGGCTGATCACACCGACGACGCCGACCGGGACGAGGTAGAGACGGTTCTCCTTGCCGTCGCCCGGCGAGGGGATGATCTTCCCCTGGGGCCGCAGCGCCAGGTTGACCGACTCGCGCAGGAACTCCTTGGCGAGGTGCAGTTCGAAGCCGGCCTTCAGACGCGTGCCGCCGAGCTCCGCGATGATCGCCTCGGTGATCTCCGGCTCGCGCTCCTCGACGATCCGCAGCGCCTTCTCGAACACGCTCCGGCGCGCGTACGGGTTCGTCGCCGCCCATGCCTCCTGGGCCCGGGCGGCCGCCCGGTAGGCCTCGTCCACCTCGTCGACCGTGGCTATCGTGATCGAGGCCAGCTTCTCGCCGTCGTACGGGTTGAAGTCGATGATGTCCCAGGAACCCGTGCCCTGGCGCCATCGGCCGTCGATGTACTGCTGAGCCAGGTCGGTGAAGTAGGACGACGACATGTGATCCCTCAATCCCCCGCTGCCGAAGGCAGCAGCCCATGCATCTTCACGGTCTGATCACATGTCATCGTACGGGTGTTTCAAACGAGTTCAGGCGTTTCAACTGAGTTGGAGCAGTCCCCTGAGCAGGTCGCGGCTCTCGTCGGGTCCCGGGCTGTCCTGCTGCAGTTCCTTCATCGCCTTCTCGTACTGGGCGACGTCCTCGCGCTTGTCCAGGTACAGCGCGCTGGTGAGCTGCTCCAGGTAGACCACGTCGGACAGGTCGGACTCGGGGAAGCTCAGCATGGTGAAGGCCCCGCTCTCCCCGGCATGGCCGCCCAGGCTGAACGGCATGACCTGGAGCCGCACGTTCGGCCGCTGGGAGATGTCGATGAGGTGCTGCAACTGGCCGCGCATCACATTCCGGTCGCCGTACGGCCGCCGCAGCGCCGCCTCGTCCAGCACCACATGGAACTCGGGCGCGGTCTCGGCCACGAGGTACTTCTGCCGCTCCAGGCGCAGGGCCACCCGACGGTCGATGTCGGCGCGGCCGGCGCCTCGCATGCCCCGGGCGACGACCGCGTGCGCGTACGCCTCGGTCTGCAGCAGGCCGTGCACGAACTGGACCTCGTAGGACCGGATCAGGGCCGCGGCGCCCTCCAGGCCGACATAGGTCGGGAACCAGCTGGGCAGGACGTCCGAGTAACTGTGCCACCAGCCCGCGACGTTCGCCTCCTTGGCGAGGGAGAGCAGCGACGTGCGCTCCGCCTCGTCGGCGATCCCGTAGAGCGTCAGCAGATCCTCTACGTCCCTCGTCTTGAAGCTCACCCGGCCCAACTCCATACGGCTGATCTTCGATTCGGAGGCGCGGATCGAGTAGCCGGCCTTCTCCCGGGTGATCCCGCGCGATTCGCGCAGCCGCCTCAGGTGCGAGCCGAGCAGCATGCGTCGTACCACTGATCCCGACTCCTGCGTGCTCACGTTCGTCAGCCTCCCCAACCCCGTCTCAAGGGCCGCAGTCTGCCACTAAAACACTTCAAGCAGTACTCGTTCGGTTACAGAAACGGCAAGCTTTCAGGGGAGAAGCACAGGAAACGACAAGGAGAAGACAAGCCACTCCGAAAAAAGTGGCGCGGAGATGGCGGAAAAAATGCCCAAGAAGCGGCACGGGAGGTTCAATTCGGGCGCGTGCACGTGCATCTGCCCTTGCATCTGCTGAACGCATTCGGAACGATGGTCTAGCGCCACCGCTGCATCGCAACGACCGCGAACCCCGGGAGTGCCTCGCATGGGGACGAATGGATCGACCATGCTCGAGCCGTTACGGCAGGGGCTTCCGCCACTGGACCCCGCGTCCGTGTCCAACGCCGCCTCCTGCGCCCTCCCGCCCCGTTTCGAAGCGGTGCGCGACGCGCGGCAGTTCACCCGCCGCACGCTGGACCAGTGGGACGTGGGCAACCGCTTCGACGACGTCTGTCTGGTGGTCTCGGAACTCGTCACCAACGCACTGCGGCACGCGCTGCCCGCGGACACCCCCCGACCGGCCGACCAGGACCCGCCCGTGCGGCTGCACCTGATGCGGTGGACCGGGAGACTCGTCTGCGCGGTGCGCGACCCCAGTCACGACAGCCCGGTCACGGGCGACTCCGACGACTCCTCGGCGGAATCGGGCCGCGGCCTGTTCCTGGTCGAGTCCTTCGCCGACAGCTGGGGCTGGCACCCGCTGGCCGGCACGCTCGACGGCAAGGTCGTCTGGGCGCTGTTCCGCCTGGGGGCCTCCGCGTGACGGACCGCGGCGCTTTTTCGCGTCGCGGTTCTACGCGCGTTACCCGTCCCCGGGGCCCGCGGTGCGGGTCCGGGCCCTGGCCCCGGCCCGGTTCCAGGCCTGGGGTCAGCCCGCTATCAGGTGGTCGAACTCGCCGTCCTTGATGCCCAGGAGCATGGCCTCGATCTCCGCGCGCGTGTAGACGAGGGCCGGTCCGTCGGGGAAACGCGAGTTGCGTACGGCCACCTCGCCGCCGGGCAGCCGCGCGAACTCCACGCAGGACCCCTGCGAGTTGCTGTGTCTGCTCTTCTGCCAGGCCGCCCCGCTCAGCTCCGTGGCAGCCATGCCGTTGTACACGTCGTGGTCCACAGGTCGCTCCCCGGTGGTGCATCAACTTCGGCCTCTGTTGCCTCTGCTGCTCTTGATGCAGTGGTCAACTGCCCCGGATCATAGCTGTCTTCACATGCAGATGCATGGGCATATGCACGTGCACGGGGGGTGGTCTCCTGATTACAGCTTTGACGGTTGCGAAGCCCGAATCGTTCCCATGCCGCGCTCCGTCTCAGGAGGAGACGCACAGCGGGCCGTTCGTGTTCCAGAACGGCCCCATCCTGTTCGACGGGTAACGGGACGGGGCGGGGCGGCCGGGGTCACAGGGGCCGCCGGGACCGGGGAGGACTCGGGGACCTCGGAAAACCCGGGGAACCAAGGGCTCCGGGAGCCAGGACGGGCTCCCGGAGCGACCCGGGCCACCGCGACGCGTACGGCGGCAGGACCGTCCCCCCAACGGTCCTGATCGCACGGGCCGGCCGCCGCCGCTGTCGTGCCGGGATCCGGGCGACCCTGCGACTGCGAATCTTTCCGCGGTCGAAGTGACACGTGGGGTGACGGACCGCGGGTCGGACCTCCGGAAGTGTCCCGTACAGGACGCTCTTCACGCGCAGGACACCCTTCGCCTCCGCTCTGAAAGGTGGAGGTGAAGGGCAGGCGTTCGGTAGCTTGCTGCCGTCGTGCCGGTGGCATCGGCGCCACCGGTGGTACTCGGCGCGTACCGGCGACCCGTCCGGCCAGACCCCTGGGGGCTCCAGTGACTTCCGCGACCTTCCCACGCAGGCAGACCCGGATCGCGGCCGCGACGGCGGCCCTGGCGGCCGCGCTCGTCCTGACGGCCGGCTGCGGCGCGGACGGCGGCGGTGACGGCGACAGCGACGCGTCCGCCGGGACGACCGCGCCCCCGACCGCCTCGGCGGACACCGGCGGCGGCTCCGGCGACAGCACGGCCGCGGCCGGCGACCTGGAAGGCAACTGGCTGGCCACCAAGGACGGCAAGGCCGTGGCCCTGGTGGTCACCGGCCAGGACGCCGGACTGTTCTCCACGAGCGGATCCGTCTGCAGCGGCTCCGCCAAGGAGACCTCGGGCATGCGGATGATCGCCCTGAAGTGCTCCGACGGGAACGAGGACCGGGCCGAGGGCATGGTGGACTCCGTCGACTCCACCACCTTGAAGATCACCTGGGAGGGCTTCGGCAAGGAGACCTACACCAGGTCCGAGGGCGAAGGCCTGCCGTCCGGGCTGCCTACGGCGAGTCTGGGTTCCTGACACCGCCGGCGCTGCCGCCCCCACTGCCACCGCTGTCGCCATCACCGCCACCGCTGTCGCCACCGCCGCCAGCGCCGTCGTTCGCGCTTCCGCGCCCGGCCGTCCCGTCGAGCGTCATGGGCGGCACGGCGGTGTCGAGGGCCTCGGACAACTCGGTGAGCGCGTCGAGCACGAGCCGCGCCGCATCCCGTACGAACGCGTCATTGCCGGAGGCGACGGCTCCGACCCCGTCGGGCTTCCCCGGATCGGCGCCCGGGGTCTTCGAGGCACTTGCCGTGTCCGGGGCGCCAGGGGCGCCCGGGTCCTCAGGCGCGCCAGCGGCGCCCGGGGCCCGTACGGCCGTCGCCGTCTCCCAGGCCTCCAGCGCGGCTCGCACGGCGTCCCAGTTCGGGACCCGGCGCTCGCGTACGGCCCTGGCGCCCTGCTGCGTGGACTCGCGCAGGGCCTCCGCGAGGGCGGCCGCCGCCGGGACCGGGGTCGCGTCGCGTTCCGGCAGGTGGGCCTCCAGGAGCATGACGACCCGGCCGAGTTGGGCGAGCGCGTCCTCGGCGTCGTCGGCGGCGGTCCGGGAGAGCCCGCGGTGGCGGACCGGTTCGGCGGTGGCGCGGGCCACGGCGGTGTGCCAGGCCGCGCGGGCGGTGCGCGCGGTCAGCAGGGCCTCGCGGACGTCCGCGACGTTCCTGGACGCCGGGTCGGCGTAGGAGCCGAGGACCACGGCGGCGTAACGGCCCTGCGTGGCCAGCCAGTCCGCGAGCCGGGTGCGCAGGCGCGGGGTCTCCCACGCCGGGTAGACGGCGTACGCGATCATCGCCAGGAGTCCGCCGAGCAGGGTGAGCAGGACGCGTTCGGGCACGGTCTGGGTCCACTGTTCGCCGCCCATGCCGAGCAGCAGGACGACGTACGCGGCGATGCAGGCCTGGGCGGCGAACTGGCCCGTGCGCATCAGCAGGTACATGAGCCCGGCGCTCACCACGGCGAGGACGCCGGAGAGATAGGTGCCCGGGTCGGCCAGCCGCACCACCGCCGTGGCCACGCCCACGCCCACGACGGTGCCGCCGAGCCGGGCCACCGCCCGGCTGTACGTCTGGGAGAAGTCCGGGCGCATGACCATGACCGAGGTCAGCGGGGCCCAGTAGCCGTGGCCGAGGGGGAGGGCGGTGCCGAGGACGTACCCGACGGCGGCGACGGCGGCGACTCGCGTGGCGTGGCGGGTTATCGGGGAGCCCTCGCGGAGTTCCTTGCGCATGGCCGTGAGCGCGGTGGGGACCAGGGCGAGGAAGGTGGGGCGGCTGCGTGCTGCCGCCGCCTGCGGTGGCGGTTCCGCACGGCCGACGCCGTGACCGGGGCCGCGGCCGGCTTCCGTGCGGCTTGCCGGGGTGCTGCCGCCCGCCGTCTCCAGCACGTCCTGGAGGAGTGTGCCGAGGCGGGTGGCCGCACGGTAGGGGCGTCCGGTGAGGATGCTGCCGGTGTCCGGGGTACGCAAGACGGCCAGGGCCGCGGCCGGGACGGCCACCGGTTCGCCCCGGCGGATCGCGTGGGCCGCCGCGTCGAGGACGGTTCCGGTGGCGGCCAGCAGTTCACGGACCCGGTCGCAGGCACGGCCTTCCGCCGGGACACCGGCCGCCGGGTCGGCGAGGGAGGCGAGGACGGGGCGGATCCGCTCGGCGATGCCGCGGGCGCCGTGGAGTTCGGCGGGCCGGCGGCGGGCCTGGCGGGGGGTGACGGCGGCCGCGTTGCGGGCCTCCATCAGCGGCAGCGGGTCGAAGGACGCGAGGGGATCGTGGCGCAGACGGCGCGCGTAGTCGGCCTCGGCGGCCAGGGCGTCGGCCAGCGCGTCGCGGTGGGCGCCCCAGCGGCGTACGGGGAACAGCACGACCAGCGCGGCCTGGACGACCCCGCCCACGATCATCATGGCGGCGTGGCCGGCGGCCTCGGCGACGGAGGTCGGCAGGGTGACCGTCACCAGCATCATCGCCACGTTCGAGGACGCGATCAGGCCGATGGTCGGGCCGGCGGCCCAGCTCAGCCCCGCCGCGAACGTCCACACCACCAGCAGCGCGAGGAAGAGCGGCTCCCAGGAGACCGTGAGGTAGCCGAGGAACGTCGACACGGCGAGACTTGCACCGGAGGCGAGGGCCAGTTCGGGGCGGGGGCGCCAGCTGCGCTGGAACGTCGCGATCGCCGCCTGGAACGCGCCGAACGCCGAACTCGCGGCGACGGCGGGACCGAAGGCCCACAGACTCACCGCGATCACGATCGCGAGTCCGGCCGCCCCGCGCACCGCGCCGAGGGGTTCGAGCCGCTTCTTCTCCACGGCGAGCCCCGAGCGCGCGGTGTCCTTCAGCGCTCGTCTCCAGCTCACCGCGCCAGCGTACGGGAGGGGGGTGGGCGGGTGGCGTACCCGGGGTCCGGGACGTGCGATGGTGCGGGGGCGCGGTGACGGGTGACGCCGTGGCGCGGCCGGCGGTGGAACACGGTCACGCGGAACCGCATGATGATCCATGAGTCAGTACGCCGGATCCAGCGTCCGGAGCCCAGAGTCCAGAGCCCAGAGGAAACCATGCGCACCCTGCCGATCGCCGTCACCGCCCTCGCGGCGACGCTCGCCCTGACCCTGTCCGCCTGCGGCGGTGACGACAGCGGTGGCGGCGGTGACAAGAAGAAGACCGACAGCAAGGCGAGCAGTTCCCCGACCGCCTGTGCGGGTGACGGACTCGGTCAGGAGGTCGTCGCCAGCGAGGCCCCGGCCGCGGGCGACACCGGGACGGTCTCCGTCACCCTGACCAACGGCACCGGCGCCGACTGCACGCTGGAGGGTTTCCCGACCGTCGGCCTGGAGGCCGGCGGGACCACCTTGCCGGTGGCTCCGGAGAAGTCCGCGCAACCGGAGAAGCTGACGGTGAAGCAGGACGAGACGGTCGGCTTCACGATCACGTACGTACGGGGGCCCGCCGATGACGCGGCGAAGGGCGCCGCCGTCGCGACCGCGACGTTCGGGCTGCCCGGCGCGGACGCCGAACTGTCCTTCCCGTGGAAGTACGGCGAGGTGGCCCTGCGGAGCGCGACCGAGCCGGACGCGTCGGTGACCGCGCTGCAGCGGGCGGGCGACTGAGGGTCGCGGCCGCTCGGCAACACGGTCGGGGAACGGCCGGGGAACGGCCGGGGAACGGCCGGGACGACCGTTCCCCGAACGGAGGCGCTGCGGTCGGTCAGCGGCCGAAGTGCCCGAATCCGCCCTCGTGGTGGTTGCCGTCCTCGTGACGGTTCCCGTCCTCGTGACGGTTGCCCTCGTCGTGACGGCCGTCGTCGTGACGGCCGTCGTCGTCGTTGTCGTCGTCGTGGTTCACGTTCTCGCTCTGCCAGCGACCCGCCGCACAGCCGTTGCCGTAGTAGGCGTTGCTGTGACCCGCGCCCGCGAACTCGCCGCAGGCCCGGAAGCCGCCCTCGTTACGGCTCTCGTCGTGGTCGTCGGCGAGGGCCGAGCCGGCGCTGCCCAGGATCGCGGTGACGGCGAAGGCGCCGGCGGCAAGGAAGGTACGCACACGCATGGTCTCTCCTGATGAGAAGTGATGGACGGACGGACGGGAGATCCGGCGCGCGAACGCGCGGCCTCACCGCCCTCACACCCAGCATCACGACGGAAGGTCCGGTCTGCGCGAATTGATCAGCCAAACGTGAACGGGCGGGGCCGGGGCCGATTCGCCGGGGCCGGTTCGCCGGGGCCGCGAGGACCACTGAGGCGGAGCCGTCGCGGGACCGAGGCGGGACCGAGGCGGGCTGTCGCGGGGCCCGGCGTCAGGGCCGCCGCAGTGGTGTCCGCGCGTTCACCTGGGCACGGTCCGCCGCCGCGGCGCCCTCCTCCCAGCCGGCCGCGTCGTGCACACCGCGCATCCGGGTCGTGACGGTGTCCGGGAACATGCGTTCCGCCTCGTCCGCGACCGCGACGTCGCGCGCCGCGAGGACCGGCAGCAACTCCCCCTCCACGGCGGTCACCTGCCCCTCGGCCGCGTCCGCCACCGCGGCCAGCCGGTCACCGATGCGATGCGCGTACGCGGCGAGGAAGGACTGCCGGAAGGACTTCGTACGCTTCCGGCCGCCCGCGCGCTGAGCCGCCTCCGCCCTCGTCATCGCGGCCGTCGCCTGCACGAGGAGGGAGGTGTGAAGGAGTTCGACCGCCGCCAGGTCGGGTTCGAAACCGACCACGGTGGAGAAGCCGAGGGCCTCGTTCCATACCGCGCGACACCGGTTCGCGCCGGCGACGGCGTCCAGGAGGACCGCCTTGGCGGCCTCGTACGGCGCGTCGACGCCGATCCGCCAGGCGCCGGGCGCGTCCTTGGCGTGCGTCCGTGCCGCGAGCAGTGCCTCGTCGATGCTGTGCCGCGCCATCAGCTCCTGCGCCTTGGCGCTCAGCGCCTCCGCCTCCTCCGGGAACCCGGTCGCCTCCGCCTTGGCGAGCAGCGCGCGGATACGGGTGAGCATGCGGGTGTCCCGGGGGACGGCGGCACCCCCGGAGGAACCGTCCGCCCCCGTCCGGGGCACGTGCGCGTCCAGCGGTTCCAGGGACGGCAGACGCAGCAGCAGGCGGTAGAGCTCCAGGACGGCGGTCGCGTACGAGAAACGGTCCGTACGGGCCGGTGTGGCCCCGGCGGGGTCCGGCCCGTCGGCGTCCGGCGCGCCCAGGGCGTCGAGCTGCGCCGTCCACCGGGCGCCCCGGGGGCGGCGGTCCCGGCCGGCCTCGGCGAGGACCAGTTCCGACACGAGCCGCTCGTGCACACCGGCCAGCTCGCGCCGCACGATCCGTACGACATCGGCGGGCTGCCAGCCGCGCCGCCAGGCCGCCGCGACGAACTCCTCGCCACGGACGGCGAGTTCGGTGTCCGAGGCGGGATCGGCGGCGAGCAGGGAGGCGCCCGTGTCGAGGGCCGCGTCGGTGTCGGCGTAGAGGGCGGCCGCGAAGGCGCGCTCGACCGTGGAGGGCGTACTACTCATCCTCCGATCGTGCCACGGAGCGCTGCGGCGACCACGCGTCAACCCGAGGTTGACACCCCTCCACTGTCAACCTACCGTTGACACATGACGACGAATCCACGCGCCACCACCTCCGTACGCCTCGACGACCTCATCGAGGCCATCAAGAAAGTCCACGAGGACGCCCTCGACCAGCTCCAGGACGCGGTGATCGCCGCGGACCACCTCGGCGACGTGGCCGACCACCTGATCGGCCACTTCGTGGACCAGGCCCGGCGTTCGGGCGCGTCCTGGACGGACATCGGCAGGAGCATGGGGGTCACCCGGCAGGCGGCCCAGAAGCGGTTCGTGCCGAAGGCGGAGTCGGACCTCGACCCGAGCCAGGGCTTCAGCCGCTACACACCACGCGCCCGGAACGTGGTGGTGGCCTCCCAGGAAGAGGCCAGGACCGCGGGCAACGACCAGATCCGCACCGATCACCTGCTCCTCGGCCTGATCGCCGAGCCGGACGGTCTGGGGGCGAAGGCGATCACCGCGCAGGGCGTCACCCTGGACGCCGTGCGCGGGGCCGCGAGCGCCGCACTGCCCGCGCGCGCGGAGACCATGCCCGCGCTCGTCCCCTTCGACGGCGGCGCCAAGAAGGTCCTCGAACTCACCTTCCGCGAGGCCCTGCGCCTGGGCCACAACTACATCGGTACGGAGCACATCCTGCTCGCCCTGCTGGAGCACGAGGCCGGGACGGGCGTACTGAGCGGACTCGGCGTCGACAAGACGACCGCCGAGGCGAACATCGCGAAGGCGCTGGAAAAGGTGACGGGCACACCCGCGGAGTGAGCCACCGCGGGACCCGAGGGGCCAGGGGCTGGGGGGCCAAGGGCCCAGGGGCTGAGGGACCGAGGGGCCAGGGACCGTGGTCCTCCAGGGACCGCGAGGGCTCCGTGGAGTCCGTCCCGGGGATTGTCAGACCCTCCTGCGAGACTCGGATCATGACCGACCGGTGGGCCCTCGCGCCGGCCGAGGACGGCGGCGCCGAGCTCGCCCCCCTCGGCCCCGACGGGCTGCCCGCAGGACCGGTCCTGCGGGAGCCGGACCTCGCCGGGTCCGTACGCTCCCGGCCGGACGTCACCCGCTGGGTGTGGCGGGCGACGGCGGAGGTCTATCCCCGCCTGCGCGCGGCGGGCGTCCGCGTGGAGCGATGTTACGACCTGGAGGCGGCCGAGTCCCTCCTGCTCGGCCACGAGGGGCGGCTCGGCGAACCGCGCTCGGCCGCCGCCGCCCTGGCGAGGCTGCACGGCGGCCCGGTACCGCCCGACCCCCCGCAGCGCTCCGCGCAGCCCGGCTCCCAGTCCTCGCTCTTCGAGCCGCGCCCCGTCCACGTACCGCTGGCACAGCTCGTCGAGGTGTACGGCCACCAGCAGCGCAGACACGACGCGACCGCGCACCCCGAGCGGATGCGGCTGCTCACGGCCTCCGAGTCGGCAGGCATGCTCGTCGCCGCGGAGATGAACGCGACCGGGCTGCCGTGGAGCGCGGACGTGCACCGCGAGGTGCTGCACGAACTGCTCGGCGAGCGGTACGCGGGCGGCGGCGAGCCGCGCAGGCTGGCCGAGCTGGCGGAGGAGGTGTCGGCCGCGTTCGGCCGCCGGGTCCGGCCCGACCTGCCCGCGGACGTCGTCAAGGCCTTCGCGCAGGCCGGGATCAAGGTGCGGTCCACCCGCCGCTGGGAGCTGGCGAGCGTCGACCACCCGGCCGTGAAACCGCTGCTCGAGTACAAGAAGCTGTACCGGATCTGGGTCGCCCACGGCTGGTCGTGGCTCCAGGACTGGGTGCGGGACGGGCGGTTCAGACCGGAGTACCTGGCGGGCGGCACCGTCACCGGCCGCTGGGTGACCAACGGCGGCGGCGCGCTGCAGATCCCGAAGGTGATCCGCCGGGCCGCGGTCGCCGACCCGGGCTGGCGACTCGTCGTGGCGGACGCCGACCAGATGGAGCCGCGCGTGCTGGCCGCGATCTCCCGCGACCCCGGACTGATGGAGGTGGCCGGCCGCGGGAGCGACCTCTACCAGTCCGTCTCCGACCGGGCCTTCTCCGGCGACCGCGCGCAGGCGAAGCTCGCCGTCCTCGGCGCGATCTACGGCCAGACCTCCGGCGACGGCCTCAAGAACCTCGCGCTGCTGCGCCGCCGCTTCCCCAGGGCGGTGGCGTACGTGGACGACGCGGCCCGGGCGGGCGAGGAGGGCCGCCTCGTACGGACCTGGCTGGGCCGCACCTGCCCACCGGCGGCGGGCTCGGACGCCTCGGACGAGGAGGCCGGGATCCCGGACAGCGAGCAGACCGACGGCCTGGGTGGCCCGGACGGCCGGGGCGGCCGGGGTGCGGGGGCCGACCCCGGGGACGGCCGGGAGTGGGCGCCGGGGTACGCGTCCACCGACTCGCGCGCCCGGGGCCGCTTCGCCCGCAACTTCGTGGTGCAGGGCAGTGCGGCCGACTGGACCCTCCTCGTGCTGGCCGGACTGCGCCGCGCCTGCCGGGACATGGCGGCCGAGCTGGTCTTCTTCCAGCACGACGAGGTGATGGTGCACTGTCCGGCCGAGGAGACCGACGCGGTGGTCGCGGCGATCCGGGAGTCGGCGGAACAGGCAGGCCGGCTGACGTTCGGGGAGACACCGGTCCGGTTCCCGTTCACGACGGCGGTGGTGAAGTGCTACGCGGACGCGAAGTAGCCGTTGCGCTCCGCACGATCCGACCGGTTCGTGATGCCGCGGGCTACTAGCCACTGACCACTGGCCACGGTGCACCGCACCGCGGTCAGATGACGGGCGGCCGTCCCAGCCGGGTGAGCCGCCACACAGTCCGCCAGCGCATCGGCCGGCGCTCCCCGGCCGGTGTCCGCAGCCCTTCCACGAAGCCGCCGAACCACGCCTTCAGCCCACCGGCGGACCGCGTCCGTACGAGGGTCAGCGCGATCCAGACCACCAGGTGGACGGGGACGAGCGGCAGCGGCAGCCGCCGCCTGACCAGCCAGACACGGTTGCGGGCGGTGACACGGTGGTAGATGGCGTGCCGGGCGGGTGACGTCTTCGGATGCTGGAGCAGCAGCTGCGGTTCGTACCGGATGGTCCAGCCGGCGTCGGCGGCCCGCCACGCCAGGTCGGTCTCCTCGTGCGCGAAGAAGAACTCGGCGGG
The DNA here is from genome assembly GCF_030817535.1 of Streptomyces sp. V3I8. Lineage (NCBI taxonomy): Bacteria > Bacillati > Actinomycetota > Actinomycetes > Kitasatosporales > Streptomycetaceae > Streptomyces > Streptomyces sp. V3I8. The sequence continues at coordinate 4,807,623 of NZ_JAUSZL010000002.1, read as the reverse complement.
CCAGTCCCCGGTCTGCTCGAGCATCTTCATGGAGAGGGCGTGACCGCCGCCGAGGAAGCAGGTCACCTCACCGCCCCGCATGGGGTCCTTGGCCCCGAGCCTGGGCACGTGCCGGCGCTGGGTCTCGCCGTTCTCGTCGGCGATGCGGAAGCCGACGATGCCCAGCCGCGGCTCGACGGCGTACAGGTCCCGTACCGTCCGCAGGACGTCGGGGTCGACGAGCAGCCCGTCGTCGTCCAGCTCGACGACGACGTCCACGTCCCCGAACTCCCGCAGGCGCCGCAGTGCGACGTTACGGCCGCCCGGGCAGCCGAGGTTCTCGTCGACCTCGACGGCGGTGACCTCGCCGGGCAGGCCCAGCCGCTCGGCGAACTCCGGCAGCGGGCATCCGTTGCCGACGACGACGATCCGCTCGGGTGCGACGTCCTGCTTGGCCACCGACGCGAGCAGCGCGTCGACCTCCTGGGGCCGCGTCCCCATCGTCACCACGGCCACCGCGATCCGCGGTCCCACCGACACGACGCCCACCCCAACCTCGACCTCACCGGACTGTGAGGGAGCGATGCTAGCCGTTCACGGTAAGGACTCTTCGAGTAAACGGCCCATTCAGGGTGTCGCACACCCGCTTCGCGCATTGCGTCCGGGGGCGGTGGGCCGGGTAGCGTGTCACGCGCCGAGCGCGACCGGAGGCGACCCGGGCGGACCGGACCCGACCGGAGGCGGCCGGGGAAGCCCGGCGCAGGAAACCTGGCGGAGCGAGAGCAGAGAGGCCCCGGACCATGACCGTATCCATCTCCCTCCTCCTGATGGCGGCCGTCGCCCTGACCGCCGCGGTCGTGGGTCCCCGTGTCCTGACCCGCGCCTCCTGGCCCGAGCGGGAGCCGGTGCTCGCGCTGTGGGTGTGGCAGTGCCTGGTCGCCACGGTCCTGCTCTGCTGTCTGACCTCGCTCGTGCTGAGCGCTTCGGCCGTGTTCCACACCGTGCGCGTCCACGTGTTCGCACCGGCGCCCGCCGCCGTCACCGAGGCGTACGACCTGGCCGCCGCGCCGCCCTGGACCACCGCGCTGGCGCTGCTGCTGGCCGGGGGCGCCGCCTGGACCACGGCCATGCTGGCCCGCGAACTGGTGGAGGCCCGCAGGCGCGGCAACCTGCGCCGGGCACACCTGCGCGAACGCGCCCCCGAGCTGCCCGCGGGTCTGCCCGCCGCCCGCGGCCCCCTTCTCGTACTGGAGGACGAGTACCCGGACGCGTGGTGGATGCCGGGCAGCCGCCCCCAACTCGTCGTCACGACGGGCGCCCTGCAGCGTCTCACCACCCAGCAGCTGGACGCCGTCCGGGCCCACGAACTCGGCCACGCCCGCGCCCATCACGACTGGCTGCTGCACCTCTCCCAGGCCCTGGCCGGCGGTTTCCCGGGCATCCCGGTGTTCAGCCACTTCCGCGACCAGACGCACCGCCTGGTCGAACTCTCCGCCGACGACACGGCATCCCGGCGCTGCGGCCACCTCACGACGGCCCTGGCCCTGATCGAACTGAACCAGCACCGCGGCGTCCTGTCCTGCGCGACCCCCCGCCCCCTGCTCCACCAACGAGTGGAGCGCCTCCTGGACCCCCCGCCCCGCCTCCCCAGAACCCACCGCAGGAGCACCACGACGGCAGCGGCCCTGGCCCCCCTGCTCCCCCTCCTGATCGCCTTCGCCCCGGCGCTGACGACACTGGGTTCCTAGGAGACGGCTCGGCGGCGGCATTCAGAAAAAGCAAAAGCCCCAGGTCACGGCGAGTGAGAATCCTGGGGCTTCCACAGAGCCGCCTTCGGGATTCGAACCCGAGACCTACGCATTACGAGTGCGTTGCTCTGGCCATCTGAGCTAAGGCGGCGCGCTGCCGGAACCATGGTGCGATCGGCAACGTCAGCAAGTGTACACAGTTTCCGGGGGTGCTCCGTACCGGCCCTGTGCCGGTGCCGGACGCACCCCCGGCAGGGGTTTCGGCGGGCTCCCGGAGTTCACCGGGAGCCGCCGAAGACCCGGCCGCAGGCCGGCGATCACGTCGCCGAGCAGCGCTTTCCGTTCTTCGGCGGGGTGCCTTCGAGCAGGTAGCGGTTGATCGCCGAGTCGATGCACGCGCTGCCGCGCCCGTACGCCGTGTGGCCGTCGCCGTCGTAGGTGAGGAGCGTTCCGGCGGAGAGCTGGGACGCGAGCGCCCGCGCCCAGGCGTAGGGCGTCGCCGGGTCCCGGGTCGTGCCGACCACGACGATCGGCGCCGACCCCCTCGCCGCGATGCTGCGCGGCTCACCGGTCGGCCCCACCGGCCAGTAGGCACAGCTCAGGGAGGCCCAGGCGAGGCCCTCGCCGAAGACCGGGGAGGCCTTCTCGAAGTCGGGGACGCCCTTCTCGACCTCCTCCGGGGAGGCGAAGGCGGCGGGCAGGTCCAGGCAGTTGACCGCCGCGTTGGCGGACATCAGGTTCGCGTACCGGCCGTCCGCGGCCCGCTCGTAGTAGCTGTCGGACAGGGCGAGCAGGCCCGCGCCGTCCTTCTCCCTCATGGCCGTGGTGAGCGCCTCGCGCAGGGTCGGCCAGGCCCCCTCGTCGTACATCGCGGCGATGACGCCCGTCGTGGCCAGTGCCTCGCCCAGCTTGCGGCCGTCCGCGTCACCCGTGCCGACGGGGGCGGAGTCCAGCTGCCGGAAGAACGCCTTGAGGTTCCTGCCGGCCTGCTCGGGCGACGTGCCCGCCCCGCCCAGCGGGCAGTCGGACTCCCGCACGCAGTCCTTCGCGAACGACCGGAAGGCCGTCTCGAAGCCGGCCGTCTGGTCCTGGTTCATCTTCCGCGCGGGCAGGGACGGGTCCATCGCCCCGTCGAGGACCAGCCGTCCGACGCGCTCCGGGAACAGGCCCGCGTAGGTCGCCCCGAGGAACGTGCCGTAGGACGCCCCCACGTACGTCAGCTTCTCGTCGTCCAGCGCGGCCCGTACGAGGTCCATGTCACGGGCCGCCTCGACCGTGGACACGTGGCGCAGCAGCTTCGCCGAGTGCCGCCCGCAGGCTTCCGCGAACTTCTTGTAGGCGTCGACCAGCCCGGCCTTCTCCCGCGCGTCGTCCGGGGTCGTGTCCGTCTGCGTGTACGCGTCCATCCGCCGCCCGGTGAGGCATTCGACCGGCTCGCTGCGGGCGACGCCCCGCGGGTCCACCGCGACCATGTCGTACCGGGCCCGCACCTTCGCCGGGTAGCCGATCCCGGCGTACGACTGGAGGTAGTCGACCGCCGAGCCGCCCGGCCCGCCCGGGTTGACCAGCAGCGAACCGAGCCGCTTACCCGGTCCCGTGGCCTTCTTGCGGGCGACGGCCAGCCGGATGTCGCCCGCGGCCGGCTCGGCGTAGTCGAGCGGAGCCTTCAGCGTGGCGCACTGGAAGCCGGCGACACCGCAGTCCCGCCAGTCCGGCCGCTGCCCGTAGTACGGGGTCAGCGCGGCCGGGGTGGTCTCGGGCAGCGCGCGCAGCGCCACCGACCCGGCGGGGCTCGTGGTGCTCGTCGAGTGCCCCGTGGAGCAGGCGGAGACGAGGAGTCCGGCGGCGGCGATCAGGGTGCCGTACGCGCGGAGGGATCGGTGGGCCCGCAATGACCTGGGCCGGCGCCTGGTGTCCATCGAACGAGCGTAACGCTAAGCGATGAGATGATCGCGGAGAGTCGCGATCACACTTCGTACGAGTGACACCGTCAATACCGGTCCCGCCGACGTCACCCCGCCCGCAACGCCATCGTCATCGCCTCCACCGCCAGCAGCGGCGCCACGTTCCGGTCCAGGGCCACGCGGCAGGCGGCGATCGCCTCGATCCGGCGCAGGGTGGTCTCGGGCGACGAGGCGCGCGCCAGCCGGTCCAGGGTGTCCTGCATCTCCGTGTTGGAAAGGGCCAGCGCCGTGCCGAACTGCAGCGCGAGCACGTCCCGGTAGAAGGCCGTGAGGTCGGTCAGGGCCAGGTCCAGGCTGTCGCGCTGCGTTCGCGTCTTGCGGCGCTTCTGCTTGTCCTCCAGCTCCTTCATCACCCCCGCGGTGCCGCGCGGCATCCGGCCGCCCTGCCCGGCACCGAGGGCCGTCTTCATGTCCTCGGTCTCCTTGGCGTCGGTCTCCTCGGCGACCTGCTTGGCGTCCTCGGAAGCCGCGTCGATCAGCTCCTGCGCCGCCCTGAGGCAGCCGCCCACGTCCTCGACCCGCAGCGGCAGCTTGAGGACGGCGGCGCGGCGCGCGCGGGCCCGCTCGTCCGTGGCGAGGCGGCGGGCCCGCCCGATGTGCCCCTGTGTGGCACGGGCCACGGCGGCCGCGACGTCCGGTTCGATGCCATCGCGGCGTACGAGGACGTCGGCGACCGCGGCCACCGGGGGCGTCCGGAGCGTGAGGTGGCGGCACCGGGAGCGGATCGTCGGCAGCACGTCCTCCAGGGAGGGCGCGCACAGGAGCCAGACCGTACGGGGGGCCGGTTCCTCGACGGCCTTCAGCAGTACGTTGCCCGCGCCCTCGGTGAGGCGGTCGGCGTCCTCCAGGACGATGACCTGCCAGCGGCCGACCGCCGGGGACAGCTGGGCGCGGCGGACCAGGTCGCGGGTCTCCTTCACACCGATGGAGAGCAGGTCGGTGCGGATGATCTGCACGTCCGCGTGCGTACCGATCAGGCTCGTGTGGCAGCCGTCGCAGAACCCGCAGCCGGGGACCCCGCCGAGGGCGCGGTCGGGGCTGATGCACTGGAGAGCCGCCGCGAAGGCACGGGCCGTGGTGGAACGGCCCGAACCCGGCGGCCCGGTGAAGAGCCAGGCGTGCGTCATCTTCGACGCCTCGGGCGACGGCGTCCCGGCCGCGACGGCGGTGACCAGGGTGTCGGCGTCCCGCGCGGCGGCCGCGAGCTGTTCGCTCACCTTCTCCTGGCCCACCAGGTCGTCCCATACGGTCATGGGGTGCCGCCCTTCCGTCGCGCCTGTGCCCTGCCGGCTCTGCCTGCCGCCCCCCATTGTGCGGGAGGGCACCGACAACGAGGTCCGGCGAGGTGCGCCGAGGTCCGCGGTGCACGGCGCACGGCGCACTGTCCCGGCGCTCCGGTACGTGGTCCCCGGCGCCCCGGTACGTGAGCGCCCCGCCGTCAGCGGCGCCGGCGCCCGCGTCCCTCGTCCCGCTCGTCGTCCTCGGGCGGGCCCAGCAACTCGTCGGCCAGCGTCGGCAGATCGTCCAGCGGGGTCTCCTCCGCCCAGTCCGAACGGGGGCGCCGCCGGGGCCTGCCCTCCGCGTCGACCTGGGGCAGCTCACGGGTGCCGCCGTCGGAGGCCCCGGTCCGCGGGCGCTCCCCCGTCCGGTCCCCGGGCCCGCTCCCCCGCCGGCCGCCACGGTCGTCCCGTACCGGAGGCAGGACCGCCGTCTCGTCCGCGGCGGGCTCCGGCCGGACCGGAGGCAGCACCGCGGTCTCGTCGACGGCACCCCGCGGGGGCTGCGGCGCCTGCGCGGCCTGCGGAACCTGCGGCAGCACGGCCGTCTCGTCGGCCGGACCGCCGGACGCGTTCGTGGGCACGACCACGGGCGTCTGCACCGTGCGCTCGTTGTCGGGCCCGTCCGCGGGACCGGCAGCCCCACGGCCGGCCTCCGCGCCCGCACCTGCGCCCGCGCCTGTACCTGCGCCTGTACCTGCGCCCGCGCCTGTGCCGGATGCCGCCGGCGCCGCCGGCCCCGACCTCGCCGGCCCCGACGTCGCAGCCGTCGCGGCCGCCGACGCGGCGGTGGCCGCGGCGGCGGCCGCCGCCTCGGCGGCCCTGCGCGCCTCCTCCGCCCGGACCAGCGCCTCCTCGGCCTTGCGCTGCTTCTCCAGGCGCCGTTCCTCGGCCTCGGCCCGCAGCCGCGCCTCCTCCTCGGCCTGCTTGCGCCGGCGCTCCTCCTCGGCCGCGCGGGCCTTCTCCTCCGCGAGCTGCCGCGCCCGTTCCTGCTCGGCACGCACGCGTGCGGCCTCGGCGCGCTGCCGGGCCTCCTCGGCCTGCCGCTCGGCCTCGCGCCGCTGCGCCTCCTCCAGTTCGAGCCGCTTGCGCTCTTCCTCCTCCGCGCGCAGCCGGGCGAGCTGCTCCTGGCGCTCGCGCTCCAGCCGCTCCTCCTCGGCCTTGCGGGCGGCCTCCTCCTCGGCCTTGCGGCGGGCCTCCTCCTCGGCGGCCCTGCGGGCTTCCTCCTTGGCCTTGATCTCGGCCTCGGAGAGCGGCAGCACCACGTCGAGCCGGTGGCGGATCACGGTCGTGACGGCCTCGGGCTCCTGCCCGGCGTCCACGACCAGGTACCGGCCGGGATCGGCGGCGGCCAGCGTCAGGAAACCGGACCGCACGCGCGCGTGGAACTCGGCGGGCTCCGACTCCAGCCGGTCCGGCGCCTCCGTGAACCGCTCGCGCGCGGTCTCCGGCGCCACGTCCAGCAGGACCGTCAGATGCGGTACGAGCCCGCCCGTCGCCCAGCGGTTGATACGGGAGACCTCGGTCGGGGACAGGTCGCGGCCGGCCCCCTGGTAGGCCACCGAGGAGTCGATGTAGCGGTCGGAGATCACGACGGCGCCCCGCTCCAGCGCGGGCCGCACCACGGTGTCCACGTGCTCCGCGCGGTCGGCGGCGTACAGCAGCGCCTCCGCGCGGTGCGACAGTCCGGCGGACGACACGTCGAGCAGGATCGAGCGCAGCCGCTTGCCCACGGGGGTGGCGCCGGGCTCGCGGGTCAGCACGACCTCGTGGCCCTTGGCGCGGATCCATTCCGCGAGCGCCTCGGCCTGGGTGGACTTCCCGGCCCCGTCGCCGCCCTCCAGGGCGAGGAAGAAACCGGCGTCGGTGGGCACCTGTGCCGGATCGTCGCCGCCGCGCAGCGCGTCCCGCAGGTCGTGCCGCAGGGGCACCCCGGAGCGGTCGTCGGCCTTGGCGAGGACCAGCGCGGCGACCGGCAGCAGCAGCGCGCCGACGAGCATCAGCGTGAAGGCGGCGCCCCCGTGCGCGAACACGAACTTGCCGTTCTCCAGGCGGTGCGGGCCGATCGCGGCCGCCACCAGCGGGGCCACCAGGACGCCCAGGGCCACGAAGACCCGTACGGCCGCGTGCAGGTGTTCCGTCGTCCGCGCGCGGCGGTAGTCCTCGGCCTCCTGGTCGAGGAGCGCGTGCCCGGTGTTCGCGGCGACGCCCGCGCCGGTGCCCGCGAGGCCGACGATCAGCAGCACGGTGGTGACGTCCGGGACGAGCCCGGCGGCGAGCAGCGCGATCCCGGTGAAGGCGATCGCCAGGGCCAGCAGCCGTCGGCGCGACAGGGACGGCAGCAGTTTCGGAGCCGTGCGGATGCCGATCACGACGCCCCCGGTCAGCACGAGCACCAGCAGCCCGTACGTCACCGGGCCGCCGCCCAGGTCCTTGGCGTGCAGCACGGCCACGGAGACGGCGGCCGCGACCGCCCCGGCGACCGCGGCGCAGGCGAGCACCAGGAGCGGGATCGCTCCCGTACGGCCCTTGTCGACGCCCGTGCCCGTCCTGGGGCGGCGCAGCCCTTCGAGCGGCGACCGCGCGCGCGGGGTGCGGGTACCGGGCAGTTCGAGGAAGGTGAGGACCGACAGGGACGCGGCGAACAGGCCCGCGGAGACGTACGAGGCGAGCGCGGGCCTGGTGCTGGCCGAACCACTCGACGCCGGCGCCCAGCAGGTTGTTGAGGAGCCCGGCGACGACGAGCGTCGCCGCAGCGAGGGGCACGGCGACGAATCCCGTACGCAGGGTCAGGCGCCGCAGGGCGTCCATGTGGTCCGGCAGCGGCCGTACCGTCGCGCCCTCCAGCGGGGGCGCGGGCAGCAGCGCGGGTGCCGCGCTCTCGCGGCACACCGTCCAGAAGCGCTCGGCGACCCCGGTCACGAAGGCCGTCACCAGGAGCACGGCCAGCGCGTTCTCGGGGGTCCAGTCGATCCACAGGGGCGCGACGATCAGCAGCACGGCCCGTACGCCGTCCGCGCCGACCATGGTCCAGCGGCGGTCGAGCGGACCGTCCTGGGAGGTCAGGGAGGCGAGCGGGCCGAGGAGCACCGCTCCGAAGAGCAGCGTCGCGAGGATGCGCGCCCCGAAGACCGCCGCGACGGCGAACGCCACTCCGCGGTAGCCGCCGCCGAAGGAGCCGTCGGTCACCGCCGCCTGCAGGGCGAGGAGGACCAGGACGAGCAGCGCCAGGGCGTCGCCGACGCCTCCCACGAGCTGTGCGCTCCACAGGCGCCGCAGTTGCGGTACCCGGAGCAGCGCCCGGACGGCGCGCTCCCGTGAATCCGCGACCAGGGCGTCGTCGGGGGCCGGCTGGAGGGCCGTTGGCTGCTCGGCTCGCGTCATCCGTCCAGCCTATCCGCAGAGGTCCGGTACCCGAAGAGGCCCCCGAACATGCGAACGCCCTCGACACCATGTGGTGCCAGGGCGTTCGTCCGGCGAACCGGAGGTGACCGAAGGTGAAGGATCCGGTCCGTCCGCGGACCGGATTCCCCCGACCGGGGGAAGGGGCCCGGCTCAGTCCTCGGCCGCCGCCTTGACGGCGGCCGCCTTCTTCGCGGTCGTCTTCTTGGCGGTGGTGGTCTTCTTCACGGCCGTTTTCGTGGCTGCGGTCTTCTTCGCCGCTGTTTTCTTCGCGGGCGCCTTCTTGGCCGGGGCCTTCTTGGCGGGTGCCTTCTTCGCCGTCTTCTTGGCCGGGGCCTTCGCCCGCTTCTCCGCAAGCAGTTCGAAGCCGCGCTCCGGAGTGATCTCCTCGACGCTGTCGCCGGACCGCAGGGTGGCGTTGGTCTCGCCGTCGGTGACGTACGGGCCGAAGCGGCCGTCCTTGACGACGACCGGCTGCCCGCTGACCGGGTCGGCGCCGAGCTCCTTCAGCGGCGGCTTGGCGGCGGCGCGGCCGCGCTGCTTGGGCTGCGCGTAGATCGCGAGGGCTTCGTCGAGGGTGATCGTGAAGAGCTGGTCCTCGCTCGTCAGGGAGCGCGAGTCGGTGCCCTTCTTCAGATACGGGCCGTAGCGGCCGTTCTGCGCGGTGATCTCCACGCCCTCGGCGTCCGTGCCGACGACGCGCGGCAGCGACATCAGCTTGAGCGCGTCGGCGAGCGTCACCGTCTCCAGGGACATCGTCTTGAAGAGCGAGGCCGTACGCGGCTTCACGGCGTTCTTGCCGGTCTTCGGGGTGCCCTCGGGGAGCACCTCGGTGACGTACGGGCCGTAGCGGCCGTCCCTGGCGATGATCTGGTGGCCCGACTCGGGGTCGGCGCCCAGCTCGAAGTCGCCGCTCGGCTTGGCGAGCAGTTCCTCCGCGAGCTCGACGGTCAGCTCGTCCGGGGCCAGGTCCTCGGGCACGTCGGCGCGCTGGTGGTTCTCGGAGTCCTTCTCGCCGCGCTCGACGTACGGGCCGTAGCGGCCGACACGCAGCATGATGTCGCTGCCGGCCACGGCGAACGACGAAATCTCGCGGGCGTCGATGGCACCGAGGTCGGTGACGAGCTCCTTGAGGCCGCCGAGGTGGTCCCCGTCGCCGTTGCCCGCCTCCGCGGCGCCGGTCGCGTCGCCCTCGCCGAAGTAGAAGCGCCTGAGCCACGGGACGGACCGGGCCTCGCCCCGCGCGATGCGGTCGAGGTCGTCCTCCATCCTGGCCGTGAAGTCGTAGTCGACGAGCCGCCCGAAGTGCTTCTCCAGGAGGTTGACCACGGCGAAGGACAGGAAGGAGGGCACGAGGGCCGTCCCCTTCTTGAACACGTAGCCGCGGTCGAGGATCGTGCCGATGATCGACGCGTACGTCGACGGGCGGCCGATCTCGCGCTCCTCGAGCTCCTTGACCAGGCTGGCCTCGGTGTAGCGGGCCGGCGGCTTGGTCGCGTGGCCGTCGACCGAGATCTCCTCGGCGGACAGCGGGTCGCCCTCGGTGACCTGCGGAAGGCGGCGCTCGCGGTCGTCCAGCTCGGCGTTCGGGTCGTCCGCGCCCTCGACGTACGCCTTCAGGAAGCCGTGGAAGGTGATCGTCTTGCCGGACGCGCTGAACTCGGCGTCCCGGCCGTCGGAGGACGTGCCCGCGATCTTCACGGTGACGGAGTTGCCGACCGCGTCCTTCATCTGGGAGGCGACGGTCCGCTTCCAGATCAGCTCGTACAGCCGGAACTGGTCACCGCTCAGACCCGTTTCGGCCGGAGTGCGGAAACGGTCCCCCGAGGGGCGGATCGCCTCGTGCGCCTCCTGCGCGTTCTTGACCTTCCCGGCGTACGTACGCGGCTTGTCCGGCAGGTAGCTCGCGCCGTAGAGCTGCGTGACCTGCGCCCGGGCCGCGGTGATCGCGGTGTCCGAGAGGGTCGTGGAGTCCGTACGCATGTAGGTGATGAAGCCGTTCTCGTACAGCTTCTGCGCCACCTGCATGGTGGCCTTCGCGCCGAAGCCGAGCTTGCGGCTGGCCTCCTGCTGGAGCGTCGTCGTACGGAACGGCGCGTACGGCGAGCGCCGGTACGGCTTCGACTCGACGGAGCGTACGGAGAAGTCCGTGTCGGCCAGCGCGGTGGCCAGCGCACGGGCGTTCGTCTCGTCCAGGTGGAGCGTGTTCGCGCTCTTGATCTGCCCGAGCGAGTCGAAGTCGCGGCCCTGGGCGACGCGCTTGCCGTCGACCGCGGTCAGCCGGGCGACGAGGTTCGACGGGTCGCTGCGGTCACCGGCGCGGCCGGTGCCGAAGGTGCCGGTGAGGTCCCAGTACTCGGCGGAGCGGAAGGCGATGCGCTCGCGCTCCCGCTCGACGACGAGGCGGGTCGCCACGGACTGGACGCGGCCCGCCGACAGCCGCGGCATGACCTTCTTCCACAGGACCGGCGAGACCTCGTAGCCGTAGAGGCGGTCGAGGATGCGGCGGGTCTCCTGGGCGTCGACCATGCGCTGGTTGAGCTCGCGCGGGTTGGCGACGGCGCTGCGGATCGCGTCCTTGGTGATCTCGTGGAAGACCATCCGGTGGACGGGGACCTTGGGCTTGAGGACCTCGAGGAGGTGCCACGCGATGGCCTCGCCCTCGCGGTCCTCATCGGTGGCGAGGAAGAGCTCGTCGGAGTCCTTCAGCAGGTCCTTGAGCTTCTTGACCTGCGACTTCTTGTCAGCATTGACCACGTAGATCGGCTGGAAGTCGTTCTCGACGTCCACGCCGAGCCGGCGCACCTCACCGGTGTACTGCTCGGGCACCTCCGCGGCGCCGTTGGGGAGGTCGCGGATGTGCCCGACACTCGCTTCGACGACGTATCCGGGGCCGAGATAGCCCTTGATCGTCTTCGCCTTGGCAGGCGACTCGACGATGACGAGTCGGCGGCCGCCGTGTGCGGTCTCGCTGGTCGGGGACAACTTCGCTCTTCTCTCCGGTCGACGCAGGGGGTCTCGCCCCAGGCCTTGAACCCGGGGGTCGGGTCATGCTGACGCTGCGGAGTGTGACGGTACATCCCGCCCCTCTGTCAAACGGGAAAAGCCCGCAACGGCCACTCGAACGGTAACCCGACTCCCGCCATTCCTGCCGCCCGGAGTGCCGACCTGCCGTTTCCGGGACATCCGGAGCGTGCCCTCTCAATTACCACGGAGGGCGGATCCGGTACGTCCGGACCCGGTCCGCGCCCGCCGGGGAGCGGCGGTCCGGGGACAGCGGCGGGGCCGTTTTCCGGACATCGGGGCCGGGCCCTCGCGCGGCCGGCAGGCGCCGCTCAGAGGCGGGTGAAACACCACACGGCGAGGGCCACGGCGGCCGCCCCGGCGAAGCCCGCGGCCGTTGCCGACGCGAGGGGGTTCACCCCGTGGGCGACGGGCGCGCGCTGCCTCAGCCGGACCGCGGTCCACAGCAGCAGCCCGCCCCCGAACAGGGCGAACACCGACCCCGTGAAGATCGCCGGTCCGCTCTCCATGGCTCGTCCCCTCGCCCTTGCGTGCCCAGGGTCCGGACGCTGGCACCTTCGGAAGACCGGGATCCCAACCCCGGGTGAACGGGAGGAGGCCGCCGTCGTGCCCTCCGGTGCGAGACAACTCACACCGCGCCGCACCGTCCGTCGCGGACCGGCCATCGCATTCCCACGGTGTCGGCCACGCCCACGGGTGGAGTCCGTCACACCGCGCCGGGGGCCGGTGCCTTTCCGCTCGCCTGCGTGCCGTCGGTCCGATCCGACCCGGCCCGATTCGACCCGGCCCGATCCGGCCGGGCCCGGTCGAATCGGGTCGGGCCGGGCCGGTCCGGCCGTTCACGGCGGGTTCACGTCATCTGACGGCTCTGTGGGCTCTGTGGGCTCTGTGGGCTCCCGAGGCGCGGACGCCGGCGCATAGCCCTCCGGTGCACGGGCCTCCGGTGCACGCGCTCTCAGCGCACAGGCTCTCAGCGCACGGGTTCGATGAAGCCCTGCTCGACCAGGAGCCGGATCTGGGCCGGCGTGCGGTCGCGCAGCAGCACCGGGTCCTCGCCGACCAGTTGGGCGATGGCGTCCAGGATGCGCCCGGCGCTCAGCGTGCCGTCGCAGACGCCCGCGAAGCCCGCGCCGACCGTGTCCACCTTCGTGGCCCGCCGCATCCCGCGGTTCTGGCGCAGCACGACATGCTCGGGGTCCTCGGCGCCGGGCAGCCCGACCTGCTCCTGCACGATCTCGCCGGCGAGCCTGAAGTGGCCCGCGAGCAGGGCGGCGTCGTCGTGCGTCCGCAGGTAGTCCACCCGCTCGAAGTGCGCGCGTACGGTGTCGCCGAGCGGCTGCTCCACGGAGTGCGGCCACTCCTCGAGGACGACCGAGGGCAGTTCCGTGTCCGACCTGCGCAGCGTGATCCAGCCGAAGCCGACGGCCTTCACCTTGCGCGCCTCGAACTCGTCCAGCCAGGCGTCGTACCGCGTCTGGTACTCCACGGGGTCGGCGTGGTGGTCGCCGGCGTCGCGCAGCCACAGTTCGGCGTACTGCGTGACGTCCTGGACCTCGCGCTGCACGATCCACGCGTCGCAGCCGCGCGGCACCCAGGAGCGCAGCCGCTCCTGCCAGTCCTCGCCCTCCACGTGCTGCCAGTTGGCCAGGAACTGCGCGTATCCCCCTTCGTTCAGCCGGTCGCCCGCCTGCTGAACAAGCGTGCGGCACAGATCGTCCCCGCCCATCCCGCCGTCGCGGTAGGTGAGCCGGGCGGCGGGGGAGATCACGAAGGGCGGGTTGGAGACGATGAGGTCGAACGTCCGGTCGGCCACCGGTTCGAAGAGGGAGCCCTCGCGCAGGTCGGCCGCCGGGGCCCCGGACAGGGCGAGGGTGAGCGCGGTGATGTGCAGCGCGCGGGGGTTGAGGTCGGTGGCGCTCACGCGCGTGGCGTGCTGTGCGGCGTGCAGCGCCTGGATCCCGGAGCCGGTGCCGAGATCGAGCGCGGAGGCGACGGGGGTGCGCACGGTGATGCCGGCGAGCGTGGTGGACGCGCCGCCCACGCCGAGGACGACGCCTTCGTCATGGCTGCCGATACCGCCGGCCCCGCCGACGGCGCAGCCCAGGTCCGAGACGATGAACCAGTCTTCGCCGCCCGGTCCGCCGTACGGCCGTACGTCGACCACCGCCGCGACCTCGTCCCCGCCGACGCGGGTCAGCCAGCCGCCCTCCAGGCAGTCCTCCACCGGCAGGACGTCCGCCACGCGCGCGTGCGGCACGGGCTGCTGCAGCAGGAACAGCCGTACGAGCGCCTCCAGCGGCGAGTCGCCCCGGGTGGCCCGGAGCGCGGGCACGGTCTCACTGCGGGCCAGCGCCGCGTACGCGGGGGCGCCGAGGAGGTCGAGCAGCCCGTCGGCGCTGAAGGAGGCGCTCAGGAGGGCGTCCCGCAGCCGTGCGGTGACGTCGGCGCGGTCGGACGAGGGCAGCGGTGCCAGGCTGGTGTTACTCACCCGCCCATTGTGACGCGGGCGGGCCGGGCGCACCGCAACCACCGCCACCGGGTGCGCCACGCACGGCCGCGCCCGCCGGACCGTTCCGTACGGTCCGGCGGGCGCGGGCGGCATGTCGGCGCCGGGTGGCGGCGGTTGCGGCGGCGGTGACCGCGGTGGTGGCTGCGGTGCCGGTGACCGGCGCCGGGTGGCGGCGGCTGGCGGCGCCCGGCGGCGGCTGGCGGCGGCGGAGTCAGCCCTTGGCGGCGGGCGACGACGAGGACGCGCTCTTGCAGCTCTCCTGCTTGGCCATCGCCTTGCCCACGTCGCCCTCCTCGAGCTTCGCGAGGGCGTCGTTGCCGCTCTGGCTCAGCTTGTCGAGCTGGGTGGCGATCCCCTTCAGGCCGTCGGCGAACTTCGCCTGGTTCTTCGTGTCGAGGTCGTCGACCTGCTTCTTGAGGCCGCCGTACGACGCGGAGATGGTGTCGAGTTCCTTGACGGCGTCCGTCTTCTTCTTCTCGCCGTCCTCCACGTCCGGCGCGCCGGCCTTGCTCACGGCGGCGCCGATCGCCTTGTAGGCGTCGGACATGTCCTGGAAAGCCTGCGAGTCGGTCTCCTGGACCTCCGCCGGAGTGCTGTTGTCCGAGGTCTGCTTCTGGATGGCGGTGTTGGCGGCCGCGATCTTCTTCGCCTGTGGCTGCACCGCGTCGCAGACCTGCTCGGCCCAGGAGTTCAGCTTGTCGTCGTTGTTGTCGTCACTGCTGCATCCCGACAGCGCCAGTACCAGTACCGCACCGCCGGACAGCGCGGCCGCGAGCTTCTTGTTCACCGGATTGGTCCCTTCCATGGCTCTCGGCCCCGGAACATACACGCCAAGTGGGCGGCACCACCGTGACGAACATCCGTTTGGACCGTTATTGGAGCCATTTGCACCAAGCATGATAAGGCTCACGAACCGCACGCGAACCGCTCAGGATCAGGGTGCACCGAACGGCGGGCGGGCGGACGGCGCGTCAGTGCGCGCCGTCCGCCCGCCCGTTGGCCGGAACCCGGCTCGGCGGTTTCCCGAAGGCTACGAAACCACCGCCGCATCCGCCGACTTGGCGGGCTTCTCGGAGCCGTCCTCGTCACCCTCGTCGCCCACGGCGATGCCGCGCCGCTTGGACACGTACACCGCGCCCACGATCACGGTGAGCGAGAGCACCGAGATGAGGATGCGCATCCCCACGCTCTTGTCCTCGCCGTAGCTGAACTTGACCACGGCCGGCGCGATGAGCAGCGCCACCAGGTTCATCACCTTGAGGAGGGGGTTGATCGCGGGTCCCGCGGTGTCCTTGAAGGGGTCACCGATCGTGTCGCCGATCACCGTCGCGGCGTGGGCCTCGCTGCCCTTGCCGCCGTGGTGGCCGTCCTCGACGAGTTTCTTGGCGTTGTCCCACGCCCCGCCGGAGTTGGCGAGGAAGACCGCCATCAGCGTGCCGGTGCCGATGGCGCCCGCGAGGAAGGAGCCGAGCGCGCCGACGCCGAGCGTGAACCCGATCGCGATCGGCGTCAGTACGGCGAGCAGACCCGGCGTGGTCAGCTCGCGCAGCGCGTCCTTGGTGCAGATGTCGACGACGCGCCCGTACTCGGGTTTCTCGGTGTAGTCCATGATCCCGGGGTGCTCGCGGAACTGCCGCCGCACCTCGTAGACCACGGCCCCGGCCGACCGCGACACCGCGTTGATCGCCAGCCCCGAGAAGAGGAAGACGACCGCGGCGCCCGCGATGAGCCCGACCAGGTTGTTGGGCTGCGAGATGTCCATCATCAGGTTCATCGGGGCGTCCGGGCCCGAGACCTTCTGCCCCACGTCGTTCGCGGCCGTGAGGATGGCGTCCCGGTACGAGCCGAAGAGCGCCGCCGCCGCCAGTACCGCGGTGGCGATGGCGATGCCCTTGGTGATGGCCTTGGTGGTGTTGCCCACGGCGTCCAGGTCGGTCAGCACCTGCGCGCCCGCGCCCTCGACGTCGCCGGACATCTCGGCGATGCCCTGCGCGTTGTCGGAGACCGGCCCGAAGGTGTCCATGGCGACGATGACGCCGACCGTGGTGAGCAGACCCGTTCCGGCGAGGGCCACCGCGAACAGGGCCAGCATGATCGACGTACCGCCGAGCAGGAAGGCCCCGTAGACGCCGAGACCGATCAGCAGGGCGGTGTAGACGGCCGATTCGAGACCGAGCGAGATTCCGGCGAGGACGACGGTGGCCGGGCCGGTGAGCGAGGTCTTGCCGATGTCCTTCACCGGCCGACGGGTGGTCTCGGTGAAGTAGCCGGTCAGCTGCTGGATCAGCGCGGCCAGCACGATGCCGATGGCGACCGCGAGGAGCGCGAGGATCCGCGGGTCGCCGGACTTGGCGAGGATGGCCTCGTCGGTGACACCGTCCAGTTCGGCGTAGGTGGACGGCAGGTAGACGAAGACGGCCACCGCCACCAGCACCAGCGAGATGACCGCGGAGATGAAGAAACCGCGGTTGATCGCGCTCATCCCGCTGCGGTCCGAACGGCGCGGCGCGACCGCGAAGATACCGATCATCGCGGTGAGTACGCCGATCGCGGGCACGATCAGCGGGAAGGCGAGCCCGGAGTCGCCGAACGCCGCCTTGCCGAGGATCAGCGCGGCGACGAGCGTGACGGCGTACGACTCGAACAGGTCGGCGGCCATGCCGGCGCAGTCGCCGACGTTGTCGCCCACGTTGTCGGCGATGGTCGCGGCGTTGCGCGGGTCGTCCTCCGGGATGCCCTGCTCGACCTTGCCGACCAGGTCGGCGCCGACGTCGGCGGCCTTGGTGAAGATGCCGCCGCCGACCCGCATGAACATGGCGATCAGTGCGGCGCCGAGGCCGAAGCCCTCCAGCACCTTCGGCGCGTCGGCCGCGTACACCAGCACCACACAGGAGGCGCCCAGCAGACCGAGCCCCACCGTGAACATGCCGACGACGCCGCCCGTACGGAAAGCGATCTTCATGGCTTTGTGCGAGACGGCGGTGAGATCCTTTTCGGACTCACCCTCCGCCGGGGTCGCTTCCCGTGCCGCGGCGGCCACGCGGACATTGCTGCGTACGGCGAGCCACATGCCGATATATCCGGTGGTCGCCGAGAATGCCGCGCCGATCAAGAAGAAGACCGATCGGCCGGCACGCTGATTCCAGTCGTCCGCGGGCAGCAGCATGAGCAGGAAGAACACCACGACGGCGAATACCCCGAGGGTACGCATCTGTCGCCCCAGGTAGGCATTCGCGCCCTCCTGGATCGCGACCGCGATCTCCTTCATGCTGTCGGTGCCTTCGCCCGCCGCCAGCACCTGGCGGACCAGGACACCGGCGACGGCAAGCGCCGCAAGGGCGACGACCGCGATGATCACTACGATGAGACGGTTGTCGTCCGTGAGTACCGCGGCCGCGAGGGTAGTGGGCTGATCAAACTGATGAGGGGTAGAAAGCCCCGCCATTCGTCCTCCTTGACGCTTGGACCGAGCTCAAGATGTGGACGGATTGTAGGTACCGGAACCTGATCAAAACAGTGCGCGGTAAGCGGAATTGGCCTTCATGTGCCCTTGAGCAAATGATCCGGGGTTAGACCCGTACCCCAAAAGCGGTAATGCCTCAAAACCATTGACGGCAGGTCCATCGGTGTATGACGCCGTGTAAAGATGATCGTATTGCCGATCGCCATCCGGATAGTGAATTCATTCACGAAATAGTCGTGGCTTGATCCGGGAGGGATGAGGAGCCGCCGAGGCGGCGGCTCGGGAGACGGCCCGGACCCGGCGGGCGGCTCGAGCGCGAGGGCGGCACGATCTCGATGAACGGCTCAGGCGCGAGGACGGCCCGGATCCGGCAGCCCGGGCTCGGCGGACCCGGCGGGTCGGCGGGCTCGGCGGGTCGGCGGACCCGGCGGGTTGGCGGGCTCGGGGCGACATGCCAAAGGGCCCTGGTGAGCAGGGCCCTTTCGCACAGGTTCAGGCAGTACCAAGAGGGGTGGATCAGGGAACGAGCGTGGCCGGCGGCGTGGTGGGCCAGCTCATCCTGATCAGTCCGCCGTTCTCACCGGCGGTCACTTCCACGTCGTCGACGAGGCCGCTGATGACCGCGAGGCCCATTTCGTCCTCCTCGATCTCGGCGTCCCCGCCGTCGGCCCCGCCCTGGGCGCCCGGTGACGTGTCACCGGGAACCGCGTGCGGTGCGTCATCGCCGACCTCGATGGAGAACAGCTTCTCCTCCTCGATCAACGAGACCCGCACCGGAGCCGAGATTCCGGCACTCTGGTGCAGGCCGACGGCCCGGGTGCAGGCTTCGCCGACGGCGAGCCTGACCTCGTCGAGGACGGCCTCGTCCACTCCGGCCCTGCGCGCCACCGCTGCCGCCACCAGTCGGGCGGTCCTGACGTGCTCGGGCAGCGCGCTGAAGCGGAGTTCAACGGTGGCCATGCATCCCCCTCGGAACTACGGGCGTGCGGTCGGGGGGTCGGGTCGCCGAGACCTGACCCCCCTCCATTGACTTCTGCCTCCCGGGACGGGCCCGGGTTCCGGCTGTCGGCGACTGAACCGGCCGGTCAGGGACAGGCCGGACGACAGCCGATCAGTCGGTGGCCGCCACCGCTTCCTCGACCGAGGTGTGGATCGGGAACACCTTGGTGAGGCCGGTGATGCGGAAGATCTTCAGAATGCGCTCCTGGTTGCAGACCAGCCGGAGCGAGCCCTCATGAGCACGCACCCGCTTCAGGCCACCCACCAGCACGCCGAGACCGGTGGAGTCGAGGAAGTCCACGCCCTCCATGTCGACGACAAGATGGAAACTGCCGTCGTTCACCAGCTCGACCAGCTGTTCGCGCAACTTGGGCGCGGTATATACATCGATTTCGCCACCGACCTCGACGACCGTACGATCGCCGACGGTACGGGTCGACAGGGACAGGTCCACGGATCCTCCAGCACCTTGCTATCGAGCGGTCATCCCAAGGGACACCTCGGCGGAGCCCCCGGGACGGTTCGCCAGCCGCGATGGCATTCAATCACTTACCGGCAGGCGTGCACGACGCCTTGGGTCCATTGTCCGTCACGCCGGTGACACACTCGATGCCGATGGCCAATAATCTCCGACCCGATCGCACCTCGACGGACACCGCATCCCGCCCCTCGCCGGGCGAGATCCTGGACCGGCTGGCCTCTGGGCCGAGCCGGGCTTCGCGCATCACTCATACGGAGCACTTGCCCCCACGTGAGGGTCGCCATGCCGTGTGGCCCGACCGGATCCGTTCGGAGGTCATCGCGGCGGTGCGGTCCGCCGGCATCGAACATCCCTGGGCCCACCAGGCACGCGCCGCCGAGCACGCCCTGGACGGCGAGTCGGTGATCGTCTCCACCGGCACCGCCAGCGGCAAGTCCCTGGCGTACCTGGTCCCCGTCCTGTCGGCGCTCCTCGACGGCTCCGAAGCACCGAACGGCCGCGGCGCGACCGCCCTGTACCTCGCCCCGACCAAGGCCCTCGCCGCGGACCAGCGCCGGTCCGTGAAGAAACTCTCACAACCGCTGGGCAACGCCGTGCGCTCCGCGGCCTACGACGGGGACACCCCGGTCGAGGAACGCGAGTGGGTACGCCAGTACGCCAACTACGTCCTCACCAACCCCGACATGCTGCACCGCGGCATACTCCCCTCCCATCCCCGATGGGCCTCCTTCCTGCGCGCCCTGCGCTACGTCGTCGTCGACGAGTCCCACACCTACCGGGGCGTCTTCGGGTCACACGTCGCCCAGGTCCTCCGCCGGCTGCGCCGCCTGTGCGCCCGCTACGGCTCCTCCCCCGTCTTCCTCATGGCCTCGGCGACCGCCGCCGAGCCCTCGGTCGCCGCCTCCCGCCTCACCGGTCTGCCCGTGGTGGAGGTCGCCGACGACGCGTCTCCCCGCGGGGAACTCCTGTTCGCCCTGTGGGAGCCGCCCCTCACCGACCTGCACGGCGAGAAGGGCGCCCCCGTCCGCCGGACCGCCACCGCCGAGACCGCGGACCTCCTCACCGATCTGACCGTGCAGGGTGTCCGCTCGGTCGCCTTCGTACGGTCCCGCCGCGGGGCCGAACTGATCTCGGTGATCGCCCAGGACCGGCTCGCCGAGATCGACCGCTCCCTGGTCCGCCGCGTTGCCGCCTACCGCGGCGGATACCTCCCCGAGGAACGCCGCGCTCTCGAGAGCGCCCTCCACTCCGGAGAACTCCTCGGCCTCGCCGCCACCACCGCCCTGGAACTGGGCATCGACGTCTCCGGCCTGGACGCCGTCGTCATCTGCGGCTACCCGGGCACCCGGGCGTCCGTGTGGCAGCAGGCGGGCCGCGCCGGCCGGGCCGGGCAGGGGGCGCTCGCGGTGCTGGTCGCCCGCGACGACCCGCTGGACACCTTCCTCGTCCATCACCCGGAGGCCCTGTTCGACCGGCCGGTGGAGTCCACCGTCCTCGATCCGGACAACCCGTACGTCCTCGCGCCCCACCTGTGCGCCGCCGCGGCCGAGCTGCCCCTCACCGAGGAGGACTTCGCTCTCTTCGGTCCGGCCACCGCCGAGCTGATGCCGCAGCTGGAGGCGGCAAAACTGCTGCGCCGCCGCACGAGGGCCTGGCACTGGACGCGCCGGGAACGGGCCGCCGACCTCGCCGACATCCGCGGCGGAGGCGGCACCCCGGTGCAGATCGTGGAGGCCGGTTCCGGCCGGCTGCTGGGCACGGTCGACGCCGGGGCCGCGCACACCAGCGTCCACGAAGGCGCCGTCCACCTCCACCAGGGCCGTACGTACCTGGTCAGGGAACTGCACCTGGACGACTCGGTCGCTCTCGTCGAGGAGGCCGACCCGCCGTATTCGACGGTCGCCCGCGATACCACCGCCATCTCCGTCCTGGAGACGGACGTCGAGGTCCCGTGGGGCGACGGCCGGCTGTGCTACGGCTCCGTCGAAGTCACCCATCAGGTCGTCTCCTTCATGCGTCGTCGTCTCATCACCGGCGAGGTGCTCGGCGAGACCAAACTCGATCTGCCTCCCCGCACGCTCCGCACCCGCGCCGTGTGGTGGACGGTCACCGAGGACCAGCTCGACGCCGCCCGCGTGAACCCGGAGATCCTCGGCGGCGCCCTGCACGCCGCCGAGCACGCGTCGATCGGCATGCTGCCGCTCTTCGCCACCTGCGACCGCTGGGACATCGGCGGGGTCTCCGTCCCGCTGCACCCGGACACCCTCCTGCCCACCGTCTTCGTGTACGACGGCCACCCCGGCGGCGCGGGTTTCGCGGAGCGCGCCTTCCACACCGCCCGCGAGTGGCTCACCGCCACCCGTCAGGCCATCGCCTCCTGCGAGTGCGACGCCGGCTGTCCGTCCTGCATCCAGTCCCCCAAGTGCGGCAACGGCAACGAACCGTTGCACAAGCGGGGTGCTGTACGCCTGCTGACGGTGCTCCTGCGGGGAGCCCCGGAGCCACCGCAGGCGTCGGTGTCCCCGCAGGCGTCGGATTCACCGCAGGCACCGCAGGCCCCGGATTCACCGCAGGCCCCGGAGGCACCGGAGGTGTGCGCCGACTTGGGGTCCGCCGGCCAGGAGGGTGCGCTCGGCGAGGCCGCAGGGGGCTAGGGCACGGCAGTGGGCGTGAGCCAAGGTCTCGCCTCCGCCTCCGCCTCCGCCAGCCCCGGCCCCGGCCCTCCCGTACCGGCCGGACCCGCCCGTGACCGCACCTCGGCCGTCAACGGCCCCCGTCCCGCCGCGACCGTGACGTCGGAGATGTCACCGTCGACCGCACACCGCACGATCCGTGTGTCCTGGGCCCGTGCCACCCGGCCCGCCCGAGCGCATGCCTCCGTCCTCCCGTCCATCCAGTGGTCGGCGGCCGCGAGAGCCGCCAAGTCAGCCGCACCGCCCGCCCGGTGACGGACCACCACCGCCTGTCCCATCACGAGCACGGTGCCGAAGACCACGCACAGCACCGCGATCGCGCCCACGGTCCAGACGGTCGCCGACCCTCTGTCCGAAGCAGTCCTCGACCGCGTCCTCGGCCGCACCCCCGGCGCACGCGACCTCTCCCGCACACGGAGAGCGCGCCTTCCCCGCTCCCGCATCAGGCCCCACACCGCCCCCATTCCCACCCTCTTCGCCGCTCCTGCCGCTCCCGCCGCTCCCGCCGGTCTCACCGGACCGCCCCCACCGTCTCCTCGGCCAGGGCGGTGGCCTCCTGCGTCAGGTCGAGGGCCAGCGCGTCCGGCCCCGGCGTCCCGGCCCGGACCCGTACGTGCACCAGATCGCCTTCGCGCCGGACGGAGACCCTGGCGCCGCTCGGCGCCGCCCGCCGGGCGGTCTCCATGACCGTGGCGGGCGGCTCCTGCCGAGCCGCCGCACGGGCACCGGCCCGGGCCGCGTCCACGCACTGGATCAGCGCGGCCGCGGCCAGCAACGCCCAGACCAGCGCCATCGTGAACGCAACCAGCGCGGGCAGCACCACGGCCGCCTCCGCCGTCACGAAACCGCGGTCCCCGGCCACCGCGGGCGAACCCGGGCCTCGCCTTCGTCCCCGCAGCCGCCCAGGGACGGCCGCCCCGGTCGCCGGAGCGGCCGTCCCCGCCTCAGCGCCGCTCACTGAGCGCCCGCCCCACGATGTTCTGCAACTCCTCACGGACCTGGCCA
Source organism: Streptomyces sp. V3I8 (assembly GCF_030817535.1). Taxonomy (NCBI): domain Bacteria; kingdom Bacillati; phylum Actinomycetota; class Actinomycetes; order Kitasatosporales; family Streptomycetaceae; genus Streptomyces; species Streptomyces sp. V3I8. The sequence goes on along the minus strand of NZ_JAUSZL010000002.1, from coordinate 4,785,079 downwards.
CTGGTCAGCACCTCGTAGAGCAGCGCGGCGAACCCCACCGCCGCGATCAACCCCATCGCGTACTCGGAGGTCACCATCCCGGCATCCCTCCGCACCGCCCGCGCCCACCGCACACGTGCCCCGTCGCCCGGGGTCCCCGCTCGAACCCACCCCCGTACCCGCTCGACCCCGCTCCGCCCGGCCCTGCTCCGCTCCACCTTGCTCATCCGAACCCCCGTGCGTTTCTGTCCTGTTGGCCTTGCTCATGTGTCGTCCAGCCCGTCCCACCCGCTCAGTGCGTCATCCGCCGCCCCCTCCCAGCACCCCGCTCGCGAGTCCCAGCACCACCGGCAGTACGCCGATCGCGATGAAGGCGGGCAGGAAGCACAGCCCGACGGGTGCGGTGACCAGCACGCCCGCCCGCCGTGCGCGAGCCGTGGCGGCACGCTCCCGTTCCGCGCGGGCCTCCGCCGCGAGGCGCGCCACCGGTACCGCCGCGGGTACGCCCGACTCGCCGGCCCGCTCCAGCAGCCGGGCCAGCGCCCGGGCCCCCGGCAGCGCGGCCAGCCCGCGCCACGCCTCCGCCGGTTCGCCGCCGAGCCGCACCTCGGCGGCTCCCCGCGCCAGCCGTTCCCCCACGGGCCCGTCCAGGGCCTCCCCCACCGCCCGGGCGGCCAGGACCGGGCTCGCGCCCGCCGCGATGCAGGCGGCCAGCAGATCGGCGGCAAGGGGCAGTTGCCGCGCGGCCCGCACCGCGTCGAACTCCTCCACCGGTGCCGGTCTGCGCTGCCACCGCCGCATCCCGAACGCCGCCACCAGCCCCACCGCGGCCCCGGTCGTGCCCCCGATCAGCACCCAGCAGGCGCTCAGGGCGCCGATCACCGGCAGCCACCGCCGCACGGCAGCACGCGTCTGCGGAAGCCGCTCGAGGAAGACCCGCTCAAAGAAACCCCACCCAGAGAAACCCCTCCCGGAGAAGGCTCCCTCGGAGGAGGCCCTCCCGGAGGAAGCTCCCCGCACGGCTGCCGGCCCGCGCTCGGCGGCCAAGAGCGTCAGCAGCGCCGCCAACCGCCTGCGCGTCCTGCGTCCCCGCCGCGCCGCGCCCAGGGTCCGGGCCAGCGTCCACACCCCCGTCGCCACGCACAGCGCCACCCCCAGCCTGTGGACAGCCTCCGCGCTCATGCCGCCTCCGCTCCCCGTACGATCCGCAGCGCCCACCACAGGCCGACGCCCTCCAGCACCCCGCCGACCAGCAGGCAGCCGAAGCCCGCCCCGGTGTGCAGCACGATGTGCAGCGGGTCGGCGCCGAGCGCGGTCCCCAGGAGCAGGCCGAGCACCGGCAACCCCGCGAGCAGCACCGCCGTCGACCGCGCTCCCGCCAACTGGGCGCGCAGGTCCGCTCGCTGGTCGCGCTCGGCACGCAGTGCGCCCTCCAGCCGATCGAGTCCGGCCGCGAGTCCCGCGCCCCGGTCAACCGCGACGCGCCAGCACGCGGCGAGCCCCAGCAGACCTTCGGCGCCCGGCCGCCGTGCCGCTCCGGTCAGTGCGCCGGGCACGTCCCCGCCGAACCGGGCCGCCGCCAGTACCACCGTCTGCGCGTCCCCGAGCCCTCCCGAGTCCCTGGCGGCGGCGAGCAGCGCCTCGCCCGGCTGCCGACCGGCCCGGACCTCCCCCGCGAGCGTGCCGCAGAGCGCGATCACCGCTCCGGCCCGCCGGTCGTGCGCCCGGCGCGCCGCCCCGGCCCGCCGGGCCCGCCGTACCAGGGGGACCCCGAGTGCCCCCAGGACGACCGGCACCACGGACGCCCCCAGCAGGCCGACCGCCAGTCCCGCGACCAACGCCCACCATTCGCCCCGCGTGCCGTGCAGCCGCCGGAGCCGTTCCCCCACGCGTACCGCGCGCTCGGACGACGGCGACCCGACCCGCGCCGCACCACCGCCGCGGCCGACGCCGCCCGCGCACACCACCGACGCCCGCCTCGCCCCCGGACGTCGAGGACCCCCCATCAGCCAGGCGGCCGCCCCGGCACAGGCCGCCGCCCCCACCACCGACATCCCGGCGCTCCCCGTCACAGCCCCGCCCCTCTCGCACCCGAACCGCTTGCGCCCCGCACACCACCGAGCAGCTCGCGCAGCCGCTCCCACCCGGGCCCGTACGTGAAGGCCTCCGTGCCCCACCGCAGGGCCGGCACCGTCACGACCGGCCCCGCCGGATCCCGCTCCAGCACATGCACCTCGGCGATGCGCCGCCGTCCGGCCCGGTCGCGTACGAGATGGAGCACCACCGACAGGGCGGCCGCCACCTGGCTGTGCAGCGCCGCCCGGTCCAGTCCCGCGGCCGTGCCGAGGGCCTCCAGGCGGGCCGGCACGCCGGACGCGGCATTGGCGTGCACGGTCCCGCAGCCGCCTTCGTGCCCCGTGTTCAACGCGGCCAGCAGGGCGACCACTTCGGGTCCGCGCACCTCTCCGACGACGAGTCGGTCCGGCCGCATGCGCAGCGCCTGGCGCACCAGGTCCTGGAGCGTGACGAGTCCGGCGCCCTCCTGGTTGGGAGGTCTCGACTCGAGGCGTACGACGTGAGGGTGGTCGGGGCGCAGCTCCGCCGAGTCCTCGGCGAGCACGATCCGCTCGCCCGGTCCGACGAGGCCGAGCAGAGCGCTCAGCAGTGTCGTCTTGCCGCTGCCCGTGCCGCCGCTGATCAGGAAGGACAGCCTCGCGTCGAGCAGTGCCCGCAGCAGCCGGTCCCCGCCCGGCGGCACCGTCCCGGCGGCCACCAGTTCGTCCAGCGTGAACGCCTTCGGCCGGACGACCCGCAGCGACAGACAGGTCGAGCCGACGGCGACCGGTGGCAGCACCGCGTGCAGCCGGGTGCCGTCGGGAAGCCTGGCGTCCACCCAGGGGTGCGCGTCGTCCAGCCGCCGCCCGGCCACGGCCGCGAGGCGCTGCGCGAGGCGCCGTACGGCCGCCGCGTCCGGGAAGGACACGGCTGTCAGCTCCAGGCCGCCGCCGCGGTCCACCCACACCCGGTCGGGCGCGGAGACCAGTACGTCGGTCACGGCCGGGTCGTCGAGCAACGGCTCCAGCGGTCCGCTCCCGACCAGCTCCGAGCGCAGCCGCTCGGCCGCGCCGAGGACCTCGGTGTCCCCGAGCACCCGCCCCTGCTCCCGCAGGGCCTGGGCCACCCGCGCCGGGGTCGCTTCACCCCCGCTCTCGGCCAGCCACTGCCGGACCCCGTCCAGCAGCCCCGTGTCGGCAGGCACGCTCACGCCCGGCGACCCGCCCGCCTGCGCCCCCGCACCCGTACGCCCGCCTGCCGGTCCCACCGGTACGACACCACGCGGGCCCGTGCCCCCGCTCACGGCGCCCCTCCCGCAACCGCGGCCCGCTCCCAGAACGCCGAGCAGAAGCGCGCCAGCGGTCCGCGGCCGTCCCCCGCGGGCGGAGTGCCCCGGTCCTGGGCCGCGAGCAACCCGCTCTCCAGGGGCACTTCGCCCATCAGCGGCAGTCCGAGGAGCCGGGCGACCTCGCGGTCGTCCAGGCCCGATGCGTACGGCCCGCGCACCGCGACGCGCAGGTCCCGCAGGACCATGCCGACCACGGATGCGACTCGCCCGGCCGCCGCGACGGCGCGCAGCTCGGCGGGGACCACGAGCAGTCCCAGGTCGACCTGGGCCAACACCTGCGCGACCCCTTCGTCGACGCGGCGCGGCAGATCCACGACCACCACCCCGCCGCGCCGTCTGGCCGCGGCCAGGACCGCCCGGACGGCCTCGGGAGCGATGGTGACCGAGTCGCCGCGGTCCCAGCTGAGGACCCGCAGGGCGTGCAGCGCGGGCAGCGACTCCTCCAGGGCGCCGCCGCCGACCCGCCCGCGCGAGGCGGCGAAGGCGGGCCAGCGGAGCCCTTCGGCGGCCTCTCCGCCGAGGAGTACGTCGAGTCCGCCGCCGAGGGGATCCGCGTCGACGAGGAGCGTGCGCCTGCCCTGGCGTGCCGAGGTGACGGCGAGCGCGCAGGCGAGCGTGGACGATCCGGCGCCCCCGCGACCGCCGATCACGCCGACGGTGAGGGCGGGCGGTCCGACCCCCTCGGCCACGTCGGCAATCCGGTCGACCAACCATTGTTCGCCATCCGGCAGCAGCAGCACATGGTCCGCGCCGATCTCCACAGCCCGCTGCCAGACCCCGGAATCGTCCTGATCCCGCCCGACGAGCACCACTCCGCGTCTGCGTGCCGCGCCGCGCACCCGTCGCGCGGCGTCGTCACCGACGAGCACCAGGGGTGCCGTGTCCCAGCCCCCTCCGCGCTCCGGCACCCCGGGGTGGACTTCCGGCCGGGCGCCTGCCGCGGCGCACAGCCGCAGCAGGTCGTCCAGCAGATCGGCGTCCTCCGTGACGATCAACGGCCCGTCCTGCCGCCCCTCGGCGGCCGACAGCCGGTCGTGTGTGATGGCTCCCGCCATGCTCTCCAGCCCCCTTCGCTGCTTCTCCGCGAGGCCTTCGCGGCCCCGCGATTCCCGCCCGGCGCGAGAACCGGCAACCGGCCCTCCATATGAACCGCCGATACGAACCGGCCATAGCCGCCGAACAATCGGAACCGGCCATGAACTTCCGCGAGCGGTACGCGCTGGAATCACGGTGCAGCGATCCGGGAAATCGTGTGGATCTTGGTCGATAACTGTGGACATCCCGGCGGTTGTGAATATCGCCTTCACCCGAACCGGTGGCCGTTGTGCGACTTCCATGGACGACACGGCGACTACGCACAGTGATGAATCCTGTACGCACACAGAGAAACGCCGGACCCCGTGGAACGGGGCCCGGCGTTCTCGGAAACGGATGGGAAAACCCATCCGGACATGCGACGACCCCCGCCGGGGGGGAGAGCGGGGGTCGTCTCCACGGTTCGACTCGGGGGGGGAGGAGCCAAACCGGGGTAGCACGGTCGCGAACGATCCGTGACTTCCATGGTGTACCCGAGAGCTCTCTCAGGCAAACCCACACGTCCCACACTAGCCCGAATGGCGGGCGCATATGCTCAACCCCGTGGAAAACCACTCCTTGCCCCGTACAGCGGCCTTCTTTGACCTGGACAAGACGGTCATTGCGAAGTCGAGCACGCTCACCTTCAGCAAGTCGTTCTACCAGGGCGGCCTGATCAACCGCCGGGCGGTGTTGCGTACCGCATACGCCCAGTTCGTGTTCCTCGCGGGCGGCGCCGACCACGACCAGATGGAGCGGATGCGCGAGTACCTGTCCGCGCTGTGCCGCGGCTGGAACGTCCGGCAGGTGAAGGAGATCGTCGCCGAGACCCTGCACGACCTCATCGACCCGATCATCTACGACGAGGCCGCCTCCCTCATCGAGGAGCACCACGTCGCCGGCCGCGACGTCGTGATCGTCTCCACGTCCGGCGCGGAGGTCGTCGAGCCGATCGGCGAGCTCCTGGGCGCCGACCGGGTGGTGGCGACCCGCATGGTCGTGGGCGACGACGGCTGCTTCACGGGCGAGGTGGAGTACTACGCGTACGGCCCCACGAAGGCCGAGGCCGTCAAGGAGCTGGCCGCGTCCGAGGGGTACGACCTCTCGCGCTGCTACGCGTACAGCGACTCGGCGACCGACATCCCCATGCTCTCGGCGGTCGGCCACCCCCATGCGGTGAACCCGGACCGCGCGCTGCGCCGCGAGGCCCTCGCGCGCGCCTGGCCCATCCTCGACTTCAACCACCCGGTGCGGCTCAAGCAGCGGCTGTCCGCGCCGCCCCGGCCGGCCATCGTCGCGGCGGCGGCCATAGGAGCGGCGGCGGCCACGGCGGGACTCGTCTGGTACGCCAGCCGGCGCCGCGCGGCGACCACCTGAGCCTCCCGGTGCCCGATTCGCTCGGCTTTGCTCGTAAAAGTAAAGAAGTACGGCGAGGGGTTCCGCTTGCCCCGGACCAGGAGTACAAAGGGTTTAACGGCCCGCGAGACCAGGGACATCCGAAAGGAATACCTTACTAACGCAACCGAGGCCCCACGGACCGCGCATGAACGCCGGGCACCCACGCGACGTCGACCCGTCGATTACGGGCCAGCCGCACCAGGCGACGGGCAACAGTTCCCGACCTGATGGGCAACACTCCGAGGACGCTTGGTAACCCGGTGGACATGCCAGCGGCGGTACGGACATCCGTACCGCCGCAACCCTGTTCAGGGACTCAGGCGGCGCCGCGCTGCAGCGCCTCACACACGGCCGTCGACTCCCTCGCGCCGAGTTCGGCCGCCCTCCCGCAGTGCGCGATCCAGGCCGCCATCCCCTCCGGGGTTCCGGAGGCGTAGCCGTCGAGGGCGGCCGCGTAGGCCGCGCGGCCGAGTTCCGCGTGGCCGACCTCCGGCGGGCAGACCGACTTGGGGTCGAGGCCGCTGCCGATGAGGACGATCCGTTCGGCCGCGCGCGCGACCAGACCGTTGTGGGAGCCGAAGGGACGCAGCGCGAGGAGCTCGCCGTGCACGATGGCCGCGGTCACCAGCGCGGGCGCGGAACTCCCCGCGACGACGAGCCGCGCCAGACCGTCGAGGCGGCCCTCCACCTCGGCCGCGTCCGGCAGCGGGAGCCCGATCAGCGGCGGCCCGGCCGCCCCCGCCGCCGGGGTCTCCGTGACGGGCTCGCCGTCCAGGCGCGGACGTCCGACCGCGTCCCCGTCGTCGGCGGCGGCCACCAGATGCAGCCGCGCGAGCACCCGCAGGGGCGACTGCCGCCAGATGGAGAGCAGTTCGCCCGCCTCGGCGGTCAGCCTGAGGGCCGCGCCCACCACCCTGGCCTCGTCGTCGCCGCTGAAGTCGGTCCTGCGGCGCACCTCTTCGAGGGCCCAGTCGGCGCCGGACAGCGCCGCGGACCCGCGTGAGCCCCGCAGCGCGGCCTCCCCGGTGATCTCGTTGCTGCGGCGCCGCATGATGCGGTGCCCGTAGACCCGGTCCACGGCCTTGCGCACGGACTCGACGGATTCCGCCACGCCGGGCAGCGAGGCCAGCGTCGCGAGGGGGTCGGCGTTCGCACCTGTCGTACTCATGAGTACGACCCTACGCACACCCGGCCCGCACCCCACGAACGAGTGGTCTTCTTCACGTGTGGCACGCCCCGGACACCGGCACGCCACTACTCTTTATGAACATGAAAACTGCTTTCGTCGGGAAGGGCGGCAGTGGCAAGACCACCCTGTCCTCGCTCTTCGTCCGCCACCTCGCGACCACCGGCTCGCCCGTCGTCGCGGTGGACGCCGACATCAACCAGCACCTCGGCCCCGCACTCGGCCTCACCGACGCCGAGGCGCGGCGGCTGCCCGCCATGGGCGACCGCCTGGGTCTCATCAAGGACTACCTGCGCGGCTCCAACCCGCGCGTCGCCTCCGCCGAGACGATGATCAAGACCACCCCGCCCGGCGAGGGCTCCCGGCTCCTGCGGGTGCGCGAGGACAACCCGGTGTACGAGGCCTGCGCGCGGCCGGTGGAACTCGACGGCGGCGCCGTCCGCCTGATGGCCACCGGCCCGTTCACCGAGGCCGACCTGGGCGTGGCCTGCTACCACTCCAAGACCGGCGCGGTGGAGCTCTGCCTGAACCACCTCGTGGACGGCCGCGGCGAGTACGTCGTCGTCGACATGACGGCCGGCTCGGACTCCTTCGCGTCCGGCATGTTCACCCGTTTCGACATCACGTTCCTCGTCGCCGAGCCGACGCGGAAGGGGACTTCCGTCTACCGGCAGTACAAGGAGTACGCGCACGACTTCGGGATCAACCTGAAGGTCGTGGGCAACAAGGTGCAGGGCCAGGACGACATCGACTTCCTCAGGGACGAGATCGGCGACGACCTGCTGCTGACGTTCGGCCACTCGGACTGGGTACGCGCCATGGAGAAGGGCCGTCCGCCCCGGTTCGAGCGGCTGGAGGACGACAACCGCCGTGCGCTCCGCGCCCTCCAGGAGGCCGTCGACGCGACCTACGAGCAGCGCGACTGGGAGCGCTACACGCGGCAGATGGTCCACTTCCACCTGAAGAACGCGCAGTCGTGGGGCAACGAGCGGACGGGTGCCGACCTGGCCGCCCAGGTCGACCCCGCCTTCGTCCTGCGGGAGGCCGAGCCCGCGACGGCGTGACCCCGCACGCCACCGGGCCCGTGCACCGCCGCCGGGCCCGCGCACCGCGGGCCCGTACGCCACAGAGTCCGTACACCGCAGAGTCCGCAGCCGGTCGCTACGGCCTGGCGGCCGGCGCGCCCGGTACCCCCTTGGGGGCCGGGGCGGGCCGGCCGGACAGGAACGACGCCCAGTTCCGCTTCGGGGACTCGCCCACCTTGAGGGTGCGCAGCTTCGCGAGGACCTTCGGGTCCTGGGCGTCGAGCCAGTCGGCGAGCTGCCGGAAGGAGACGCAGCGCACCTCGCGCTCGGTGCAGACGCGCTCGACGGTCTCCTCGATGGCACGCATGTACGTGCCGCCGTTCCAGGACTCGAAGTGGTTCCCGATGATGAGGGGCGCGCGATTGCCCTCGTAGGCGCGCGAGAAGCCCTTGAGCAGGCCGTCACGCATCTGGTCGCCCCAGTACTCGTGCTTCGCGGGGTCGCCGTGGGACGTGGTGCCCGACTGGTTGACCATGAAGTTGTAGTCCATGGTCAGCGTCTCGAATCCGCGGCCCGGGACCGGCACGAGCTGCATCGACAGGTCCCACAGGCCTCTCTTCTTCTTGGGCCACACCTGGTCGTTGACGCCACTGGTGTCGTAGCGGAAGCCCAGCTCGCGGGCGGCCCGCATGAAGTTCTTCCGCCCCTCCAGGCAGGGTGTGCGGGCGCCGATGAGCTCCTTGTCGTAGTCGAAGGGCAGCGGGGCGGCCTTCGACGTGCCCGTGTTGGTCTTCCAGGACTTGACGAAGGACTTGGCCTGGGCGATCTCGTCCTTCCAGTCCTCGACCGACCACTCGCCGACCCCGCCTCCGCTGCCGCAGAAGTGGCCGTTGAAGTGCGTGCCGATCTCGTTGCCCTCGAGCCAGGCGCCGCGCAGCTGCTTCACGGTGTCGCGAATGCCCCGCTCGTCGTTGAAGCCGATGTCGGAGCGGCCTGGTGAGTGCCGCGGCGGCCGGTAGAGGTCGCGCTTGCCCTCCGGGAGCATGTACACGCCGCTGAGGAAGTACGTCATGGTCGCCCGGTTGTCCTTGGCCACCTCGCGGAAGTGCGAGAACAGCCGCTGGCTGTCCTCGCCCGCCCCGTCCCAGGAGAAGACCACGAACTGCGGCGGCCGCTGACCGGGTTTCAGGCGCTCGGCATGCGGCAGCCGCGGCTGCGCGCCGGTGAACGCGGTGGAGCCGTCCCCGATCAGACGGATCCTGTTCCTGGGCGCCGGAGCGCCCACGGCCTTCTTGGCGCCGTGCGCGCCCTCCCCCCGCGCGCCCCTCTCGGCGCCGGTGTCACCGCTCCCGCATCCGGCGAGCGCCGTGGCGCAGACAGTGGTGAGGGCGAGGGCGACGCCCGTGGTGGTCCTCCGAGTGGCGGCCATGTTCCGCCCACCTTCTTCCTTCGATCGGGACAAAACAGACGGCGAGGCCAAGATCGCAGGGGCTCAGGAAGAGGCCGGTATGACAAGCCGATCAAAATGACTAATCACTCTCCGGAGTGAACAGTTGCACCATATGCGCTATTTTTACTGACACGTCCTTTACTCTCCATTACGATTCATTTACTGAGCGTTGATAAATCCCGCCGCTGTACGCCGTGACCCACGGCCGCGCCCCAAGCGACCGCGTAGCCCCGGAAAGACGGGAAAGCCATGACTGCCTTCGTCCCCCTCCGCACCGACGACTCCTCGCACACCCCGGACGAAGGGCGGCCGCACAGCCCGCCCCGATCCGGCCGCCGAGCTCCCCGGATGCCCCGGCCCCCCCGTATCGCGACCGCCGACCTGTCGGCCTCCGTCGCCGTCTTCCTGATCGCCCTGCCCCTGTCCCTGGGCATCGCCCTCGCCACCGGAGCACCGCTGCAGGCGGGGCTCGTCGCCGCCGCCGCGGGCGGGCTCGTGGTCGGCCGGCTGGGCGGCGCGCCGCTCCAGGTGAGCGGCCCCGCCGCAGGCCTCACGGTGGTCACCGCCGATCTCATCCAGACCTACGGATGGCGCACGACCTGCGCCATCACCGTCCTCGCCGGACTCGTCCAACTCGCCCTCGGCTGCGTACGGGTGGCCCGTTCCGCCCTCGCCGTCAGCCCGGCGATCGTGCACGGCATGCTGGCCGGCATCGGCATCACCATCGCCGTCGCCCAGCTGCACATCGTGCTGGGCGGCTCCCCCAGCAGTTCGGTCGTCGCCAACATCCTGGAGCTGCCCGCCCAGTTGGCACATCCGCAGGTCGCGGCGCTCGCGATGAGCGCCCTGACGCTGGCCCTCCTGCTGACCTGGCCCCGGCTGCCGGGCCGCACGGGGCGGATGCTGCGCACCGTTCCGGCCGCCCTCGTCGCCGTCGCCGCGGCCACCGTGACGGCGGCCCTCGCCGGGCTGACCCTGCCCAAGGTCGACCTGCCGTCCTGGCGCAGCCACGCGCTGGCCGGGCTGCCCGAGGGGCCGGCGCTCGGGCTCGCCGCCGCCGTGCTCACCACCACGCTGGTGTGCAGTGTCCAGTCGCTGCTGGGCGCCGTCGCCGTGGACAAGCTCACGGCCGGACGGCCGGTCCAGCAGGGCCGCTCCGACCTCGACCGCGAGCTGCTCGGCCAGGGCGCCGCCAACATCGTCTCCGGGACGCTCGGCGGACTCCCCGTCGCGGGCGTGGCCGTGCGCAGTTCGGCGAATGTGCAGGCGGGCGCGGTGAGCCGCAACTCCACGATGCTGCACGGCGTCTGGGTGGTGGTGGCCGCGTTGCTGATGGTCCCGCTCCTGGAGCTGATCCCCCTGGCCGCACTGGCCTCCCTGGTGATGGCCGTCGGCATCCAGATGGTGTCCCTGCACCACATCCGCACGGTCACCCGCCACCGGGAAGTACTGGTGTACGCCGTCACCACCCTCGGCGTCGTCGTCCTCGGCGTCCTGGAAGGCGTCGCGCTCGGGATCGCCGTGGCCGTCGGCGTCGCCCTGCACCGCCTCACCCGTACCCGCATCACCTGCGAGGTGGCCCCGGACGGCGTCCATCACGTCCGGGTGCGCGGGCAACTGACGTTCCTGGCCGTGCCCCGGCTCAGCCGGGCCCTGCACCTGGTTCCCCCGGGGGCCGACGCGGTGGTCGAGCTGGACGGCTCGTTCATGGACCACGCGGCCTACGAGTCGCTGCACGACTGGCAGAGCGCGCACACCGGCCGGGGCGGCTCCGTCGAGCTGACCGGACGCACCGGAGCACGGCTCGCGGAACCGCACACCCGGGACGGCCACGGGCAGGCCTCGCACTGCCACTGCGGGCCCTGGACCCCCTGGCGCAACCACCACTGCGAGAGCCCCGAGACACCGCCGCCCGGCGGACGCCGCAGCGGGCACCAGCTGGCGAGCGGCATCAGCTCGTTCCAGCGCAACACCGCGCCGCTGGTCCGCGGTGAGCTGGCCCGGCTCGCGCGGGAGGGGCAGCGGCCCTCCCAGCTCTTCCTGACCTGCGCCGACTCCCGGCTCGTCACGTCAATGATCACTTCGAGCGGCCCGGGCGACCTCTTCGTGGTCCGCAATGTCGGCAATCTCGTACCGCCGCCCGGCGAGGAGAGCGGCGACGACTCGGTGGCCGCGGCGATCGAGTACGCGGTGGAGGTGCTGCAGGTGCGGTCCATCACCGTGTGCGGGCACTCCGGCTGCGGGGCGATGCAGGCGCTGATGAACACCGAGCCGGGCGGTGCGCGGACGCCGCTCAAGCGGTGGCTGCGGCACGGACTGCCCAGCGTGGAGCTGATGGCCGCCAAGGACCGGCCCGGGACGCGGATCGCCGGGCGGGCGCCCGCCGACGCCACCGAGCAGCTCTGCCTCACCAACGTCGTGCAGCAGCTGGAGCACCTGAAGGCGCACGGGTCGGTGGCCCGCGCGCTGGAGCAGGGCGCGCTCGAGCTGCACGGGATGTACTTCCACGTGGGAGAGGCCCAGGCCTACCTCCTCACGGAGGCCACGTCCCGCGACGCCGGGGAGGGCGAGTTCTTCGACCGGGTCGCGGCGACGGCCCTGCACGACGCTCCCGCCTGAGCCCCCGGCCTGAACCGCTCCCCTCCCCCGTCCGTGAGAACGTGTGGCCGCCCGTGTCCGCGGGCAGGCCACACGCACACAGGATCCCGGGCACATGATCCGGACACAGGTCTAAACCAATTCTCGGACGACCCTTGTCACCAGGGGTCCACGTCTGATGAGCTGTGGCCTGGGACACAACGGACACCCTGGGAAAGGGAGATGTCGTGAGCAACGAAAGCCTGGCCGGCCGGCAGAGGGAGGAGGGGGAAGCATGAGTGAGCCGTCTTCCCTCTCCAACCTGCTCAAGGAAGAGCGCAGGTTCGCGCCGCCCGCCGACCTGGCCGCGCACGCCAACGTCACCGCGGAGGCGTACGAACAGGCCAAGGCCGACAGACTCGGCTTCTGGGCCGAGCAGGCCCGCCGCCTGACCTGGGCCACCGAGCCGACCGAGACACTGGACTGGTCGAACCCCCCGTTCGCGAAGTGGTTCAAGGACGGAAAGCTCAACGTCGCCTACAACTGCGTGGACCGGCACGTCGAGGCCGGCCACGGCGACCGCGTGGCGATCCACTTCGAGGGCGAGCCCGGTGACGGCCGCGCCATCACCTACGCCGAGCTCAAGGACGAGGTCTCCAGGGCCGCCAACGCCCTCACCGAGCTGGGCGTCCAGAAGGGCGACCGGGTCGCCGTCTACCTGCCGATGATCCCCGAGGCCGTCGTCGCGATGCTGGCCTGCGCCCGCATCGGCGCCGCGCACTCCGTGGTCTTCGGCGGCTTCTCCGCCGACGCCATCGCCACCCGCATCCAGGACGCCGACGCCAAGCTGGTCATCACCTCGGACGGCGGCTACCGCCGCGGCAAGCCCGCCGCGCTCAAGCCGGCCGTCGACGAGGCGGTCTCCCGGGTCGACGGCGTGGAGAAGGTGCTCGTCGTGCGGCGTACGGGCCAGGAGGTCGCGTGGACCGAGGGCCGCGACGTCTGGTGGCACGAGATCACGGCCGCGCAGTCCGCCGAGCACACGCCCGAGGCGTTCGACGCCGAGCACCCGCTGTTCATCCTCTACACCTCGGGGACGACGGGCAAGCCGAAGGGCATCCTGCACACCTCCGGCGGCTACCTCACCCAGGCCGCGTACACGCACCACTCGGTCTTCGACCTCAAGCCGGAGACCGACGTCTACTGGTGCACGGCCGACATCGGCTGGGTCACCGGGCACTCGTACATCACGTACGGCCCGCTGGCGAACGGCGCGACCCAGGTCATGTACGAGGGCACGCCCGACACCCCGCACCAGGGGCGCTTCTGGGAGATCGTCCAGAAGTACGGCGTGACGATCCTCTACACGGCGCCGACGGCCATCCGGACGTTCATGAAGTGGGGCGACGACATCCCCGCGAAGTTCGACCTGTCGAGCCTGCGCGTGCTCGGCTCGGTCGGTGAGCCGATCAACCCCGAGGCGTGGATCTGGTACCGCAAGCACATCGGCGGCGACCGCACCCCGATCGTGGACACCTGGTGGCAGACCGAGACCGGCGCGATGATGATCTCGCCGCTGCCGGGCGTGACCGAGACCAAGCCGGGGTCCGCGCAGCGGGCGCTGCCGGGAATCTCGGCGACGGTCGTCGACGACGAGGCGCGGGAGGTCCCGGACGGCGGCGGCGGTTACCTGGTGCTGACCGAGCCGTGGCCGTCGATGCTGCGCACCATCTGGGGCGACGACCAGCGGTTCATCGACACCTACTGGTCGCGCTTCGAGGGCAAGTACTTCGCGGGCGACGGCGCCAAGAAGGACGAGGACGGCGACATCTGGCTGCTCGGCCGGGTCGACGACGTGATGCTCGTGTCCGGGCACAACATCTCGACCACCGAGGTCGAGTCGGCGCTCGTCTCGCACCCGTCGGTCGCCGAGGCGGCCGTCGTGGGCGCGGCCGACGACACGACCGGCCAGGCGATCGTGGCGTTCGTGATCCTGCGCGGTTCGGCGTCGGAGACCGAGACCCTGGTGGGCGAGCTGCGCGACCATGTCGGCAAGGTGCTCGGCCCGATCGCCAAGCCGAAGCGGATCCTGCCGGTGGCCGAACTGCCCAAGACCCGCTCCGGCAAGATCATGCGCAGGCTGCTCCGTGACGTCGCGGAGAACCGCCGGCTGGGTGACGTCACCACGCTGACCGACAGCACGGTCATGGACCTCATCCAGACCAAGCTTCCGGCGGCGCCCAGCGAGGACTGACGCGGATCGCGTACGGACGCGAAGGGGCGGGGACACCCGGCGGCGCACACGCCGGGCGCCCCCGCCCCTTCGCGGGTAGGCTGCGGAAGACGTCAACACGCGTCACCGCACGACAAAAGAAGTCCGGGCTCCGAACGGCCCGGAACCTCCATAGGTGCGCCGGGAAGTCTGGTCGGCATGCGATCAGTCCTGCCCACCGACCGGAGGTCGACCTCGTGCCCGCGCCCACCCCTTCCTCTCCCTCCCCCGCGCCGGACCACCGCGCACCCGACCACCGGGGCGCCAAGGACCGCAGAGTCCTCGGACGGCTCTCGCTGCCCGAACGGAACTCGGTCACGGACGCGCTGCGCACCGAGACGGTCGGCGGCATCCTCCTGCTCCTCGCCGCCGTCGCCGCGCTGATCTGGGCGAACACCCCGGTCCGGGAGAGTTACGAGTCCGTCCGGGACTTCCACTTCGGGCCCGCCGCTCTCGGTCTGGACCTCTCCGTCCAGCACTGGGCCGCCGACGGACTCCTCGCGGTCTTCTTCTTCGTCGCCGGCATCGAACTCAAGCGCGAGCTGGTCGCCGGTGATCTCAAGGACCCGCGGGCCGCCGCGCTCCCCGTCGTCGCCGCACTCTGCGGGATGGCCGTCCCCGCGCTGGTCTACACCCTGGTCAACGTCACCGGCGGCGGCTCGCTCGCCGGCTGGGCCGTGCCCACCGCGACCGACATCGCGTTCGCGCTCGCCGTCCTCGCCGTCCTCGGCACCTCGCTGCCGAGCGCCCTGCGCGCCTTCCTGCTCACCCTCGCCGTCGTCGACGACCTCTTCGCGATCCTGATCATCGCGGTCTTCTTCACCGACGACCTGGACTTCGCCGCGCTCGGCAGCGCCGTCGCCGGCCTCGTCGTCTTCTGGCTGCTGCTCAGGAAGGGCGTCCGCGGCTGGTACGTGTACGTGCCGCTCGCCCTGGTCGTCTGGGGCCTGATGTACAACAGCGGCGTCCACGCCACCGTCGCCGGCGTCGCGATGGGCCTGATGCTGCGCTGCACCACCCGCGAGGGCGAGGAGCGGTCACCCGGCGAGCACGTCGAACACCTCGTGCACCCGCTGTCGGCGGGTCTCGCCGTACCGCTGTTCGCGC
This sequence comes from Streptomyces sp. V3I8, assembly GCF_030817535.1. Lineage (NCBI taxonomy): Bacteria > Bacillati > Actinomycetota > Actinomycetes > Kitasatosporales > Streptomycetaceae > Streptomyces > Streptomyces sp. V3I8. Next base: position 4,769,608 of record NZ_JAUSZL010000002.1, on the reverse strand, counting down.
TGTTCAGCGCCGGGGTCGCAGTGTCGGGCGGTGCACTCGGGGACGTGTTCACGCAGCCGGAGACCCTCGGCGTGGTGCTCGGACTCGTCGTCGGCAAGGCGGTCGGGATCTTCGGCGGTACGTGGCTGACGGTCCGCTTCACCAGGGCGTCGCTCTCCGACGACCTCGCCTGGCCGGACGTCTTCGCGGTGGCCTCGCTCGCCGGCATCGGCTTCACCGTGTCGCTGCTCATCGGCGAGCTCGCCTTCACCGGCGACCCGGCGCTCACCGACAGCGTGAAGGCCGCCGTCCTGACGGGCTCCCTGATCGCGACCGTCCTGTCGGGCGTGCTGCTGAAGATCCGCAACAGCAGGTACCGCGGACTCTGGGAGGAAGAGGAGCGCGACGAGGACCACTCCGGCGTCCCCGACGTGTACGAGCAGGGCGACCCGGCCTACCACCTGCGCATGGCCGAGATCTACGAGCGCAAGGCCGCCGAACACCGAAGGCTTGCCGAAGTGACGGGCGGGGCAGGCGTGGAGCACGACGGTCCGGCATGATCTGACACACACGGTCCGAAACGTACGGCCCGTACCCAAGACGCCCACTGCGCCGAACCAAAGACGAGCAAGACAACGGCGACAAGACAACAGGGAGAACGCGATGAGCGCACCCGACGGCAGCCCGGTCGGCGCCGAACGCAGCATCGGCCAGCTGGTCGCCTCGGCGACGACCGAGCTGTCCGCACTGGTGCATGACGAGATCGCGCTGGCGAAGGCGCAGCTCAAGCGGGACGTCAAGAAGGGAGCGGTCGGCGGCGGCGCGTTCAGCGCGGCCGGTGCCGTGCTGATCTTCTCCCTGCCGATGCTGAGCTTCGCACTGGCGTACGGCATCCGCACCTGGAGCGGCTGGAACATGGCCGTCTGCTTCCTGCTGTCGTTCGCCGCGAACGTGCTGGTCGCCGCGGTGCTCGCGCTGATCGGCGTGGTCTTCGCGAAGAAGGCCAAGAAGGGCAAGGGCCCGCAGAAGACCGCGGCCTCGGTCAAGGAATCGGCGGCCGTACTGCAGAACGTGAAGCCCCACCCCCGGGAGGCGGCCCCGCTGGACCGGGTCGGTGACGGAGCCGAGGCTGTGGCACGCTCGTCCTCATGACGGATTCCGCTCCATCATCGGCGCAACCCACCTCTGTCGTACGGCTCGACGTGCCCGGCGCGAAAGAGGTGATCCACCGGAACGTCGCCGCGAACGGCGCGCGCTTCCACATCGCCGAGATGGGTGACGGACCGCTGGTCCTGCTGCTGCACGGTTTCCCGCAGTTCTGGTGGACCTGGCGGCACCAGCTGGTGGCGCTCTCCGAGGCGGGCTTCCGCGCGGTCGCCATGGACCTGCGCGGCGTCGGGGGCAGCGACCGCACCCCGCGCGGCTACGACCCGGCGAACCTCGCGCTGGACATCACCGGGGTCGTCCGCTCCCTCGGCGAGCCCGACGCCGCGCTGGTCGGCCACGACCTGGGCGGCTACCTGGCGTGGACGGCGGCCGTGATGCGTCCCAAGCTGGTGCGCCGGCTCGTGGTCTCCTCGATGCCGCACCCCCGGCGCTGGCGCTCGGCGATGCTGTCGGACCGGAAGCAGACCGCAGCCGGTTCGTACGTCTGGGGCTTCCAGCGGCCCTGGATCCCGGAGCGCCGGCTGATCGCCGACGAGGGCGCGCTGGTCGGCCGGCTCATCCGGGACTGGTCGGGGCCGCGGCTGCCGGAGGACGACGTCGTGGAGACGTACCGGCGGGCGATGCTCATCCCCTCGACGGCGCACTGCTCGGTCGAGCCGTACCGGTGGATGGTCCGCTCGATGGCCCGTCCCGACGGCATCCAATTCAACCGGCGCATGAAGCGGCCGGTGCGGGTGCCGACGCTGCACCTGCACGGCTCGCTCGACCCGGTGATGCGTACGCGCAGCGCGGCGGGGTCCGGCGAGTACGTCGAAGCGCCGTACCGCTGGCGGTTGTTCGACGGACTCGGGCACTTTCCGCACGAGGAGGATCCGGTGGCGTTCTCCACGGAGCTGGTGAACTGGTTGAAGGACCCCGAGCCGGACCGCTGAGGCCCGCGCACCGGGCCGCCGGGACCCCCGCACCGCAGGTCCGGCGGCTGTCCGTGCCGCTCCTCGCACCACGCGTCACACAGGCCTCTGGAACGCCTGTTCTACGAACGCCAATTGCCCGGCGCATAGGCCAATTGGGGGGCGTGGGAGCGGTTATCGACCTTGGGGCAGGGGCAGACGTCGGTGTATGGGCTGGACGCACGACTACAGTGACGCCACACGCAACCGCCGCTCGATCGGCGGGCTGAGCTCCCACCAGAGGGGCACTCCGCAGTTGCAGGGCACCGATCCCCGATTGGGAATTCCGCGCATTCTGCGGCGCCGGGCCCGCTGGGTCTCGGCGCGCCTGCGTCATCCGCGCAGCTGAACCGCCCAGGAACCGCCGCCCGTACGGCCTTCGGAGCCGCCCGCACTGCAAGGACCGGTGCTCGCACGACAATGAGGGCGGTGCTCAGCCGTGTCCGTCGGGCGGGGTCCTAGAGCGCGCAACTGTCGCTGTCCACCTGCTGGTTGGCGGTACGGCCCTTGGTGATGTCCTCCCGGACCTCGTCCACGGTGAGCGCGTAACCGGTCTCGGGGTCGTCGAGGGACTTCGCGAACACCACTCCGTACACCTTGCCGTCCGGGGTGAGCAGGGGACCGCCGGAGTTGCCCTGGCGCACGGTCGCGAAGAGCGAGTACACCTCCCGCCGCACGGTGCCCCGGTGGTAGATGTCCGGTCCGTTGGCGGTGATGGGACCGCGCACCCGCGCCGCGTTGACCGTGTACGAGCCGTTCTCCGGGAAGCCCGCGACGATCGCGCCGTCCCCCCTGACCGCCTCGCGGCCGGCGAACTGCAGGACGGGCGCGCGCAGGTCGGGCACGTCGAGTACGGCGATGTCGCGCTCCCAGTCGTAGAGCACGACCTTCGCGGCGTGCCGCTCGCCCTCGCCGCCTATCTGGACGTAGGGCTCGTCCACGCCGCCCACCACATGGGCGTTGGTCATCACACGGCGCTGTCCGAAGACGAAGCCGGTGCCCTCGATGACCTTGCCGCAGCTCTGCGCGGTGCCGGTGACCTTGACGATGGAGCGCTGGGCGCGGGCGGCGACCGGGCTGGTCGCGAGGGCCGGGTCCGGGTCGTCCACCTTGTCGATCTGCTCGTCCGAGAAGGGGCTGAAGACCTGCGGGAAGCCGTTCTGCGCGAGGACCTTGGAGAAGTCCGCGAACCAGATGTCGGCCTGGGCGGGCAGCGTCCCCGCCACCCCGTGCAGCACCTTGGACTCGCGGACCTCCCTGCCGAGCGTCGGCAGCGTCGTACCGGCGAGGGCGGATCCGATCAGCCAGGCGACGAGGAGCATCGCCACGACGTTGACGAGGGCGCCGCCCGTGGCGTCCAGGGCGCGGGCCGGGGACCAGGTGATGTACCGGCGCAGCTTGTTGCCGAGGTGAGTCGTGAGGGCCTGGCCGACCGAGGCGCAGACGATCACCACGATCACGGCGACGACGGCGGCGGTCGTCCCCACCTTCGCGTCGTCGGTCACCGCGTCCCAGACGACGGGCAGGAGGTAGACGGCGACGAGGCCGCCGCCGAGGAAGCCGATCACCGACAGGATGCCGACGACGAAACCCTGGCGATAGCCCACGATCGCGAACCACACGGCGGCGACCAGCAACAGGATGTCCAGCACGTTCACTGCTTCGAGCCTCGCCTCGTCACTTTGCGGTAGCCACGTCCTGACCCGGGGGCCGGCCCGCCGTACGGCGGCAGGGGGACACGGAGCCCCCCGGCAGGACACAGCGCAGGTGCCACCCTGTCATGCGCGCCAGTCGAGCGGGACCTGCTTGTCGCCGTCCCAGGGGCGTTCCCAGTTCGCGTAGTGCAGCAGGCGGTCGATGATTCCGGCCGTGAAGCCCCACACCAGGGCCGATTCGACCAGAAATGCCGGACCCGTGTGGCCCCGGGGGTGGACCGCCGTCACGCGGTTGGCGGGGTCCGTGAGATCCGCCACGGGGACGGTGAAGACCCGCGCGGTCTCGGCCGGATCGACCGCGCCGACCGGTGTCGGCTCGCGCCACCAGCCGAGGACCGGGGTGACCACGAAGCCGCTCACCGGAATGTAGAGCTTCGGGAGCACGCCGAAGAGCTGCACTCCCCGGGGGTCGAGCCCGGTCTCCTCCTGCGCCTCGCGCAGGGCGGCCCGCAGGGGTCCGTCGGTCGCCGGGTCGCCGTCCTCGGGGTCGAGGGCGCCGCCGGGGAAGGCGGGCTGTCCGGCGTGCGACCTCAGCGACGTGGCCCGCTCCATGAGCAACAGCTCCGGGCCGCGCTCGCCCTCCCCGAAGAGGATCAGCACGGCCGACTGGCGTCCCGCGCCGTCCTCCGGCGGCAGGAAGCGGCTCAGCTGGCGGGGCTGGACCGTCTCGACGGCGCGCACCACCGGGTCCAGCCAGCCGGGCAGCCCGGCCGTGGTCAGGGCCGGGCCGCCGTCCCGCGTGTCGTGCGTGTCGTGCATGTCGTGCGTGTCCTGCATGTCGTGCGTGTGGCTCGCGTGCGTCATCGCCACCCCCGTTCATCTGCTCTCAACGCCCGCGGCGCCGTGATTCGTTCCGTCATCCGGTGCCCCGCGCGGGTGAACCGGGCGCGGAGACGTCGGGCGCGGTCGCTCCGAGGGGCGGGGCCGGGATGCCGCCGGCGTCCAGGTAGGACTGCGGGGGGTTGAGGCGCTGGCCCGGGAAGCCGCCCTTCTCGTACTTCAGGAGCTTCTTCGCCTTCTCCGGGTCCGTCTCGCCCTCCCCGTACGCCGGGCAGAGCGGGGCGATGGGACAGGCGCCGCAGGCGGGCCTGCGGGCGTGGCAGATACGGCGGCCGTGGAAGATCACGTGGTGCGACAGCATCGTCCAGTCGCTCTTCGGGAAGAGCTCGGCGACAGCCGCCTCGATCTTCTCGGGCTCCTTCTCCGCGGTCCACTTCCAGCGCCGTACGAGCCGCTGGAAGTGGGTGTCCACGGTGATGCCGGGGCGTCCGAAGGCGTTCCCGAGGACCACGAAGGCGGTCTTGCGGCCGACGCCGGGCAGCTTGACCAGATCCTCGAGGCGGCCCGGGACCTCGCCGCCGAAGTCGTCCCGCAGGACCTTGGAGAGGCCCATCACCGACTTGGTCTTGGCCCGGAAGAACCCGGTGGGCCGGAGGATCTCCTCGACCTCCTCCGGGTCCGCCGCCGCCAGGTCCTCGGGCGTGGGGTACTTCGCGAAGAGCGCCGGTGTCGTCTGGTTGACCCTCAGATCGGTCGTCTGCGCCGACAGGACGGTGGCGACCACCAACTGGAAGGGGTTCTCGAAGTCCAGCTCCGGATGGGCGTACGGGTACACCTCGCCGAGTTCCCGGTTGATGCGCCGGGCCCGCCGGACGAGAGCGGTGTGCGACTCGTTCCGGGGCGGGGCGACGGGGGCGACCTCGGCGGGCGCGGCCTTCTTGGCCGCCGCCGTCTTCTTGGCTGCCGCAGCCTTCTTCACGGGCGCCGTCTTCTTGGCGGACGCGCCCTTCGTGGCGGGCACGGCGTTCTCGGTGGACACGGTTTTCTTCGCGGGCACGGCTTTCCTGGCGGACGGGGGCTTCTCAGCCGGTGGGGTTCCCTCGGCGGGAGCGGATGTTTTCGCGGGCCCAGCCCTGCCGGCGGCTGCCTTCGCAGGTGTGGCCCTCTTGGCGGACGCGGACGCGGACCGCACGGCCGACGCCGCCCTTTCGCTGAGCGCGCCCTTCCCTGCGGCGGCCACAGGCTTCCTGCCGACCGCGGCCTTCTCGGCTGCCGCAGGCTTCTTGGAGGGCGCCCTGACGGACACAGCCTTCCTCGCGGACGCGGACGCAGACGCGGACATGGGCGTAGCCCTCACGGCCGAGGCGGCCTTCTTCGCTGTTGCCCCGACTTTCGCAGCCGAAGCCGACCTTCCGGCGGGCGCGGCCTTTTTGGAGGCGGTTTTCCTGGCAGCCGTCTTCCCGGCAGCTGTCTTCCTGGAGGCAGTCTTCTTGGAGGCCGCCTCGGCCGGCGCAGCCTTCCGCGCCGTCCTCTTCGCCGCGGCCGCCTTCTTGGCGACCGCCACCTTCTTCGCCGCCGCGGCCATCTCCGAGGCAGCGGCTCCCACGGCCTGCCCGGCGGCCCCGGCCGCGCTTCTCACCGGCCCCGACGCTGCCGGTTTTGTCGTTTTCTTCGCTCCACCGGAGTCCTGTTCGCCCACAGCGGAATCGCGACGTACACCCACGCTCCCAGCCCCCTTGGCCTGTGCTCTCACCGGCGATTTGGACACCCGGCCAGCCTAAAGCCCACCGCCCACATCTGCCCCGACCACCATGGATCAGCCTCCGATTGGCCCCCTGCCGCACTGCCGGACACGCCGGTGCGGCAGACTTGTGACTGATCACACTGTTTGGACCGTCCAGCAAAACGGGGAACACGGACCCCTGATACACCGGGAACAAGATCCCCTGAGCAGGTCGACAAGGAGAGAACTCGTGGACGACGTTCTGCGGCGCGCCCCGCTCTTCGCGGCGCTCGATGACGAGCAGGCCGCGGAGCTCCGCGCCTCCATGAGTGAGGTGACCCTCGCACGCGGCGACGCGCTCTTTCACGAAGGCGACCCCGGAGACCGCCTCTACGTGGTCACCGAGGGCAAGGTGAAGCTGCACCGCACATCCCCCGACGGCCGCGAGAACATGCTGGCGGTCCTCGGCCCCGGCGAGCTCATCGGTGAGCTGTCGCTGTTCGACCCGGGTCCGCGCACGGCGACCGCCTCCGCGCTGACCGAGGTGAAGCTGCTGGGCCTCGGCCACGGCGACCTCCAGCCCTGGTTGAACGCGCGGCCCGAGGTGGCCGCCGCCCTGCTGCGCGCCGTCGCCCGCCGACTGCGCAAGACCAACGACCAGATGTCGGACCTGGTCTTCTCCGACGTGCCGGGCCGGGTGGCCCGTGCGCTCCTGGACCTCTCGCGCCGCTTCGGCGTGCAGTCCGAGGAGGGCATCCACGTCGTGCACGACCTGACGCAGGAAGAGCTGGCCCAGCTGGTCGGCGCCTCCCGCGAGACGGTCAACAAGGCACTCGCGGACTTCGCGGGCCGCGGCTGGCTCCGCCTGGAGGCGCGCGCGGTGATCCTGCTGGACGTGGAACGCCTCGCGAAGCGCTCGCGCTAGCCGTACAGCACGTCTTCGGGACATTTGAGGAAGGGCCCCGTCACACGGCGGGGCCCTTCTCGTGGTGGGTTCGTCCTGGATTCGTCGTGGGTGCGTCGTGGGTGCTCGGCGCGTCTCACTCCCGGCCGATGAGCCCGTGCTCCCGGAGGTAGTCCAGCTGGGCCCGTACCGACAGTTCCGCCGCCGGCCACAGGGAGCGGTCGACGTCCGCGTACACGTGCGCGACGACCTGGGACGGGTCCGTGCAGCCGTCCTCGGCGGCCGTCTCGACCTGGGCGAGGCGGTGGGCCCGGTGGGCGAGGTAGAACTCGACGACGCCCTGCGCGTCCTCCAGGACGGGCCCGTGGCCCGGCAGGACCGTGTGCACGCCGTCGTCGACCGCCAGGGACCTCAGCCGCCGCAGCGAGTCCAGGTAGTCGCCCAGGCGCCCGTCGGGGTGGGCCACGACCGTGGTGCCCCGGCCCAGGATCGTGTCGCCGGTCAGCACGGCCCGGTCGGCGGGCAGATGGAAGCAGAGCGAGTCGGCGGTGTGGCCGGGTGTCGGTACGACCACCAGTTCCAGCCCGCCCACGGTGATCACGTTCCCGGCGGCCAGCCCCTCGTCACCGAGCCGCAGCGCCGGGTCGAGCGCCCGCACCTTCGTCCCCGTGAGTTCCGCGAACCGCGCCGCGCCCTCGGCGTGGTCCGGGTGCCCGTGCGTCAGCAGGGTCAGGGCGATCCGCCTGCCGGCCTTCTCGGCCGTGTCCACGACGTTCCGCAGGTGTACGTCGTCCAGGGGGCCCGGATCGATCACCACCGCCAGTTCGGAGTCGGGCTCGGCCACGATCCAGGTGTTCGTGCCGTCCAGGGTCATCGCGGAGGCGTTCGGGGCGAGGACGTTGACGGCGCGCGGGGTGGCGGGGCCGGAGAACACCCCGCCCCGTGGCTGGCCGGGAAGGGCTGCGGCGTCGGTCATGCGGGGGCTCCACCGGTCGGGATGTGCTTGGTGAACTCGTCGTGGCCCGGCCAGCTGAGGACCAGCTCGCCGCCCTCCAGCCGGGCCTGGGCCAGGACCGGTGTCAGGTCCCGCCCGGGTGCCGCCGCCAGGGCCTCGGCGGCGCTCGCGTACGCGCCGATCTGGCGCAGGGTCGCGATGGTGGGCGGCATCATCAGGAGCTCGCCCCTCTCGTACCCGTCCATCGCCTCCGCGGGGCGGATCCAGACGGTGCGGTCGGCCTCCGTGGACGCGTTGCGGGTGCGCTGCCCCTCGGGGAGGGCCGCCACGAAGAACCAGGTGTCGTAGCGGCGGGGCTCGAACTCCGGGGTGATCCAGCGCGTCCAGGCGCCCAGCAGGTCGGAGCGCAGGACGAGCCCTCGGCGGTCCAGGAACTCGGCGAAGGACAGGTCGCGGGCGACCAGGGCGGCCCGGTCGGTCTCCCAGTCGTCCCCGGTGGTGTCGCCGACCACCGTGTCCGGCGTCGGGCCCGCGAGCAGGACGCCCGCCTCCTCGTACGTCTCGCGGACCGCCGCGCAGACGATCGCCTGGGCGGAGTCCTCGTCGACGTCGAGCCGGGACGCCCACCACGCGCGCGTGGGGCCCGCCCAGCGCACGTGACGGTCGTCGTCCCTCGGGTCCACGCCTCCGCCGGGATACGCGTACGCGCCTCCGGCGAAGGCCATGGAGGCGCGTCTGCGCAGCATGTGCACGACGGGGGCGGACGCGGTGTCCTTGAGGAGCATGACGGTGGCCGCCCGCCTGGGGGCGACCGGTGTGAGCGTGCCGTCCGCGAGTGCGCGGATCCTCTCGGGCCACTCCGGGGGGTACCACTGACCGTTCGCCATGGGCGGAGGCTATCCCGGAGTGAGCTGATGTTCGAGAGGCAACCATCGCGTCCCCGGGGAGGCCCGTCCATCGCGTCCCTGGGGAGGCCCGTCTGTGCGCCGGCCTCCCGCGGGAGCCGACGAGACGCCCCCCGCGAGCGGACGCCGGCGGGCGCACGCCTGCCTACGCCCGAGCCGGCTGTCCACGCCCGAGTCGCCTGCCCACGCTTGAGCCGGCTGCCTACGCCTGGGTCAGCTCCACCTGGATCTCGACCTCCACGGGTGCGTCGAGCGGCAGGACCGCCACGCCGACCGCGCTGCGCGCGTGCACGCCCTTGTCCCCCAGGACCTCGCCCAGCAGCTCGCTCGCGCCGTTCAGCACGGCGGGCTGGCCGGTGAAGTCGGCGGCCGAGGCGACGAATCCGACGACCTTCACCACGCGCGCGATGCGGTCGAGGTCACCCGCGACCGACTTGACCGCCGCGAGGGCGTTCAGCGCGCAGGTGCGGGCCAGTTCCCTGGCCTCCTCCGGCGTGACCTCCGCGCCCACCTTGCCGGTGAGCGGAAGCTTGCCGTCCACCATCGGGAGCTGGCCGGACGTGTACACGTACACGCCCGACTGCACCGCCGGCTTGTAGGCGGCCAGCGGGGGCACGACGCCCGGCAGGGTCAGTCCCAGCTCCGCCAGCTTGGCCTCGACAGCGCTCACGCGGCCTTCTCCCGCTTCAGGTAGGCGACGAGCTGCTCGGGGTTGTTCGGCCCGGGCACCACCTGGACGAGCTCCCAGCCGTCCTCGCCCCAGGTGTCCAGAATCTGCTTCGTGGCGTGGACGAGCAGAGGCACGGTTGCGTATTCCCACTTGGTCATGAGAGCGACTGTATCCGCTGACGAGGCACGCCCCTCCTGGGCACCGGCCACCCGGCGACGGGCACCGGCCGCCCGGTGACCGGCACCGGCCGCCCGATGACTGGGCGGCGCGCTCCGTGGGCACCCGTATGCGTGGCAGGGCCGAGGGGTTCGTGGCCGCAGACCGGTGGGTTCGTGGCCGCGGACCGGGGGGATGCATGGTCACGGACCAGGGATACGTGGTCACGGGCGCCACAACCCCACCCACGGCCACCGCGACACCGAGTGAGGAATTAGGCTCGAAGACGTGAGCAGGCTTCAGGTCGTCAGCGGCAAGGGCGGTACCGGAAAGACCACGGTCGCCGCAGCACTCGCGCTCGCCCTCGCGACCGGGGGCAGGCGCACCCTTCTGGTCGAGGTCGAGGGCAGACAGGGCATCGCGCAGCTCTTCGAGACGGAGGCGCTGCCCTACGAGGAGCGGAGGATCGCCGTCGCTCCCGGTGGCGGGGAGGTGTACGCGCTCGCCATCGACCCCGAGCTGGCCCTCCTGGACTACCTCCAGATGTTCTACAAACTCGGCGGCGCAGGCCGCGCCCTGAAGAAACTGGGCGCCATAGACTTCGCGACCACCATCGCGCCGGGCCTGCGGGACGTGCTCCTGACCGGGAAGGCCTGCGAGGCCGTCCGCCGCAAGGACAAGCGCGGGCGGTTCGCGTACGACCACGTGGTGATGGACGCGCCGCCGACCGGCCGGATCACCCGCTTCCTGAACGTGAACGACGAGGTGGCCGGGCTCGCCAGGATCGGCCCGATACACAACCAGGCACAGGCCGTCATGCGGGTCCTGAAGTCGCCCGAGACCGCCGTGCACCTGGTGACGCTCCTCGAGGAGATGCCCGTCCAGGAGACCGCCGACGGCATCGCGGAGCTGCGGGCCGCGCGGCTGCCGGTGGGGCGGACCATCGTGAACATGGTGCGGCCCGCGATCCTCGACGAGGCCGACCTGGAGTTCACGCGCGAGGCGCCGCGCACGGCCGTCGCCAAGGCGCTGTCGGCCGCCGGTCTCGGCGGGGCGCGCCGCGGCGGGGTCGCCGAGCGGCTGGTGGACCCGCTGCTGGAGCAGGCGCACGAGTACGCCGAGCGGTACGCGCTGGAGCGCGAGCAGCGGGCCGTCCTCCAGGACCTGGGTCTGCCCCTGCACGAACTGCCGTTGCTCGCCGAGGGAACGGACCTCGCGGGCCTGCACGAACTCGCCACGGAACTGCGTCAGCAAGGGATCTCATGAGTCCGGACCCGGCCCGCGCAAACGATTCTGCCCCCGGCCGCGAACCTGCCGGCCGCGAACCCGCCCGTACGCCTGACCCGGACCGAACGATCGACTCGGCGACTGCGGCTGCGACTACGGCTACGGCTACGGCTACGGCTACGGCTACAGCCGAGGCCGCAGTCGTCCTCGGCGTCGACCCGCTGATCGACGACCCCGGGACCCGCATCGTGGTCTGCTGCGGTTCGGGCGGCGTCGGCAAGACCACCACCGCGGCGGCCCTGGGGCTGCGGGCCGCCGAACGCGGCCGCAAGGTGGTCGTCCTCACCATCGACCCGGCGCGCAGGCTCGCCCAGTCCATGGGCATCGACGCGCTGGACAACACCCCGCGCCGGGTGAAGGGCATCGACGACTCCGCGAGCGGCGAGCTGCACGCGATGATGCTCGACATGAAGCGCACCTTCGACGAGATCGTGGAGGCGCACGCGGACCGCGAGCGGGCGGCCGCCATCCTGAACAACCCGTTCTACCAGTCGCTCTCGGCGGGCTTCGCGGGCACGCAGGAGTACATGGCGATGGAGAAGCTGGGGCAGCTGCGGGCGCGCGACCAGTGGGACCTCATCATCGTCGACACGCCGCCCTCGCGCTCGGCCCTCGACTTCCTCGACGCCCCGAAGCGGCTCGGGTCGTTCCTGGACGGCAAGCTGATCCGGCTGCTGACCGCGCCGGCGAAGCTGGGCGGCCGGGCCGGGATGAAGTTCCTGAACGTCGGGATGTCGATGATGACCGGCACCCTCGGCAAGCTGCTGGGCGGCCAGCTCCTCAAGGACGTACAGACGTTCGTGGCCGCCATGGACACCACCTTCGGCGGCTTCCGCACCCGCGCGGACGCCACGTACAAGCTGCTCCAAGCGCCCGGCACGGCGTTCCTGGTCGTCGCGGCCCCGGAGCGGGACGCGCTGCGTGAGGCGGCCTACTTCGTGGAGCGGCTGGCCGCCGAGGACATGCCGCTCGCCGGTCTCGTGCTGAACCGGGTCCACGGCAGCGGTGCCACCCAGCTGTCCGCCGAGCGCGCGCTCGCCGCCGCGGAAAATCTTGTTGAGGCCCGCATTGTGGATCAGGTGGACGGGAAAGCTGGACTTCGTAACTCTCCCGACACGCACGGCAGTTCAGAAACACCCGCTACCGGGACCAGCACCGAGACCAGTACTCCCGAGGCTCCCTCTTCCGACGCAGGCTCCCCCGCCGCGGACCGGACGACCAGTGCCGAAGGAACCGGGAAGGGAACCGGAGCGCGGACAGGACAAGCGAAGACAGGAACAGCGGGGACAGGGACCGGGACGGCCGACCGCACCGTCGCACAACTCACCGCAAGCCTGCTGAGGCTGCACGCCGAGCGCATGCAGCTGCTCTCCCGCGAGCGGCGCACACGTGACCGCTTCGCCGCGCTCCATCCGGAGGTGGCGGTGGCGGAGGTGGCCGCACTGCCCGGCGACGTGCACGACCTGGCAGGGCTGCGGGACATCGGGAACCGGCTCGCGGCCGGTACCTCGCCGGCCGGAGCTTCCTGAGCCTCACAGAGGGCCTCGAAGGGAGTCCCACAGGGAGTCCCTGTGGGCCACGGGGCCCTGACCGCGCACACCCCCTGCGCAAAACCGCGCGCACTCCTGCGAGGGAGCCGGTCAGCGGCTGGTAAGCGGCCGGCCGGTCAGCCCACCGCTGCGTAGTTCTCGTACACCTCTTCCTCGTCGAGGGGCAGGATCCCCGCCCCCCGCTCGTACTCGGTACGCGCGGTTTCGAGCAGCCTGCGCCAAGAGGTGACGGTCGGTCGCCTGCGCAGCAGTGCGCGGCGCTCCCGCTCCGTCATTCCTCCCCACACGCCGAACTCGACGCGGTTGTCCAGCGCGTCGGCCAGGCACTCCGTGCGCACCGGACATCCGGTGCACACCGCCTTGGCCCTGTTCTGCGCTGCTCCCTGCACGAACAGTTCATCCGGATCGGTAGTGCGGCAGGCCGCCTGCGCACTCCAGTCGGTTACCCAGCCCATACCGGCGCCGTCCTCTCCCGAATCGAGGCTCCCCCACGGCGGCAGCGGCATATTCACCGCCGCCAGTTGAGGACGTTACGGAAGGTGGGCAGAGTCAACCAGCCCCTTCGGGCCCAATCTTGAATGGTCCGAATGGACTATGGGTACGCGACAGATCACCCAACGGAGTGACCCGACGACATACGTGACTTTCCCGGCGGACCAGGACGATTGAGTTGCGTCACAACGGACGCCAGGTGACACATACGGCGTATCCGGGCACGTGCTCAACAAAAAAGTCGAGTGAGGTCCGAAACGATTCGGGGTCGCCGGACGTATTGATACGTAGCCCTACTGCTGTGACAGTTGAGAGCAGCTTAGGCCAATGCCTTACGCGTGTCCGGCGAATGAGAACGTAGGCTGCCCTCATGCCAAAAAAGCGCTCGGGCGGTGGTCTGTCTCCCACGCAGCAGGCCGCCAAGTTCCTCGGTGTCAGTGTGCTCGCGGGGGCCGTCATGGCCGGGATCGCCGTACCGGCGTTCGGCGCGCTCGGTCTCGCGGCCAAGGGGTCGGTCGAGGGGTTCGACGAGATCCCGGCCAATCTGAAGCGGCCGCCGCTGAGCCAGCGCACCACGATCCTGGACAACCAGGGCGGCCAGATCGCCACGGTCTACTCGCGTGACCGCACGGTGGTCGACCTGAAGGACATGTCGCCGTACATACAGAAGGCGATCGTCGCGATCGAGGACTCGCGGTTCTACGAGCACGGCGCGGTCGACCTCAAGGGCGTCCTGCGCGCCCTCAACAAGAACGCGCAGAGCGGCGGCGTCTCGGAGGGCGCCTCGACGCTCACGCAGCAGTACGTGAAGAACGTCTTCGTGGAGGAGGCCGGCAACGACCCGACGAAGGTCGCCCAGGCCACCCAGCAGACCCTGGGCCGCAAGGTCCGCGAGCTGAAGTTCGCGATCCAGGTCGAGGAGGAGCTGGGCAAGAAGAAGATCCTCGAGAACTACCTGAACATCACGTTCTTCGGGCAGCAGGCCTACGGCGTGGAGGCCGCCGCCCAGCGCTACTTCTCCAAGTCGGCCAAGGACCTGGAACTGCAGGAGGCCGCGCTCCTGGCGGGCATCGTCCAGTCGCCGAGCCGGTACGACCCGGTCAACGACGAGGCCGAGGCCACCAAGCGGCGCAACGTGGTGCTGCAGCGCATGGCCGAGGTGCACGACATCACGCGGGCGGAGGCCGCCGCGGCGAAGGCGAAGCCGCTCGGCCTGAGGATCAGCAAGCCGAAGAACGGCTGCATCACGGCCGTCAAGGACTCCAGCTTCTTCTGCGACTACGTGCGCGAGGTCTTCCTGAACGACCCGGTCTTCGGCAAGACCCAGAAGGCCCGGGCCAAGGTCTGGAACCAGGGCGGCCTGACGATCCGTACGACGCTCGACCCGCAGGCGCAGAAGTCGGTCCAGGCCTCGCTCAAGAACCACGTCAACAAGACGGACAAGGTCGCGGCGGCGTCGACGCTCGTCGAGCCGGGCTCCGGCAAGATCCTCGCGATGGGCCAGTCCAAGCCGTACGGCTACGGGAAGAACGAGACCGAGATCAACTACTCGGTCGACCACTCCATGGGCGGCTCGAACTTCGGCTTCCCGACCGGTTCGACGTTCAAGCCGTTCCTGGCCGCGGCGGCGCTGGAGGGCGGCAAGCAGCCCACGCAGGTCTATCCGGCGCCGTACGAGATGCCGTACCCCGACAGTGTCCAGGCGTGCAACGGCAAGACCTGGCGCAACACGGACAACGCCAAGGTCGAGAACGAGGACGAGGCGGAGGTCGGCCCGTACCCGCTGAAGAAGGCCATGGAGCTGTCGGTCAACACGTACTTCGTGCAGATGCTCGAGGACATCGGCATGTGCCCGGTGGTGGACATCACCAACAAGCTGGGCGTCGTGCAGGGCAACGGCACCAAGCTGCCGCAGCAGCCCGCGTCGATGACCCTCGGATCCACCGGTATCTCGCCGCTGACCATGGCGAGCGCGTACGCCGCCTTCGCCAACCGGGGCACGTACTGCACACCGATCGCGATCGCCTCGATCAGCCAGCAGCTCGGCGGTGAGAAGAAGTCCCTGCCGGTGCCGAAGTCCTCGTGCTCGCGCGCGATGTCGGAGACCACCGCGGACACCATCAACACGCTGCTGAGCGGTGTGGTCGACTCCGGTACGGGTCAGCAGGCCGGTCTCACCGACCGCGCCAACGCCGGCAAGACCGGTACGACGGACTTCCGCAAGAACGCCTGGTTCGTCGGCTACACGCCGAACATGTCCGGCGCGGTCTGGGTCGGCAGTGCCACCCAGAAGGTCAAGATGGTCAACATCACGATCGGCGGGCAGTGGCACGAGAAGGTCTTCGGCGGCGCGGTGCCGGGGCCGATCTGGAAGGACGCCATGACCGGCGCCCTGTCGGGCAAGGAGTCTCCGGGCTTCAACCTCGTCGACATCCCTGATCCCAAGGAGGACAAGGATCATGACGACGGGGACAACGGGGACGACGGCAACGACGGCCGGGGCGACGGCGACAACGGCGGCAACGGAAACGGGAACGGGGAGAACCGGGGAAATGACAATGGGGGCGGCGACAACGGCGGCCCCGGTCAACCCCAGAACCCGACGCCGACCTTCTCCTTCCCGGACGAGTGGACGATCGGCGGCAATGACGGCGGCAACAACGGCAACAACGGTGGAGGGAACGGGGACGGGGGCACCTGGCCGTAGGCCGGTTCCGGTCCCATAGCCGTACGCGTACGCCGATGGGGGCGCCCCGTGTGATCAGGGGCGCCCCCATCGGCGTACGGCGGCGGTCGGTCAGCGGCGCACGACGGCAGTCAGGGCGCCGAGTTGCCTGGGCTGCATGGGTGCCTGGGCTGCCTGGGCTGAGAACCCGGGCCGAGCTCGTCCCGGCTTCAGCCCGGCTTCAGCCCGCGAGCAGCTTCTTGACCGCGGCGGCGACGCGGCCGCCCTCGGCCAGACCGGCCACCTTCGGGTTCACGATCTTCATGACCTGGCCCATGGCCCGGGGGCCCTCCGCACCGGCCGCCTTCGCCTCCTCGACCGCCTGCGCGACGATCTGCTGGAGCTCGTCGTCGGAGAGCTGCTTCGGCAGGTACTCGGCGAGGACCACGCCCTCCGCCTTCTCACGCTCGGCCGACTCGGCGCGACCGCCCTGCGCGAAGGCCTCGGCCGCCTCGCGGCGCTTCTTCGCCTCCTTGGCGATCACCTTCTGCACCTCGTCGTCGGAGAGTTCGCGCTTCTGCGTACCCGCGACCTCCTCCTTCTGGACGGCGGCGATGGTCAGCCGGAGCGTCGAGGAGCGGAGCTCGTCGCGCTCCTTGATCGCGGCGTTGAGGTCTGCCTGCAGCTTCGACTTGAGCGTGGTCATGGGGCGATTGTCGCAGGTGTGGTGCGAATGCCGCCCGTGGATTTAGGTCCGGCCGGCCGGCGGGCTCCCGCGGGGTTCGGGGCGGCCGGGGTCTGACACGATGGGCGTATGCGCGCGCGATACGGAGTACCCCTGGGAATTGCGGCGGTTGGCGCCGCCGGTCTGCTCTACTCGGCGGGGTTCGAAGCCCGCTCGTTCCGTCTTCGACGGGTGACCATCCCGGTGCT
The DNA here is from genome assembly GCF_030817535.1 of Streptomyces sp. V3I8. Taxonomy (NCBI): domain Bacteria; kingdom Bacillati; phylum Actinomycetota; class Actinomycetes; order Kitasatosporales; family Streptomycetaceae; genus Streptomyces; species Streptomyces sp. V3I8. The sequence continues at coordinate 4,752,777 of NZ_JAUSZL010000002.1, read as the reverse complement.
GCCCCCCGGGATGCGCCCCCTGCGTGTGCTCCAGGTCTCCGACATCCACATGGTGAGCGGCCAGCGCAAGAAGCAGCGCTGGCTGCGTTCGCTGGCCGGGCTGCGCCCCGACTTCGTCATCAACACCGGGGACAACCTCTCCGACCCCGAGGGCGTACCGGAGGTCATGGACGCCCTCGGCCCGCTGATGGAGTTCCCGGGGGCGTACGTCTTCGGCTCGAACGACTACTACGGGCCCACACTCCGCAACCCGGCCCGCTACCTGTACGAGAGGACGCAGGGCCGGCACGGGCTGAACGGCAACGCGCCCGCCACGAACGTGGTCCACAACCCGTGGGAGGAACTGCGCGACGGGTTCGACGCCGCGGGCTGGCTGAACCTGACGAACGCCCGGGGCTCGCTGAAGATCGACGGCCACGAGATCGAGCTGACCGGGCTCGACGACCCGCACGTCAAGCGTGACCGGTACGCGCGCGTGGCCGGCGGTCCGTCCGACTCGGCCGACGTCTCGCTGGGCGTCGTGCACGCGCCGTACCTGCGCACGCTGGACGCGTTCACCGCGGACGGCTATCCCCTGATCCTGGCGGGCCACACGCACGGCGGCCAGCTGTGCATCCCCTTCTACGGCGCCCTGGTCACCAACTGCGACCTGGACACCGACCGGGTGAAGGGCCTGTCCACGCACACGGAGGCGGAGTCCGGGCGGACGTCCTACATGCACGTGTCGGCGGGCTGCGGGACGAGCAGGTACACCCCGGTACGGTTCGCGTGCCCGCCGGAGGCGACACTGCTGACGCTGACGGGGGCGGCGGTTTCCGCGTAGCGCGTAGCGGGGGCGGCAGGAGGGGCTGGCCGGGCTGGCTGGCTGGCTGGCTGGGCTAGGGAAAGGCCCAGGCGGTACCTAGGTCAGGCTGGGTCAGGTCAGGTCACCCGTCCAGCGGAGCCCGCATCGCCCCTTTTGCCCGATTTGCTTAACGTGAGGGCATGACCGCCCCCATACCTGCGGAGATCCCGGACATACCCAGGATCCCCGGCATAGCCGCCAACGCCGCCGCTGCCGCCGTCCCCGTCGTCCCGGCGTACGCGGTGGTCCCGCGCGTACGCCGCCCCGTGGTCACCGTCTTCCGCCTCCTGGTGGCCCTGGCGGCGGTCGCGGGCGTGGCGCTCGACCTGCTCCTGGGCAGCCCGATCCGCGTCCTGAGCTACTTCACGATCCTGAGCAGCCTCCTGGTGGCCGCGGTGTTCACGGTCACGGCCAGGAGGGCCTGGACCGCACGCCACCCGCTGCGGGCGTCCGTCACCGCCTGCACGCTGCTGTACGCGGTCGGCGGGAGCCTGGTCTACCACCTGCTCCTGGCCGACAACCCGACCACGTTCTCCATGACGGGCACCGGCGGTCCGCTCACCGGCCCGCTCACCGGCTGGCACGCGGCGACGAGCCTGCTGCTGCACACGGTGATCCCGGTCCTGGTGGCGCTGGACTGGTTCCTGCTGACCCTGCCGGGAGCGCTGCGCCTGCACAGCGCGGCCACATGGATGATCCTGCCGCTCGCGTACCTGGCCTTCACGGTGACCAGGGGACTGCTCCTGCCCCCGGGCACGCAGAACCGCTACCCGTACCCCTTCCTGGACGTCTCCGAGCACGGCTTCGTCGAGGTCCTGGGCAACATCACGATCCTGGGCGTCGCCTGCTACGGCCTGGCGGTCCTGATCATCGCCCTGGACCACGTCAGGCCCGGCTCACGCCGCCACCGGCCCCCCGAAAACCGGATTTCGTCTCCGGCCACCAGTGGGCTAAAGTAAACGACGTCGCCACGGCACAGACCACGAGAGTGGCCCGCCACAGCGACATCGGGGTGTAGCGCAGCTTGGCAGCGCGCTTCGTTCGGGACGAAGAGGTCGTGGGTTCAAATCCCGCCACCCCGACAGTGAAGTACCAGATCAGGGGTCTGATCCGCTTAGCGGGTCGGGCCCCTGAGTCATTTGCGGGGTCCGCTTGGGAGCCGACTTTAAGGCCGGCCCCCAAAGGCGCGTCTGCTAGATCGTCGTTATCAACCGTCGGCAGGGCAATTCTCCGCCTGAGATGAACGAGCCTGCTGGACGGCAGGACGGCTGGAAAAGTTCATGACAGGGGACGCCTTCAACAAGTACCTGCTGATGTCATCGACCGGTGCGGAATACTCCGTACCGTTCCGAACTGACGATCATGCACTGAGTTGGGGCAAACAGCGGCGGGAGGAGCGGGCAGCGGCCTCGCCGCGGAATGGGGCACTCCGCGAAATCGGCAGCCCGTGTGGCCCCAGTCCTTCAAGCACGTGATCTTGCGGGAGAGCCTGGAGGGTACGGCCATCGCCATGGCGGAGGTCGGGGTGTCTGCGGTGGCAATGGACCGGGAAGCCGACCGGCTACTTGAGGTCGATCGTTCGGACCGGCTGCCCGGTGGTGCGGGCGATGGTTTCGAAATCGCGGTCGTAGTGCAGCAGCGTGAGTCCTGCTTCTTCTGCGGCTGCGGCCACGAGGAGGTCGACGGCTCCGGCGCTGCGGTGCTCGCCCTTGGTGGTGAGCTCGCGCTGGACGACGCGGGCGCGACGGTAGATGCCGTCGGGCATGGGGCACCAGGCGAACTGACTCAGCCGTCCCTGGATGGCTTCGCGGTCTTTCGCAGAACGTGCGGAGTAGAGGACTTCCAGTTCGGTGAGGTCGCACAGGGCGATCAGACCGCCGCCCATCCTCTGCTCCCACTCTTCGGTTGTCTGACGCAGCAGAACGCGAGCCAGGGCCGACGTATCGACGAGGTAGTCGGCAACGCTCACCGGGCGGAACCACCCCGGTAGTTGCGCTTGTCCAGGAGGAATTCCACGTCGAGGGCGCCTTCATCCGCGAGATCCTGCAACTCATGCAGGGCACGCAAGCGACGGTTGCGTGCCACGATCTCGCGCAGGGCTGTATTGATGGTGTCCCGCTTCGTGGAAGTGCCCAGCTCCTTCGCTGCGGCCTCCAGCGCGTCGTCGTCGAGATCGATGACGGTTCTGCTCATGGACCCACCTCCATACACATAAGGCAGTGTATCAATATACATGATCGAATGTATCGAGCGGGGAAGCGGGACCAGTCCTGACGCTTGCGGGCCGACGGGCACCCGATGGGCAGCAGGAACCCGCCCACCCCTCATTCGGGACGAAGAGATCTTCGCCGGAGCCGCGGGGCGGCCGGCACCGGAGTTTCGAGCAGCGCTGCGGCACGAACCGTCGCTGGTTCAACAAGGGAGCCCTCGGCCTCGGACCCCGGCCAAGCACCCGTCCCGTCACCGCGATCCACCGCTCCTGGCACACCGGCCAGGTCTTCCGGTGCAGTCCACGTCCCTCTACGGCCGACTGATCGCCGTGCGTCGGGCACGGTCCCATTGGCAAGGGGTGTGAACCAGAAGCACGGTTCTTTGTCTTCACCTCCGACGTCGACGACCTGGAGAAGCCGGTTCCGGCTCGGTCGGGAGGCGGGTGAGGTGGTCCGCAGTCCCGATGAGATCGTGGCCGGCGGTGCGGGTCTGCGCGGTCGCCCTCTCCGCTGCGACACCAGTCGTTCTCCGACGGCCTACGACAGGGCGTCGCGGATCGTCGTCACCTCCGCCCAGACCGTCTTACCCAGCGGGTGACGGGGACTTGAGCCCCAGCGTGTGGACAGGACGTCCACCAGCAGCAGCCCCCGGCCGCTCTCCGCGTCCGGGCTGGCGGGTAGCGGAGCGCTTGGGGGTCGCTTGCCGGTGGCTGCGTCCGCGACCTCGATGCGGATCAGGTCCACCGTCCCGTCGAGGCCGAGTCGCAGGCCGAGTCGCAGGCCGAAACCATGGCCTGGGACGCTGCCGTGCTGCACGGCGTTCGCTGCGAGTTCGTTGACGATGAGAGCCACTGTGCACGACACGTCCGACCGCTGCGGATGTCCCCACTCCTCCATGCACCACACAGCCAGGCGCCGGGCCAGGCGCACGCCTCGTAGCGATGACGTGAACTGCCGGACGCACAGGTGCGGTTCCGATGAGCCGCCTTCGGGTGTCGTCCACTCTTGCCCGGCGCGCTCCGCGTTCCTTCGCGGGTGGTCGTCCTCGGTGGTGGTGGTTCCTGTCAGCATGGCCTGTGCGTCCTTTCCGCAGTGCTCCGCAATGTCCCGCCGTGTATGCGAGTCATTACTTTCCGTGCTCAAGGATCGTCCGGTCGTCCTACGCTCGGTAGGTGACGCAGCCTTACCTCTCAGTCCGTAAGGAACGGAAGTAACGCCTTGGCCAACGCAATTGACCCCAGCGCATCCATGGCAGCGCTGTTCGGCACCCGTGTACGCCGACTCCGTACCGCCGCCGGCCTGACCCAGGCCGAACTCGGTCGGAGAACGCATGTCGTGAGCACGCGCATCACCCAGATCGAGCGCGCCTCGGGGGCCAGGCCGACGCTGGAACTGGCACGGGCGCTCGATGCGGCACTGGCGGCCGACGGCCTGCTGACCGATCTCTGGCCGTACGTGTACCGGGAGGCGTTCCCGGACTGGTCACGGGCGTTCATGGAGCACTCCGAACGGGCGGTGAGCATCGCGCAGTACGCGGCCCACGTCGTCCCTGGTCTGTTGCAGACGGAGGATTACGCACGGGCCGTACTGAAACTGGACGCGCTCCTCAGCGGGGAAGCTCAGTTGGAAGAACGCGTCGCCGCCCGGATGAGTAGGCAGGAACGGCTCCGCACGCCGAGCCACCCCGCCCTGTGGGTCGTCCTGGATGAGGCGGTGCTACGACGTCCGGTCGGCGGCCCTGCAGTGATGCAGGCACAGTTGGCCAGGCTGCTGGCAGCCGCCGCCGATCCCCGCATCACCGTTCAAGTGCTGCCTTTCGACCAGGGTGAGCACGAAGCGATGGGGGGATCTCTGAGCGTTCTGACTCTTCCTGACGGCTCCGAGATGGCCTACACGGAAGGCTCGGATTACGGCCGTCTCATCGAGGATCCGGACAACGTCAGCCGCTACAAGGTGATTTACGATCGATTGCGGGCAGCGGCCCTGCCTCCGATCATGTCACTCGACATGATCCGGTCCGTGTTGGAGGGCAACCACCGTGGCGCGAACGTCCCGTCCAGATCTGAACGGCGCCGCCTGGCGCAAGAGCAGCTACAGCAATCAAGCGGGGGGCGACTGCGTGGAGGTCGCGGACGGATTCCGCGGCATCGTCCCCGTGCGTGACAGCAAGGTTCCGTACGGCCCCGCGCTGTCCTTCGGAGCCGCCTCCTGGGCAGTGTTCATAGGCGAGTTGGCGGCTGCGCAGCGCCGCGTCTGAGTCGGCCGCTTGCCGGTCGCCGGTCGGTCTTCGGAGTCGCCGGGTCCTTGTCCGCGAGGGTCCGGTGTGCTCCTGACCTCCTCAAAGAACCGGGGGAAAGAACTACCCACCCTCCCGCCCTCCCCGGCCGAGCGGCCCGCGTCACCCATCCGAGTGACCGGCTTGCAGATGGGGGATACGGACCGTTACGTTCGCCGCGACAACCGAAAACAGATACGGCCCCCGGCCGGGACGGCAATCCCGAACGAGGGCCTGACCAACCAGGAAGAAGACCCTTCCCGATGGCTGAATCGCAGTCTAACGCGCCCCTGCGCGCCGACGCCGGAACTCCGACCTCCGGCGTGATCCACGTACGCACCCGTCTCACCGCCGACTTCACCGTCATCTCCAACGCCCTCGCCCAGCGGCGCGGCAGCGCTGTCACGGTCGGTGTCGCGACGTACATCCTCTCCTTGCCCGATGGCTCGCCCGTCAGCATCGCCGCGCTGTGCGAGCACTTCGACGAGGGCGAGATTCTGATCTCCCGAGCTCTGAGGGAGCTTGAGCGGGCGGGTTACCTGGAGCGTCGGCGCGAGCGCGGGCCCGGTGGGCACATTCGTACGCGGACGTTCTTCCATTCCGTGCCCGGTGGCCGTCCGGAGCCGGACGGACCTCCCGATCCGCCGAAACCTCCCAAGCCGTCCAAGTCGGCGAAGCCGGCGGAGCCGCCGAGGCCCCGGATGCCCCTGGCCGTGGAGGCCGTACCGGCTGCGCAGGAGGCGACGCACGTACGACACGAGGCGGAAGAGCAGTCCCCGCTCGCCGCAGCCGACCCCCGGGCTGTCGCCGTGCTCGCCTCGCTGCGGCATGTCGACTCCCGGCTGCTCCTGTCCGGACAGGACGTGGCCCGGCTGGCTCCGGCGGTCACGCAGTGGCTCGCGGCCGGTGTCCTGCCCACACACATCACCGAGCACCTCACGGCCAGGCTCCCCGACCACCTCCTGGCACGTCCGGCGAGCATCCTCGCCTTCCGCCTCCGGGAGACTCCCCTGCCCCCACCCGCACGGGCCAGGATCGTGGAACCTGAGATTCGCACGGCGATCGTGCCTTTCCAGACCTGTGACGGCTGCGAGCGGGCGTTCCGCGCGGCGGTACCCGGGCATTGCCGGGACTGCCGGTCCGGAAGGCGGCTGCGTGCGGCTGGTTGAGCGGGTGAGCCGGTGTGCTGTCGGCCCGCAGGTGGGAGGCTTGATATGCGACTATGCGGGACCTGGCGGCAAAAGGAGGTGGATCATGGTCGACCGGTTCGCGGACGGGCTGCTGACGCCCACGGAGACATCCTCCTACCTCGGGATTCCACGCTCGACCCTCAATTCGTGGTTGAAGGGCCGAGCAGCCGGAGCGCCCCTGGTCCATCAGGTGGAGCCGGTACGGAGGGGCCAGCCCTCGGTTCCCTTCATCGCTGTGGCCGAGGCCCACGCACTCCGCTCCCTGCGTGCCCTGGGGCTACGGATGAGCGAGATCAAAGAGGCCGCAGCCGCCGTAAGGGACGCCTTCGACACCCCCTACGGCCTCGTGTCGAAGCGGATCGCCACGGACGGTGTGGACATCTTCGTCGAGCACGGCTTCGGTGATCTCCGCAGGGCCCGGGACGGTCAGGCACCCATCCAGGAAGTGGTCTCCGACTATCTCCGCTATCTGACCTGGGAGCAGGACGACGACTTCCCTTCCAGTCTGCGGCTGAGGCAGTACCCAGACTCCGTCCCTGTCGTGATCGACCCGCGATTCGGTCACGGCCTTCCCGTCGTCGCCGCCAATCGCGTCTCGGTCAGTGCCATCACCGACCTGTGGGAGGCCGGGGAGACCGTCGAGGACATCGCGTACGACTTCGACATGACGCCTGAGCAGGTTGATGCCCTGTGCAGAGCAGTGGTGCGTCTTGCCGCCTGAGTTCTTCCTCGACCGGAACCTCGGCCGACGCGTCGCCGAGGGGCTGCGGGCCGGCGGGTGGGACAGTTCACCGCATCGGAGATGTCTTTCCCGACGACGGGCAGAGCGTTCCGGACGAAGAATGGATCACTCATGGTCTCGACCGGTCCTGGGTCCCGCTCTCGAAGGACGGTCGGATCAAGACCCGGGACCTGGAGATTCGGCCTGTCCTGGAACGCGAGGCCGTGCTGTTCTATCTCGACAACCAGCAGCTGCGCAGCATCGAGATGGTCGAACGCCTCGTCGCGCATCGTGACGCGATCCACCGGGCCGTCAAGAACGGCGGTCCGGCCGCTTATGCGGTACGTCATGACCGCATCGAGCGTACGTGGCCCTGACGGCCGGGTGCCCCGGCTGCCCACCCCCATGATCGGAACGGCGGGCATCCGGAGCGGCGGGCATCCGACCCGGACAAAGACTCAAGGCGGAGCTCCGGTTGTGGAGCCCCGCCTCATTCGTGCCTGCCGTCGATCAGATCGGTACCGCCACCCCCGTGAACGTCGTCTCCGGTGTCTGGGGGCTCGTGAAGCGGGCGTTCACCAGGTAGAGGCGGTTGCCGTGGCGGGCCGCCGTGGTGGGGACGTCGAAGCGGGGGTCCGTGATCGTGCCGGTCAGGGTCGCCGTCGTGGACCTCGCGTCCAGGTGGAACACGCTGATCAGGTTCAGGCGGTTCTGGACCACGTACAGGGTGCGGCCCGTGCGGTAGAGGCCGTCGCCGTTGACCACGTCCGTCGCACCGATCAGCGTGATCCTCGTGGCGTGGCCCGTGCGGGTGTTCACCTTGTAGAGCTCGCCCGGGGTGCTCTTGACGACGATCAGGGCGCGGCCGTCCGGGGTGCCCACGATGCCGTTGGCGTTGTTGACGTCCGGGAGCTGGACCCAGTCGCCGGTGAGGGGGAGCGTCCGTACGGCTCCGGAGCGGCCGCGGCTACGGCCTCGGCTGCGGTCGCGGCCGTGGCCGCGCGGGACCGCGTACAGGGCGGCGGCTCGTGAGTCCGTGAACCACGCCCGGTCGCCCAGCAGTGTCACGTCGTTGATGAAGTGGCCGGTCGGTTCGGACAGTTGGTGCGTCGCCAGTACTTCGCCCGTGCGGGCGTCGTGGGTTCGGGCCACACCCGTGCTGCCCGCCACGTACAGCAGGCCGTCGTCGTCGAGTTTCAGGCCCACCGCCACCAGGCCCGTGCCGCCCGGGAAGAGGATTCGGCCTTTCCCCGTGCGCAGATCCGTGCGGTAGAGCGCGCCGTTCGCCCGCGAGCCCATGTACGCGTACGGCTTGCCGCCGATGGCTATGCCCTCGGGGAGGAAGCCGTCGGGGAGCGGGAACTCCGTCGGCCAAGTGGCGGACGGGGAAGTCCCGGTGGTCGCGTTCGCCGTAGCCGTGCCGGTCGTTGTCGTCGCCGTCGCCAACGCCGTCAGGGCCGCGCCGCCCAGGAGTGCGCGCCTGGACGGGTGGACGTGATTGCGGATCATCGTTCCGGCCTCCTTGGAGGAAGGGGAGAAAACCCATCGTGGCCCAGCCTCTCCCGACTCCCCCGCGCCTCCCCCGTATCGGCGGCGGATCGACAGGGGATCGACAGCTTGCCGGGACGGGAACCGGAGTTGAGACCCGGGGCCGGGGCCGGTGGAAGGCCGGCTCAGCCGTTCCAGCTCTCGTCGTACGGGTCCCGGGGCGCCTTCACCGGTTTCGCCTCCGTGATGTCCAGGAACGGGATGATGCCGTCGTTCACCGGGTCCCTGGTCTGTCTGGCGGTGTACGTGCCCGTGACCTCCAGCCAGGTGTCCGGGCGCAGCACCGGAGGCGTCCGGCCCGTCAGGCCTATCTTCACCGGCTGGGCGTCCGCCGCGCAGCAGCTCAGCGCCATGCGGACCAGGTACGGCGTGCCGTCGCTCCCCAGCGCCACCAGACCGGCGGTCCTGATGCGGCGGTTCCCGAGTGAGCGGCCGTGGTCGTACGCCGCCCGGCCCGCGTAGTCGACCAGGCTCAGGCGGACGATTTCGGTGCCTTTGCCGGTGCCGGTGCCCTTGCCGGTGTCACTCGCGGGGAGGTCCGCGAAGCCCCACGGCTGCTTCTGCAGGGCCGTGCCCGTGCGCATCGCGCTGTACGAGCCCAGGGCCGGCGGCGCGACCATGACGAGGGCCAGGAGGGGGAGGACCAGGAGCCAGGCGACGCGGGGCTCTCTGTGCGCATGGGCTTCGGCCCGTACGCTCCGGCGCTCGTACCAGACCGTCGCCACCGCCGTCGCGATCAGGACCACGCCTGCCGCCAGCAGCAACGGCCGCAGCCCGGCCTTGACGTACCGCAGGTAGAGGTCGGTGAGGCCCGTGTGCAGGATCGCCCCGCCGGTGAGGAAGAGCACGGCTGCCTGTGCCTGGCGGTTCACAGCAGCACCGCCCCGACCAGGGACGACACCAGGACCGCCAGCGTGAACGTGGCGGGCGCGAAACGCAGGGCGAATCCCCGGCCGAACGTGGCCGTCTGCATCGCGAAGAGCTTCAGGTCGATCATCGGGCCGACGACCAGGAAGGTCAGTCTGGCCGTGAGCGAGAACTGGGTGAGGGACGCGGCCACGAAGGCGTCCGCCTCGGAGCAGATGGACAGGAGTACGGCCAGCGCCGCCAGGACGAGGACCGACACCACCGGGTTGCCGGCGGCGTGGCCGAGCCAGTCCGCCGGGACCACCGCCTTGAGCGTGGCCGCGGCCATCGCGCCGACGACCAGGAACCCGCCCGCGTGCATCACGTCGTGCCGGACCGAGCCCCAGAACGCCGCGCCCTTGCCGAGCCCTTCCGAGGACGGACGGGCCGGCGGGCGCAACCAGTCGGTGCGGCCCAGCCGTTGCCAGAGCCAGCCCATCGCACAGGCCACCAGCAGGCTCGCCACGAAGCGGGCCAGGACCATCTCCGGCTCGCCCGGGAACGCGACGGCGGTCGCGGTCAGCACGATCGGGTTGATCGCCGGCGCCGACAGCAGGAACGCCAGCGCCGCCGCGGGCGTGACACCCCGGCGCACCAGCGCCCCGGCCACCGGAACCGACGCGCACTCGCAGCCCGGCAGCACCGCCCCCGCCATCCCGGCGACCGGTACCGCGAGGGCGGGCCGCTTCGGCAGCGCCCGGGCGAAGAACGACGGCGGCACGAACACCGCGATGACCGCCGACAGCAGCACACCGAGCACGAGGAAGGGCAGCGCCTGCACGACGACCGCGACGAACACGGTCATCCAGCTCTGCATCACGGGCGCGGCCAGCGCTCCGCGGACGGGCCCCTGGAGCACCACTCCTGTGAGCAGCAGCATGGTCAGGACGAGGGGCGAGTTGAACTGCCAGCCCTTCGGCTCGCCCGGCTCACCCGGCTCGTTCGGCTGATCCGGCTCGTTCGGCTGATCCGGCTCGTTCGGCTGATCCGGCTCGTTCGGCTGATCCGGCTCGTTCGGCTGATCCGGCTGATCCGGCCCGTTCGGCTCGCGGGCTTCGGTCCGGTCCCCGGCCCGGTCCCCGGTCTGGCCCTCGACCCGGGCCTTGGCTGTGTCGGTTGTCGTCACGGGAGCGGTACCTCCGGTCGGGAGGGGCTCCGTCGGTGGATCGCCCTCCACCTTCAGTACGCCCGTTCCGGCACAGCTTCTCATCCGGGTTCCCGTCGAACTCCCGCCGGTGTCCGGGGCAGAGCCGCTGTGCAACCACCCGTACCCGTCAGGCACTCTGTGCTGTTGTGGGGAGCCTTCCGAATCAGAGCGGACCGGACGACCGTGCCGCGCACATGGTGGTGTGCGGGGACGACGCCCTCGCGCACCGGCTGGCGGCCGAGTTGCGTGGTGTCTACGGGGAACGGGTGACTCTGGTCGTGCCGTCCGCCGAGCGGACCGCGCGGCCACCGGTCGTCGGACGGGCGCGCGCGTCGACGCTGCTCGACCGCGTGTCGGCCGCCATGACCCGGGCCACCGGCAACGGCAACGGCAACAGCACCACGTCGTCACAGACACAGACACAGGCACAGGCACAGACGTCGTCCTCGCCGCTTCCGGCGGACGGCGCGTCCGGTCGCGGTGTCCGTCCGTCCGAAGAGCCGCGCCCGGCACGGGTGGTGGAGGCCGCAGTACTTACCGAGGCCGTTCTCGCCGATGCCGGGGTCGAGCACGCCGCCGCGCTGGCACTCGTCCATGACGACGACGAGACCAACATCCGCGCCGCCCTCATGGCACGCCGGCTCAACCCGCGCCTGCGTCTGGTCCTGCGCCTCTACAACCGGCGTCTGGGCCAGCACATCGAGGCCCTGCTCGACCAGGCGTCCGCCCTGGCCATGGCGGGAACCGGGGAGTCCGCGGACGCGCCCGCGCCCGGCCTCGTCGACGCCTCCACGACCGTGCTCTCCGACGCGGACACCGCCGCGCCCGCGCTGGCCGCCACCGCGGTCGCCGGGACCAGCAAGGTCGTACAGACCGACGGGCTGATGCTGCGGGCCGTGGAACGGCAGCCGCCGGGCCCCGGAGAGGTCGCCGACCCCGGTCTGTGCACCCTGGCACTGCTCTCGGCCACCACCAACGACCCGGCCGGGGCCGACGGTTCGGAGAGCAGCGGCGAGCACGGGCCGCGGCTGCTGCCCGACGAGGCGTCCGTGGCCGCCGCGACCGGCCGCGGCACCATCGTCCTGGAGAACGTGTCGTACTCCGGTCCCCCGCAGCCCGCGCGACGCGGTGTCCTGCCGGGCGGACTGTCCATCGGGCTGCCCCTCGGCAGGCTGTTCTCCCGGCGGCTGCGCTGGTCCTTCGCCGGGCTGGTGGCCTGTGTCGTCGCGCTCGCGGTCGCGTCCATGCTGGTCACCGGCGCGCATCCGCTGCACGCCACCTACCTGACCCTCCTCGACCTCTTCGCGATCAACGACCCCGCGCTCGACGATCCCCTCGGCCGCCAGATCCTCCAGCTCCTCTCCGGTCTCGTGGGGTTGCTGCTGCTGCCCGTCCTGCTGGCCGCCGTCCTCGAAGGCCTCGGTACGTTCCGCAGCGGGTCGGGGCTGCGGAAGCCGCCCCGGGGGCTCTCCGGGCACGTCGTCCTCCTCGGGGTCGGCAAGATCGGCACCCGTGTGCTGGCACGTCTGCGCGAACTCCACATCCCCGTGGTGTGCGTGGAGGCCGACCCCGAGGCGCGCGGGCTCGCGCTGGCACGCCGGCTGCGGGTGCCCGTCGTCCTGGGCGACGTCACCCAGGAAGGCGTCCTGGAAGCCGCCAAGATCCACCGGGCGCACGCGCTGCTCGCCCTGACCAGCGCCGACACCACCAACCTCGAAGCGGCCCTGTACGCCCGGTCGGTACGCCCCGACCTGCGCGTCGTCCTGCGCCTGTACGACGACGACTTCGCCACCGCCGTCTACCGCACCCTGCGCGCCACGCACCCGCACGCGCTCACCCGCAGCCGCAGCGTCTCCCACCTGGCCGCGCCCGCCTTCGCCGGAGCGATGATGGGCCGCCAGATCCTCGGCGCGATCCCGGTGGAGCGGCGGGTGCTGCTCTTCGCCGCCCTGGACGTCGCGGGGCATCCGCAGCTGGAGGGCCGCACCGTCGCCGAGGCGTTCCGCGCGGGGGCCTGGCGGGTGCTGGCCCTGGACACGGCGGTTCCGGCCGACCGCCGCCTGGTCCGGGACCTGCCGCCCGCCTACGTGCTCGGGCCGGGGGACCGCGTCGTCATCGCCGCCACCCGGCGTGGCCTCGCCGAGTTGCTGGGCCGGCGCCGAAGCCCCGGTCGCGATGGCGCGCCGGACCACTGACCGCCAGGCCACTGACCGCCTGTCCGTGGCCGCCTGTCCATGGCCCCTTTTCCGTGGCCGCCTGTCCGTGGCAGCTTGTCCGTGGTCGCTTGTCCGTGGTCGCTTGTCCGTGGCCGTCGGCACGATCCCGGACAGGCGGAGGGCATCGCCGCCCGCGCGTACGCCGACCTGCGCCATGACCAGCAGTGCTGACGTTCCCGGAGTTGTCCACAGGGGAGTTGTCCACAGGCTGAGGCCTCCGTCAGCACGAAGTCGTCCGGTGCGTGCAATATGGGGCCATGACTGAGAGCAACGGGGTCGTCCCGTCCGAGGGGACCATGCCCGACTGGGAGAAGCGCTTCCGGGCGCCGCGGGTGTCCTTGCCGGACTGGGCGCAGGACGCCCCGCACCGGTCCTTGTTCGTGTCGAACGCGACAGGGACGTACGAGGTGTACGCGTGGGACCGTGACACGGGCGCCCAGCGCCAGGTCACGGACCGGCCCAACGGTACGACGGACGGCGTGCTGTCGCCGGACGGCGAGTGGATCTGGTGGTTCGACGACAAGGACGGCGACGAGTTCGGGATCTGGCGGCGACAGCCGTTCGCCGGACCGGCCGGTGGCGGCGCGGCCGCTCCCGACGAGCCGGCGGCCCCCGGGCTCGACCCCTCCTACCCCGCGGGGCTCGCGCTCGGCCGGGACGGACGGACCGCGATCGTCGGCCGCTCGACCGACGAGGACGGTTCGACGATCTATGTCAGCCGGACCGGGGAGGACCCCGTCGAGGTCTACCGGCACCGCGAGTCGGCCGGTGTCGGCGACCTCTCGCACGACGGCTCGCTGATCGCCGTCGAGCACACCGAGCACGGCGACGCGATGCACTCCGCGCTGCGGGTGCTGCGGATGGACGGTTCGGTGGTGGCCGAGCTGGACGACACCAAGGGCGGTACGGCCGAACTGGGCCTGGAGGTACTGGGCTTCGCGCCGGTCACCGGTGACACCCGGCTGCTCGTCGGACACCAGCGGCGCGGGCGCTGGGAGCCGATGGTGTGGGACGTGGTCTCCGGCGAGGAGACGGATCTGGCGCTGGCCGCGCAGCTGGACGGCGACCTGAGCGCCGAGTGGTATCCGGACGGGTCGGCCCTGCTCGTCGTCAACAGTTTCGAGGCGCGCAGCGAGCTGTGGCGGTTCGACCTGGCCACCCGTGAGCTGGAGCGGGTGCGGACGCCGAAGGGCACGGTGTCGGGGGCGACGGCCCGCCCGGACGGCAGCGTGGAGTACCTGTGGTCGTCGTCGGCCGAGGCGCCGGTGGTCCGCTCGACGTCCGGTGAGGTCGTCCTCGATCCGCCCGGCATGAAGGCCCCGCGGTCGGTGCCCGTCGAGGACGTGTGGGTGACCGGTCCTGGCGGCCGTATCCACGCGCTCGTGCAGCGGCCGGCCGGAGCCACGGGTCCCCTGCCCGCCGTCTTCGACATCCACGGCGGCCCGACCTGGCACGACAGCGACTCGTTCGCGGCGGGCCCGGCGGCCTGGGTGGACCACGGGTACATGGTGGTGCGGATCAATTACCGGGGCTCCACCGGGTACGGGCGGGAGTGGACCGACGCCCTCAAGCACCGGGTCGGCCTGATCGAGCTGGAGGACATCGAGGCCGTACGGGAGTGGGCGGTCTCGTCCGGGTATGCCGACCCGGACCGGCTGATCCTGACCGGCGGTTCGTGGGGCGGCTACCTCACCCTTCTCGGCCTGGGCGTGCAGCCCGAGGCGTGGGCGCTGGGCATCGCCGCGGTGCCGGTCGCGGACTACGTGACGGCCTACCACGACGAGATGGAGGCCCTGAAGGCGATGGACCGCACGCTGCTCGGTGGCACGCCGGAGGAGGTCCCGGAGCGCTTCGAGGCGTCGTCCCCGCTGACGTACGTCGACGCGGTGAGGGCACCGGTCTACATCTCCGCGGGGGTCAACGACCCGCGCTGCCCGATCCGCCAGGTGGAGAACTACGTGACCCGGCTCGCCGCGCGCGGCGCGGACCACGAGGTGTACCGCTACGACGCGGGGCACGGTTCGCTGGTCGTGGACGAGCGGATCAAGCAGGTCCGCCTGGAGCTGGACTTCGCGGAGCGCCACCTGGGCCGGTGACCGCACCCCTGCGGGGGAGGCCGCCCGCCCGGTGACGCGCCGGTACCCCTCGTGGCGGGAGGGCCGGCCGAGGCACCCCCTCGGCCGGGTCCCTGCCCGGCCACGTACCTTTGAGGTTGTGTACCGGTTCCTGCTGACGCCCCGCTGGTGGGGGATCAACGTCTTCGTGCTGTTGGCCATCCCCTTCTGCGTGTTCATGGGGTCGTGGCAGTTGGGGCGGTTCGAGGACCGGGTCCAGGACCACCGCGACGCCGGTGAGCAGGCCTCGGCGGCGAAGACGCAGGCGGCCCGGCCGCTCGCCGAGCTGCTGCCGGTGGACAAGGAGACGTCGGGCAAGCAGGCCACCGCGACGGGCCGGTACGGGAAACAGTTGCTCGTGCCGGACCGTGAGCTGGACGACAAGCGCGGCTTCTACGTCCTGACGATGCTGCGTACCGACGACGGCAGGGCCCTGCCGGTGGTCCGGGGCTGGCTCCCCGGCGCCGCCGGCACCGCGAAGGCCCCGGCGGCCCCGGCCGGCGAGGTCACCGTGACCGGTGCGCTCCAGGCGTCGGAGACCCCCGGGTCGAACGGGGTGCCCGCGGCCGGGGGACTGCCCGCCGGACAGACGGGTGCGATCAGTTCGGCGTCCCTGGTGAACCTCGTGCCGTACGAGATGTACGACGCGTGGATCACGCTGGCCGACGCCGACCCGGGGATGAAGGCCGTGCCCGCCACGGCTCCCTCGGACACGGGCCTGGACCTGAAGGCGTTCCAGAACCTGGGGTACACCGGTGAGTGGTTCGTCTTCGCGGGCTTCGTGGTCTTCATGTGGTTCCGGCTGCTGCGGCGTGAGGTGGAGTCCGCGCAGGACGCGGAACTGGGTCTCACGCAGGAGACGCCCGCCGGACGGACGCCCGCGGAGAGCGGGGCCTCCCAGGACGACACCGGCAACGACAACGGCACCGGCACCGGCACCGCGAAGGTGTCGTCCGCTTCCCAGTGACCCGCGGGCCCGGGCCCGGGCCGGGTTCCCGGGCCCGGGCACACGGCCCGGGCCCGCGGTACGTGCGTTGCGGTGCCGTCAGGCTCCGGACAGGAGGCCGGTCCGGTAGACCGTTCCGGCGCAGGCGTTGGACACGGTCGTCGAGGTCGCCGGTGCGCCGCCCTCGGCGACGTAGGTCACGCTGACGCTTCCGTCGACGGTCCCGTCGGCCTTCATGAGCTGCGTGTCCACGCCGCTGGTGCCCTCCGAGGAGGTACCGCCGCTGTCGCCGGTCGGGTTGTCCGTGGGGGTGGGATCGGGCGAGGGCTCCCCGCCACCGCTGCCACCACTGGCCGGGCAGGTCTCCGACGGCACCCAGGCGAACTTCACCTGGTAGGTCCCGCTCGGCTGCAGCACCAGGGTGCCGGCGTACGAGGCGGGGTCGGGCAGTCCGACGGCCTGGTCGCCCGCCGCGTGGAGCATCGTGCCGACCCTGGACTGGTCCGCGGCGCCCAGTGCGGCCGAGGACACGGAACCGCTGCCGGTGACCGTACAGCTGGCGGCGGAGACGTTGGTGACCGTGAAGGAGCCGTAGACCGCGCCGCTGCCGTCGGGTGCGCCGACGCCGCCGCTTCCCGCGACGAGCTGCGTCGACGTGCAGCCGGGCACGCTCGCGGGGGAGGGCGTCGGCTGGGCGCCGGCGGTGCTGCCGTCGCTGCCCCTGCCCTTGCTCCCGCCGCCCTTCTTGCCGTCCTTGCCCGAGCCCTTGGACGAGCCCGAGGAATCGCCGGAGCCGCCGCCGACGGAGGACTGCTTGCCCTCGTTCGCGCCGCCCTGGGTCGCCGAGGTGGCGCCCGCCATGGCCGGGTCGGCGTCGGAGCCCGACGAGTTCGAGACGTGCACGAGGGCCGGGACGGCCGTGCCGATGAAGAGCGCGGCGGCCGCCATCCCGACGAGGGCCTGGCGCTTGCGGGCCCGCCTGGCCGGGACCGCGCGGCGCAGGTGGTCCAGCGTCCCGTCGCTGGGCTCGATCTGCTCGACGGCCTGGTGCAGCAGCCGCCGCAGGGCCAGCTCGTCGGAGCCGAACAGATCCGGGCCGGGCCCGTCGGTACCGAACATGTCCGGGCCGGGTCCGTCGGTGCCGGATGCGTCCACGGCCGATGCGTCCGCGTCGGATGCGTCCGCGCCTTCCGGCTTCGGGCCTGCGGGCTCCGTACCCGGATCGCCGGACGTGCCGTCCGCGGCGTCACCGGAGGCCCAGCGCGGTGTCCTGCCGGAGGCCCTGGGCGGCTTGCGGCCGATGATCTCCGTCGGTGCGTCCGCCTCCGGCGTGTCCGATTCCGGCGTGTCCGCCTCCGGTGCGTCCGCCTCCGGTGCCGTGCCCGGCGAGGTGGGCGAGTCGGCCGAGGCGGGCCGGGCGGGTGAGTCCGCCGCCTTCTCCGCCGCGTCCGCCGCCTTCTCCGACGTCAGGTCTGTCGTCGTGTCCGGTTGGCCCGTTTCTTCCGGGCCCGAGTTCTCCGAGGGGCCGTGATTCACAGTTCCGTTCCCAGCGTGCTGCTCGTGCTCGTCGTCGCCGTGGCGACCGTGCTCGTCGTGGCGTGCTCGCTCGTCGTACCCGCTCATGCCGGTGCCCCCATGGCGACGCGCAGCGCCGCGATGCCGCGCGAGCCGTACGCCTTCACCGAACCCAGCGAGATGCCGAGGGTGGCGGCGACCTGCGCCTCGGTCATGTCCGCGAAGTACCGCAGGCTCAGGACCTCGCGCTGGCGTCTCTGGAGCCCCTTCATCGCCTTGATCAGCGCGTCGCGCTCCAGCTGGTCGTACGCCCCCTCCTCCGCGCTCGCCATGTCGGGCATCGGCTTGGAGAGGAGCTTCAGACCGAGGATGCGCCGGCGCAGCGCGGAACGCGAGAGGTTGACGACGGTCTGGCGCAGGTAGGCCAGCGTCTTCTCCGGGTCACGCACGCGCTTGCGCGCCGAGTGCACCCGGATGAAGGCCTCCTGGACGACGTCCTCGCAGGACGCGGTGTCGTCGAGGAGGAGCGCCGCGAGGCCGAGGAGCGACCTGTAGTGGGCGCGGTAGGTCTCGGTCAGGTGGTCGACGGTGGTGCCGGCCGCCAGCGTCTCGTCGGCGCCTTCGCGCTGACCGGGGATACGGGCCGGGCGCGCTGCGGGCATGGGGGCGATCACCGGCATGCCGCCGCCGGGCGCGCCGGACATGCGGGGTCGGCGGGGCGGACGCAGGGTCGTGCCGCGCGCCGCAACAGTGAATTCGAGTACCTCAGCCACGCCAGTTGGACACGCGTCCCCCCGTCGGGGTTGTACGCGACAGGCATCACTTTTACGTCGGACTGCATGCCAGACAGTTCGTTAAGTGCCCTCATACGTAAAAGCCCATCCCCTATGCCCCATATGAACGTGGCGTCCGGTCACCCCTGAAGGGCGTCCGCAAAGACGCTCCCCGCCCTCCGCGTGGTTGCGGAGGGCGGGGAGGAAAATCTTCTGGACGCCACAGACACGGACACGAGTGGTACGGACCACAGCCTGAACCACGACCGGACCACAGAAGTCACACAGATCCTACAAACGTTTCAACCGACCACCAGAGGATTTCCCGCCCGGACCTGTCCGGACCCACCGTGACCTGCCCAAGAGGAGCGGTATGTCGCGAATCGCCGGAGGTCCCGGGCCGCAGGTCCGCGGCCCGGGCGCAGGTCACAGCTCCGCGGCCACCAGTTCGGCGATCTGAGCCGTGTTCAGCGCGGCTCCCTTGCGCAGGTTGTCCCCGCACACGAAGAGCTCCAGCGCCGTCGGGTCGTCGAGCGCCCGCCGTACCCGGCCCACCCAGGTCGGGTCCGTACCGACGACGTCGGCCGGTGTCGGGAACTCCCCCGCCTCCGGATTGTCGAAGAGCACGACCCCGGGGGCCGTGGCGAGGATCTCCCGGGCCCGGTCCACCGTCACCTCGCCCTGGAAACGGGCGTGGACGGTCAGCGAGTGCGTGGTGATGACCGGCACCCGTACGCAGGTGACGGCGACGGGCAGATTCGGCAGGCCGAGGATCTTGCGGGACTCGTCCCGCACCTTCATCTCCTCCGAGGACCAGCCGTCCTCGCGCACGGTCCCGGCCCACGGCACCACGTTCAGTGCCACCGGTTCCGGGAACGGCCCGGTGTTCTCCCCCACGGCCCGCCGTACGTCGCCGGGGGTCGTCCCCAGTTCCGTACCGGCGACCAGTTTCAGCTGCTGCCGCAGCGTGTCGACGCCGCGCTGCCCCGCCCCGCTCACCGCCTGGTACGAGGACACCACCAGCTCGCGCAGCCCGAACTCGGCGTGCAGCGCGCCCAGGGCCACGATCATGGACAGGGTCGTGCAGTTGGGGTTGGCGATGATGCCCCGGGGCCGGACGCGGGCCGCGTGCGGGTTGACCTCCGGCACCACGAGCGGCACCTCGCGGTCCATCCGGAACGCGCCGGAGTTGTCGACCACGACAGCGCCCTTGGCGGCCGCCACCGGCGCCCACCGCTCCGCCACCTCGTCGGGCACGTCGAACATCGCGACGTCGATCCCGTCGAAGGCCTCCTCCGACAGGGCCACCACCTCGACCTGCTCACCGCGCACGGCCAGCTTGCGGCCGACCGAGCGCGGTGAGGCGACGAGACGGATCTCGCCCCAGATGTCCGCGTGCTGGGACAGGATCTGGAGCATGACCGTGCCGACGGCTCCGGTCGCGCCCACGACCGCGAGCGTCGGCCGCCCGGTCATCGTCGTACGCCTCCGTACGGGGGGACGGTCATCGTCCGGTGCCTCCGTAGACGACGGCCTCGTCGCTGTCGGAGTCGAGCCCGAAGGCGGTGTGCACGGCGCGCACGGCCTCGTTGACGTCGTCCTGGCGGGTCACGACCGAGATGCGGATCTCGGATGTCGAGATCAGCTCGATGTTGACGCCCGCGTCGGACAGCGCCTGGAAGAACGAGGCGGTGACGCCCGGGTTGGTCTTCATACCCGCGCCGACCAGCGAGATCTTGCCGATCTGGTCGTCGTAGCGCAGCGAGTCGAAGCCGATCGCGCCCTTCGCCTTCTCCAGGGCGTCGATGGCCTTGTGGCCCTCGGTCTTGGGGAGGGTGAAGGAGATGTCCGTCAGGCCCGTGGAGGCCGCGGACACGTTCTGCACGATCATGTCGATGTTGATCTCGGCGTCCGCGATGGTCCGGAAGATCACCGCGGCCTCACCCGGCTTGTCCGGGACGCCGACGACCGTGATCTTGGCTTCGGAGACGTCGTGCGCGACTCCGGAGATGATGGCGTGCTCCACCTTCGCGTCCCCTTGCGGATTCTCGTTGCTGACCCAGGTGCCGCGCAGTCCCGAGAAGGACGAGCGGACGTGGATCGGGATGTCGTAACGGCGTGCGTACTCGACGCAGCGGTGCAGCAGCACCTTGGAACCTGAGGCGGCGAGCTCCAGCATGTCCTCGGAGGAGATCCAGTCGATCTTCCGGGCCTTCTTCACCACCCGCGGGTCGGCGGTGAACACACCGTCGACGTCCGTGTAGATCTCGCAGACCTCGGCGGCGAGGGCGGCGGCGAGGGCGACGGCCGTGGTGTCGGAACCGCCGCGCCCCAGCGTGGTGATGTCCTTCTTGTCCTGGCTGACGCCCTGGAACCCGGCCACGATCGCGATGTTGCCCTCGTCGAGCGCCGTCCTGATGCGGCCCGGCGTGACATCGATGATGCGCGCTTTGTTGTGGACGGAGTCGGTGATGACACCTGCCTGGCTGCCGGTGAAGCTCTGGGCCTCGTGGCCCAGGTTTTTGATCGCCATGGCCAGCAGCGCCATGGAGATCCGCTCTCCCGCGGTCAGCAGCATGTCGAACTCACGCCCGGCAGGGATCGGGGATACCTGCTCGGCGAGATCGATCAGCTCGTCCGTCGTGTCACCCATCGCCGACACCACGACAACGACCTGATGGCCGTTCTTCTTGGCGTCGACGATTCGCTTGGCGACACGCTTGATGCCCTCGGCATCGGCTACGGAGGAGCCTCCGTACTTCTGCACGACAAGGCCCACGTGCGCTCCTCGCTCAGTCCGTCTCGTACCGCACGATCGCGGCCGGCTCAGTCTATCGAGCGGCCGGATCCCACCCGGGTGATATCGCATCGTGAGACGTCCCGCTCACGTGCTGATCACCGGGCGATCCTCCGGCCGCTTCCGGACCGCACCTGCCCAGACCGGACCGGTCCCACTCGCAAAGTGCGCCTAGTCACACGCTCCGGCGCGTCACAGGCAGTCACAGGCAGTCACGCGCTCCGGCGGGCCGGCGGCCGGGTCATTTGACCTGGCGCAGGCCCAGGGGCCCCGCGATCTCCTCGACCATCACGCGGCCCGCCGCCTCCGCGAGGGCCTCCTCGCCGAGGTCCTGGTCCGTGTCCAGGCCGTCCAGCTCCTCCAGGGGCTGGTTGAGCCGGACATGGGCGACCAGGGACTGCAGGGCACGCAGGGTGGCCGAGGCGGTGGAGCCCCAGTTCGAGAAGTACGAGAACTGCCACCACCACATGGCCTCCGTGGTGCGGCCCGCGCGGTAGTGGGCCATGCCGTGGCGCAGGTCCGCCATGACGTCGGCCAGGTCGTCCGAGATACGGGCCGGGACGGGGGACTTGCGCGGCTCGTACGGGTCGAAGACCTCGGAGTAGACGTCGACCGGGTCGAGCATCTCGGCGAGCCGCTCGCGCAGTTCGTCGACGTCCGGCTCGGGGCCCAGGTCCGGCTCGTAGCGCTCGTCGGGAAGGATGTCCTCGTGCGCGCCCAGGCGGCCGCCGGCCAGCAGGAGCTGGGAGACCTCCAGGAGCAGGAAGGGGACGGCCGAATCCGGCTCGTCGCCTCTCGCGACCTCGGTCACGGCGACGAGGAAGCTCTCGATCTGGTCCGCGATCTGGACCGAGAAGTCGTCGGGGTCGGGAGCGGTCGCGTGCAGCGTGGCGTCAGACATCTAGGAGCCGGCCTTCCTCGAGAACTCCATGGCGAAATCCGTGGAGAGATCAGTGGAGAAGTCCGTGGAGAGATCCGCCGGGCACTTCTTCCGTGCGACAACCAGTCGTTCAGACATCCAGCAGCCGCCTTCCCTCGAAGGCACGCCCCAGGGTGACCTCGTCGGCGTACTCCAGGTCGCCGCCCACCGGCAGCCCGCTGGCGAGGCGGGTGACCCGCAGTCCCATGGGCTTGATCATGCGGGCGAGATAGGTGGCCGTGGCCTCGCCCTCCAGGTTCGGGTCCGTGGCCAGGATCAGTTCGGTGACCGCGCCGTCGGCGAGCCGCGCCAGCAGCTCCCTTATCCGCAGGTCGTCCGGGCCGACGCCCTCGATCGGGCTGATCGCACCGCCGAGCACGTGGTACTTGCCCCGGAACTCGCGGGTCCGCTCGACCGCGACCACGTCCTTCGGCTCCTCGACCACGCAGATGACCGAGAGGTCACGGCGCGGGTCGCGGCAGATGTTGCACAGCTCCTCCTGCGCCACGTTGCCGCAGGTGGCGCAGAAGCGGACCTTCGCCTTGACCTCCATGAGGCACTGCGCGAGCCGGCGGACGTCCGTCGGCTCCGCCTGGAGGATGTGGAAGGCGATCCGCTGCGCGCTCTTGGGACCGACGCCGGGCAGTCGCCCCAGCTCGTCGATGAGGTCCTGGACCACGCCTTCGTACACGGATTGCCTTCCTGTTCCTGCTCGTTCTCGCGTTGGTTCCGGTGCTGGTGCTGGTTCCGGTGCTGGTACTCGTGTTCGTCCACGTGCTTCGGCCGGTGCCGCGGCCCGCTCGTCCGGTACGTACCGTAGTCGCGCCCGCTTCCCTGGTACGTACGGTAGTTGGCGGTCGGCCTTCTTAGAAGGGACCGCCGGATCGACTTAGAACGGCAGGCCGGGGATGCCGCTGCCGCCGCCCAGCCCCTGGGCCAGCGGACCGAGCTTCTGCTGCTGGAGCGCCTGGGCGTTCTCGTTGGCCGCCTGGACCGCCGCGACGATCAGGTCGGCGAGGGTCTCGGTGTCCTCCGGATCGACGGCCTCGGGGTCGATGACCAGGCCGCGCAGTTCACCGGAGCCCGTCACCGTCGCCTTCACCAGACCGCCGCCCGCCTGACCGTCCACCTCCGTCCGTGCCAGTTCCTCCTGGGCGTTGGCGAGGTCCTGCTGCATCTTCTGGGCCTGCTGCAGCAGCTGCTGCATGTTGGGCTGGCCACCACCGGGAATCACGATCAGCTCCTGGTTTCGTACGGCTGTCCGGCGGGTTTTCCGCCTTGGGACGAGCCTACGTGGTCTACCGGGCCGTCGCTCCAGCACTCTTTCGAGTGAGGAGAGAGATTGTCCTATACCTGATCAAGCCCCACATCCGGGCGGAAAGGACCGGAAAGTGGGGCCGTCGCCACCCGTTGGGAGGTAGGAAGGGTGCGGTGCATCGGCGCCTCGCACCGTAAACCTCATCACGCAACATCACACAGCGCCACACAAAGTCATATGACATCACGCAGCGTCGCGCTTTAGGGAGCCTCGGGTGAGCCAGCCGGACATGCAGCCCGAGGGGTCGGCCCAGGAGGGCCGGGGCGACGGCCCGGGACCCGGCGAGCTGGAACCGGGCAAGCACCCGCTGGGCGGGCAGCGGCCGGGCGGTGCCGGTCCCGCGGGGCCCCCGGGACTCGTGCCCCGGGGGGCGGCGACCGGCGATCTGACGGGGCGGGCCTTCCCGCTCGGCGACTGGGGCGAGCCGGCCGAGCGGCTCCACGAGCTGTACCGGTGGGTGGAGGCGGGGGCGCTGACCACGGTGTCCTGGTACCTCGCCGACCGGGTGTGGAAGCGGCGGTGCGCGCGGGCGCTGCGCGCCGGGGCGGCCGCCGGAGCTCTCGCCGGTGCCGCCCTGCCGCTGCTGGACCTCGCCGGGGTGCTGGGCGGGGGCGCCTCCTGGGGGTACCTGGCGTTGCTCCTGGCGGTCGGCTGTGTGGCGGGCGACCGGTGCTTCGGGGTGACCTCCGGGTGGATGCGGGACGTCGCGACGGCGCAGGCCGTGCAGCGGCGGTTGCAGGCACTGCAGTTCGAGTGGGCGTCCGAGTGCGTGCGGGAGGTCCTGGGGCCGACCGAGGGGACCGCCGGAGAGGCGGCCGAGCGGTGTCTCGGGGTGCTGCGGCGGTTCTCGGAGGACGTGACGGAACTGGTGCGGGTGGAGACCGCGGACTGGATGGTGGAGTTCCGGTCGGGGGCGACTCCGGGCGCGCTCCGGGCGGGCGGGGGCACGGGGGCCGGTTCCGGCGGCGGGGGCGCCGCCGGCGGGGGCGGGCGGGGTGACGCGTGGGCGCCGGGGTGGCCGCCGGTCCCTCCGGGGACCCGGCCGAACATGCCCCGGCAACGACCTCCGGAGTCTCCTCGGTAGGGAAGGTCCCGCCCCCTCCCCTTGAGGGCCAAGGGGAGAACGGCCGGGTGAGAGCCAGGGGGGGAACGGCCGGGTGAGAGCCAAAGGGGGAACGGCCGGGCCGTCACTGCTTCGTGTACGTCAGTTCGTCGCCGCTGCTCGTGTTCACGCGCCGCAGCCGGCCGTCCGGCAGGACGGTCAGCTCCGTCGTCCCGCCCGGTGCGCAGGACGAGGCCGGCTCTCCGACGGTGACCTCGGACGGGCCGATCCGCAGGGAACCGCCGTCGCCCGGGGCCTCCTCCAGCGCCGCGCTGAACACACAGTGGTACGTGCCGTCGCCCGCCGGTCCGTCCGCCGTCAGCGAGAGCACCGTGTCCCCCACCTCGCCCTGCTCGATGGTGAGGCGGCGGGTGTTGCGGCCCGTGTCATTGTCGATGGACGCGGTCCAGGTGCCGAGGTACGCGGCCGGGACCGCGCCGTCCGCCGGGGTCTCCCCCGCCGTGCTGGGCGGCTGTGTCGAAGGGTCCCGGGTGGACGGTCCGGGAGTGGTCGGCGCACCCGTCGTCGGCCTGCCGGTGGGGTCGCCGCCGGCCCGGCCGTCGCCGTCGCCGTTCATGAGGGCGTACACGGACGCGCCCGCGCCGAGCGCGACGATCAGTGCCACGGCGATCAGCAGCGCGGTGGACCGGCCGCTCCTGCGCGGCGGCTCCGGCTGTCCCGGCTGCGGGGCGCTTCCCGGTCCGTACGGTCCGTACGGGGGCGTCGGTCCGTACGGAGGGGTCGAGCCCGCGGCGGGTGCGTACCCGGCCGGGGCCGCCGACCAGGCATCGGGCCGCTGCTGGTGCGGGTAGCCGTAGCCGATGGGCTGGGGGTGCTGCTGGGGATAGCCGTAGGCGGGATGGACCGGGCCCGGGGGCGGGGGTGTGCCGGGCAGGCCCGCCGTCATCGTGGGGAGGCTGTCGACGGGGGCGCCGGGCGGGCCGGACGGAGGGCCCGGCCGGGACGGGGAGGAGGCGTCGGGCGTGGGGGCGTGTTCCGGGGAGGCCTCGGGGGTGGTGGCCGGGGTCGGGGTGGGCGTGGGTGTGGGTGCGGGTGCGGATGCGGATGCGGGCGCGGGTGTCGAGGGGCTCGGGGGGCCAGGGGGGTCCTGGCCCTCAGGACCCTCGTCGGCCCGGACGGCCTCGTCCTCGAACGCCGGACGGGCTCCGGGGCCGGGCGCCGGACGGGCCGAGGTGTCCGGGTCCTCCGCGTCCAGCAGCTGGACCGCGTGGCGGCCCAGCTGGGCCACCAGCATGCCCGGCAGCCAGGGATCGCGGCTGCGGCCGTCCGCGACCGTGTCCTCCGCTCCCGTGCGCCGCAGGATGTCGTCGAGGGTCGGGCGGGAGGCGGGATCCTTGCGCAGGCACTGCCGGACGAGATCGGCGATGCCCTCCGGGACCCCTTCCAGGTCCGGCTCCTCCTGGGCGATGCGGAACATCAGGGCGTGCCCGCCGCTGTTGGCCGAACCGAACGGCAGGGCCCCGGTGGCCGCGTACGACAGGACCGAGCCGAGGCAGAAGACGTCGCACGCGGGGGTGATCCGGTCGCCGCGGACCTGCTCGGGGGCCATGAAGCCGGGCGAGCCGACCAGGGCGCCGGTGCGGGTGAGGCCGCCGTCGGCGACCGTCTCCAGGGCGCGGGCGATACCGAAGTCGATGACGCGCGGGCCGTCGATCGTGACGAGGATGTTCGACGGTTTGAGGTCGCGGTGGATGAGACCGGCCGTGTGGATGTCCTTCAGCGCGTGGGCGAGACCCGCCGCGAGGATCCGTACGGAACGCTCGGGGAGCGCGCCGTGGTCGTGGCCGACGACCTCCTCGAGCGAGGGCCCCGCCACATAGCCCGTGGCCACCCACGGGACCGCCGCCTCCGTGTCGGCGTCGAGCACCGGCGCCGTCCAGTACCCGCCCACCCGCCGGGCCGCCCGCACCTCCTGGCGGAACCGGGCGCGGAACTCCTCCTGCTCGGCGAGTTCCCGGCGGACGAGCTTGACCGCGACCGTCCGCCCGCGGTCGGAACGCGCCAGGTACACCTGGCCCATCCCGCCGGCGCCCAGCCTGGCCAGCAGTCGATACGCGCCGATCCGGTGCGGATCCGCGGGCCCGAGTTTCTCCATCGAAACGCCGCCCTCCCCCCGTGCATGTGCGACAGGCCGAGGATAGTGCGGCACGACGGGGTGGCGGCAGGAGCGGGGTCTACGGTTCCGTAACAGCCGGTGCCGTCTGCGTGACCGCGTCGGAGAGGGGGCCGGGACCGGGTCACCCGACAACCTGTCGCGTTACCGGCCGCGTCGCAGACAGGACGCCGATGGTGTGCCCGCGCCGGGGCCCCTACGCTCTGGCCGCATGACCCCTCAGCCCCATCCCCGTCCCCGTCCCCGTCCTCATGTCCAGGCCCGTTCCCAGGCCGGCGCCGCCGTGAAGGCCGCGGACCGCGCGCACGTGTTCCACTCCTGGTCGGCGCAGGAGCTCATCGACCCGCTCGCCGTCGCAGGTGCGGAGGGGTCCTACTTCTGGGACTACGACGGCAACCGGTACCTGGACTTCACCAGCGGACTCGTCTTCGCGAACATCGGCTACCAGCACCCCAAGGTCGTCGCGGCGATCCAGGAGCAGGCCGGGAAGCTGGCCACCTTCGCGCCCGCGTTCGCCGTCGAGGCCCGGTCGGAGGCGGCCCGGCTGATCGCCCGGCGGACGCCGGGCGACCTGGACAAGATCTTCTTCACCAACGGCGGCGCCGAGGCCGTCGAGAACGCCGTCCGGATGGCCCGGCTGCACACCGGCCGCCCGAAGGTGCTGAGCGCCTACCGCTCGTACCACGGCGGGACCGCCGCCGCGATCAACCTCACCGGCGACCCGCGCCGCTGGGCGAACGACACCGGGACGGCCGGGGTCGTGCGCTTCTGGGCGCCCTTCCTCTACCGCTCCCCCTTCCACGCCGAGACCGAGCGGCAGGAGTGCGAGCGCGCGCTCCAGCACCTGGCCGACACCCTCGCCTTCGAGGGTCCGGCCACCGTCGCCGCGATCGTCCTGGAGACGATCCCGGGCACGGCGGGCATCATGATCCCGCCGCCGGGCTACCTGGAGGGCGTCCGCGCGCTCTGCGACGAGTACGGCATCGTCTTCGTCCTCGACGAGGTCATGGCCGGCTTCGGGCGGACCGGCAAGTGGTTCGCCGCCGACCACTGCGGCGTCGTACCGGACCTGCTGACCTTCGCGAAGGGCGTGAACTCGGGATACGTGCCGCTCGGCGGTGTCGCGATCTCCGGGGCGATCGCGGACACGTTCGCCCGCCGCCCGTACCCCGGCGGTCTCACCTACTCCGGGCACCCGCTCGCCTGCGCCGCCGCCGTCGCCACCCTGAACGTGATGGAGGAGGAGGGGATCGTCGAGCAGGCCGCCCGGATCGGCGAGGACGTCCTCGGACCCGGACTGCGCGAGCTGGCGCGGCGCCACCCGAGCGTCGGCGAGGTGCGCGGCACCGGAGTCTTCTGGGCCCTGGAGCTCGTACGGGACGCGGAGACCCGCGAGCCCCTCGTCCCGTACAACCCGGTGGGCGAGGCGAACGCCCCGATGGCCGCCTTCGCCGCCGCCGCGAAGGCACACGGTCTGTGGCCCTTCGTCAACATGAACCGCACCCACGTCGTACCGCCGTGCACCATCACGGAGACGGAGGCCAAGGAGGGCCTGGCCGCGCTCGACGAAGCCCTCTCCGTGGCCGACGAACACACCTCTTGACGGGGGTGTCGCACAAACCCGTCGGCCCTTCGTCGAACGCGTAAGGTGACTGGCTCGTAGACATGAGCGAGTACTTATCCGTTGGAGGAAGGACCCGGACGATGCCCGGCACCGGCAGCGGCAATGGCGCCGTCACGCGCAGCACCCTGCGGCAGCAGATCGCGGACGCGCTGCGCGACGAGGTGCTCGCCGGGCGTCTGCAGCCGGGCAAGGAGTTCACGGTCAAGGAGATCGCCGAGCAGTACGGCGTCTCCGCGACCCCCGTCCGTGAGGCCCTGGTCGACCTGTCGGCCCAGGGCCTCCTGGACGCCGACCAGCACCGCGGGTTCCATGTCCACGAGTACTCGCTGAACGACTACCGGGGCATGATCGAGGCCCGCACGCTGGTCACGGAGAGCATCTTCCACGGGCTGCTGGACGCGACCGGCGCGACCACCAAGGGAGCCCGCGCCGCGCTCGCCACCCGCGCAGACGACCCGCGCACCGCCGCCGCGCTCGCCGGGGTGCGCCGCCGCGGCGAGGAGGCGCAGCGGGCCGCCACGGCCGGTGACCTGAACATCCTCATCGGCTACGACCTGCGCTTCTGGCGCGAACTGAGCAACCTGTTCGGCAACCCCTACCTCGCCGACTTCCTGCACCGGCTGCGCGTCCAGTCCTGGGTGTGCGCGGTCCAGCACCTGCGCCGGCTGGAGGATCTGCGGGGCCACCTGTGGGCCGGGCACACGGACCTCGTGGACGCCCTCACGCGCCGGGACGCCCCGGCCGCGCACGACATCGTCGCGGCGTACAACACCCACTCGCTGACCCTGATCGAAGTGCTGTCGCAGGGCTGAGGGCCGCGAATCGGCAACGGAGCGGGCAGGTGGGCCGACTGCGGAGCGGGCAGATGAGCCGGCGGCAGGGCGGGCAGATGGGCCGGCGGGTGTGGGGTATCCGACCCGCACAGGGGGGACCGACCGCGCCCCCACCCATTACGCTGCCTTGACCACCGTGCTGAACGAGGAGCTCTCAGTTGGCCTGTGACCTGTGGCTGGTCCCGCTCGTCGACGTGTTGTGCCACACCCCCGACAACCCCTTCGCCGAGGAACTCGCGCTCTACGACAAGACGCTGGGCGAGGCCGGACTACCGCCGGTACCGGTGTACGCGTACATGCCGGGGCTCTCCGGCGACGTGGCGCCGGTCGCGGGCTTCGACTACGACGCACTGCACTTCCTGCGCCGCGCGTACCTCCTGCAGGTGTGCCAGCTGCCGGTGACCCCGGTCGGCGAACTGGGCGGCGACTACGAGCAGCTGCTGGAGATGTTCGACACGACGGCCCGGCAGTCCCACCTGGTCTGGCACTACGACCACGCGGGCGCGTACGTCCCGGTGGACTTCCCGCATCCCCTGTCGAACGACGAACTGCTCGCCGGCGGCGGCCCGTTGGGATCCTCCCAGGTGCTGCTGCGCGAGCTGGAGTTCGTCGCGCCGTCGATCGGCATCGACCCGGCGAACCCGCCGGTCCCGCCCCGGCCGCCGGCGGCCCCCACGGAGCTGGAGGAGCCGGCCGCGCCCGCGCCCTTCGACGACAGCCCGTTCGCCCGGGAGCGGCACGTCTGGCTGGGCCTGCACGCGGCGGCGACCCGCAGCCTGGCCCAGGGCTCGATGATCATCTTCAGCTAGGCCCGGTACCGGGCCGCGGGTCCCGTGACAGGCCGTGCCCCCGGCCGGCCGGAGCCGGTCGGGGGCACGGATGTCCTGGTCCCGCCGTCTACTTCAGGAACGAGTTGATCTCGATCGTCTCCGTGCGGCCCGGGCCGACGCCGATGGCGGAGATCGGGGCGCCGGACATCTCCTCCAGCGCCTTCACGTACGCCTGGGCGTTCTTCGGCAGGTCGGCGAAGGTCTTGGCCTTCGTGATGTCCTCCGACCAGCCGGGCAGGGTCTCGTAGACCGGCTTCGCGTGGTGGAAGTCGCTCTGCGAGTACGGCAGCTCCTCGACGCGCCTGCCGTCGATCTCGTACGCCACGCAGACCGGGATCTGCTCCCAGCCGGTGAGGACGTCGAGCTTGGTGAGGAAGAAGTCGGTCAGGCCGTTGACGCGCGTCGCGTACCGGGCGATGACCGCGTCGAACCATCCGCAGCGGCGGTCACGGCCGGTGGTGACACCGCGCTCGTGGCCGATCCGGCGCAGCGCCTCGCCGTCCTCGTCGAACAGCTCGGTGGGGAACGGACCCGCCCCGACCCGCGTCGTGTACGCCTTCAGGATGCCGATCACGCGGCTGATCTTCGTCGGGCCGACGCCCGAACCCGTGCAGGCGCCGCCCGCGGTGGGGTTCGACGACGTCACGAAGGGGTACGTGCCGTGATCGATGTCCAGCAGCGTGCCCTGGCCGCCCTCGAAGAGGACCACCTTGTCGTCGTCGAGCGCCTTGTTGAGCACCAGGACGGTGTCGGCGACGTACGGGCGCAGCTTCTCCGCGTAGGTCAGCAGCTCCTCGACGACCTGGTCGGTCTCGATGGCGCGGCGGTTGAAGACCTTGGTGAGGAGCTGGTTCTTGCCGTCGAGGGCCGCCTCGACCTTCTGCGTCAGGATCGACTCGTCGTACAGGTCCTGGACGCGGATCCCGACGCGGTTGATCTTGTCGGCGTAGGTCGGGCCGATGCCCCGGCCGGTGGTGCCGATCTTCCGCTTGCCGAGGAAGCGTTCCGTCACCTTGTCCACCGTCACGTTGTACGGCGTGATGATGTGCGCGTTTCCGCTGATGAGGAGCTTGGACGTGTCGACGCCTCGCTCGTTCAGTCCGTTCAGCTCGGAGAACAGGACCGACGGGTCGACAACGACTCCGTTACCGATGACCGGGGTGCACCCCGGCGAGAGGATTCCGGAAGGGAGGAGGTGGAGGGCGTACTTCTGATCACCCACGACTACCGTGTGGCCGGCGTTGTTGCCGCCTTGGTAGCGCACCACATAGTCCACGGAACCACCGAGCAGGTCGGTGGCCTTTCCCTTGCCTTCGTCACCCCACTGAGCACCGAGCAGCACAAGTGCGGGCACGCGCGTACACCCCTTCCGGGCGGGGCATGTCCAAGGTCGGGGACGTACGCTGCCGCTTCTGGTATGGCTGCGTACGCCCGCGACCATCTTTGGCCGCGACCGTCGGACCGGATGCCCCGGAATAGACGAAGCCCCTGGCGCAATCGCGCAAGGGGCTCTTGCACAAAGATGCTACCCGAGGAAGCGAGGCATGACCGAGGTGGCGACTTCCGACCAGCTCCTGGTGGTCATCGACCCGGTCGCCCGTCACGGTGACGGTGAGGCGGTACGGATCGCAAAAGACGTGCTCAGTGCGGGTGCGACGACGAAAGTGTGCCTCCCCGACGGGCCCGAGGAATTCGACCGGGCACTGGCCCGGAGGGGGTCGCGGCGGCCCGTCGTGATCGGGGACGACCGGGCGCTGCTGCGTGCCGTGTCCCTCCTGCACCGGCGGCGCGAGCTGGCCGGATGCGCGCTGTCCCTGGTGCCGGTGGGCGTGGACGACGGCGCCGTGGCGCTCGCACGGGCCCTCGGGGTGCCCCTGGGGGCCGTCGCGGCGGCCCGCGCCGTGCTCGACGGCTCCGAACGGCGGCTCGACCTGCTGGTGGACGACAGCGACGGGGTGGTGCTCGGCGCGCTGCGGATTCCGCCGCTGGGCCGGGATGCGGATGATCCGGGCGCTCATGCCGGTTCCGGGGACGGCGGGAGCGCCGGGGATGCCTGGGGTGCCGGGGGTGCTTGGGGTGCCCGGAGTGCCGGTTCCTCGGCGGACGGGGGTCACCGGCACCATCACCACCACTGGCTGCACACCTGCCGATCTCTCGTCCGTACGCTCGCCGCGCGTCCCGTCCGGGGTGCGGCGCCCTCCGCGCCCGGGCCCACGCGGTTGCGGATCGAGGTCGACGGTCGCACCCTCGTCGATCTGGACCAGCCCGTGGCGGCCGTGTCGATCACCACGGGGGACGGCGAAGGCAGGGGCGGGGGCGGCGGGGGTGGTGGCGGGGGCAGGGCACGGGTCGTGGTCCGGCCCGCCTCCGTCGGCGCGTCGGCCGCGCCGCTGGAGGCCGTGGCCCGGACGATCACCGTGTCCGGGGCGGACTTCCGCTACCGGGCGGACGCGGTGGTGGGCGGGCCCGTGCGGACGCGGACGTGGGTGGTGCGGGAGGGGGCGTGGGGGCTGACCTTGCCGAGGTGACCCGTGGCGCCGACCGGGGCTCCTCCGGGAGGGAGAGAGGGAGGGCGGCGGGAGCGCGGGAGGGCGGGAGGGGGTGGACGAGGAGTTTGTCGCCCCCGCCGCCCCTACCCGATCCCATCACCTGCTCAGGGGCTCCGCCCCCGAACCCCCGCTCCTCAAACGCCGGAGGGGCTGGGGGAGGCGGGGGGACTGAGGGAGCGGAGAGCGAAGGGGAGAAGGCGGAGGTGTTGAAGGCTGGGTGGCGGGAGGGGCGAGGTGGTGACCAGGAGGCTGGTTTGTCATAGTTCCACTTGGAGTTCCTCCAGTCCTCGGATCACGAAGTTCGGTTTGCGGTGGGGGTCGGCCGCCAGGCGGAGTGACGGGGCCTGTTCCAGCAACGCGCCCATGGAGGCCGCCAGCTCGATACGGGCGAGCGGTGCCCCGATGCAGTAGTGGATCCCCGCGCTGAAGGAGATGTGCGGGTTCTCCCCGCGGGACAGGTCGAGCGTCTCCGGATCGGCGAACACCGCCGGATCGTGGTTGGCGGATCCGAACAGCAGCGCCACCTCGCTCCCCCTCGGGATCACCGTCCCGTCGACCTCGATCTCGTCCAGCACCCAGCGCTCGAACAGCTGCAGCGGGGTGTCGTACCGCATCAGCTCCTCCACCGCCGTGCCCACCAGGCCCCGGTCGGCGCGCAGCGCCGCCAGCTGTTCCGGGTGCCGGAACAGGGCCCACCAGCCGTTCACCGTGGCGTTCACGGTCGCCTCGTGGCCGGCGTTCAGCAGCAGTACGCACGTCGAGATCATCTCCTGCTCACTGAGCCGGTCCCCCTCGTCGTAGGCGGCGATCAACCCCGACACCAGGTCGTCGCCGTGCTCCTCGCGCCGTACCGCGATCAGCTCCCGCAGGAACTCCGTGAACTCGACCGACGCCCGCACCGCCTTCTCCGCGGTCTCCTCGGACGGGCTCAGCTCGTACATTCCGCAGATGTCCGCCGACCAGGGCCGCAGCTGGGCCCGCTCGGACTCCGGGATGCCCAGCATCTCCGCGATCACCGCCACCGGGAGGGGCTCGGCGACGTCCTTCAGCAGATCGCCGCCGCCTGCCGCGACCAGGTCACCGACCAGCTCGGACGCCAGCCGGTCCACGTACGGGCGCAGCCGGTCCACCGTCCTCGGGGTGAACGCCTTCGACACCAGCCGCCTGATGCGTGTGTGGTCCGGGGGCTCCAGGTCGAGCATGCCGTGGTCGTTGAGCACGTGGAACGGTTCGTGCTCCGGGGGTGGAGCGGTCCGGCCGAAGTCCTCGTGGGTGAAGCGGTGCTGGTAGGTGCGGCCGAGGCGGCGGTCGCGCAGCAGCGCCGACACGTCCGTGTGGTGGGGGATCAGCCACTGGTTCGTGGGCTCGTAGTAGTGCACCCTGCCGTGTGCGCGGAGGTCCGCGTACGCGGGGTACGGGTTCTCCACGAAGGCTTGGTCCCAGGGGTCGAAGGACTTCGGGGGGTCGATGGCTGTCATGAGCGGACGCTAGCCGGGGGCGCCCCTGTCTGAACAGGGCCGTCTTCCTCTTCACACGGCTCCGCCGGGGTGCGCGGCCCCCGCGCCGCTGAGGACGTCAGCCCGGAGTCACCAGCTTGGCTTCGTAGGCGAAGACCGCTGCCTGCGTCCGGTCCCTCAGGCCCAGTTTCACCAGGACGCGGCTCACGTGGGTCTTGATAGTGGACTCGGCCACGACCAGGCGGCCCGCTATCTCCGCGTTGGACAGGCCCTGGGCGATGAGCACCAGTACCTCCGTCTCGCGCTCCGTCAGGTCTCCGTACGCCGCGTGCGCGGTGGCCGGGAAGCGGGGCTCCTGGGACATCTTCGAGAACTCCGTGATCAGCCGCTTCGTCACCGAGGGGGCCAGCAGGGCCTCGCCGGCCGCCACCACCCGCACCCCGTCCGCGAGCTGACGGGCCGAGGCGTCCTTGAGGAGGAAGCCCGACGCTCCGGCGCGCAGCGCCTGGTACACGTACTCGTCGAGGTCGAACGTCGTCAGCACGAGCACCTTCGCCGTACCGTCCGCCGCCACGATCTCGCGCGTCGCCTCGATGCCGTTCATCTCGGGCATCCGGATGTCCATCAGGACCACGTCCGGTGTGAGCTCCCTGACCCGGTCGACCGCCTCCCGGCCGTTGACCGCCTCGCCGACGACCTCGATGTCCGGCATCGCGCCGAGCAGCACCGAGAACCCCTCACGGACCATCATCTGGTCGTCGGCGATCAGTACCCGGATGCTCATGCCGGGTCCTCCGTCGCCCCGGCCGACCTGACCGGCAGGAAGACCGCGACCTCGTAACCGCCGTCGTCCGTCGCCTCCGCCGTCATCTCCCCGTCCAGCATCGACACCCTTTCCCGCATCCCCGTGATGCCGTGCCCGGCGCCAGGTGACGGCTTGACCAGCCCGGTGGGCGGACCGTTCACTATGCGCAGTCCGAGCCCGCCGAGCACGTAGCTGACCTCCACCTCGGCCGATGCGCCCGGCGCGTGGCGCAGGCTGTTGCTCAGCGCCTCCTGGACTATGCGGTAGGCGGACAGCTCGACGCCCTGCGGAAGCTCCCGCACCGCCCCGGTGACCGTGCTGTTCACCTGGAGGCCGGCGTCGCGCACGTTCGACAGGAGGCGGTTCAGGTCCGCCAGCTTGGGCTGCGGGGCGTCCGGGGCCTCGTAGTCCTCGGCGCGTACGACGCCCAGG
Source organism: Streptomyces sp. V3I8 (assembly GCF_030817535.1). NCBI lineage: Bacteria > Bacillati > Actinomycetota > Actinomycetes > Kitasatosporales > Streptomycetaceae > Streptomyces > Streptomyces sp. V3I8. The sequence goes on along the minus strand of NZ_JAUSZL010000002.1, from coordinate 4,717,572 downwards.
ACCCGGCGCAGCTCGGACAACGCTATGACCGCGTTCTCCCTGATCACCTTGAAGGCGTACTCCAGCTCCGGCGGAGGATTCTCCACGCGGTACGGCGCGGCCTCCGCCTGGATGGCGACCACCGACATGTGGTGGGCGACCACGTCGTGCAGCTCCCGGGCGATCGTCGTGCGCTCCTCGAGGAGGGTGCGCCTGGAGCGCTCGTGCGCGGTCACCGTCTGCTGAGCGGTCACCTTCTGCGCGGCCTCGCGGCGCACGTGCCACACCGTGACGACGAGCAGGGCCAGCGCGCTCACGAACAGGAAGGGCATGGTGTTCGTGTAGTAGGAATCACCGCTGAAGAGGATCTCCTCGAAGAGGCCGTAGGCCGCGGTCAACGCCCACATCCAGGCCGCGGTGCGGGGCCTGGTGCGCATCGCCACGATCGTGAGCACGATCAGGTGGGTCGCGAAGGCACCGGGCCGCCAGGGCCAGTCGGCGCTCCCGTCGCTGCCGAACAGGGCTATGACCGGGGTCAGCGCCATGGAGACCCAGAAGGCGCCGACCGGCCTGAGCAGGGTCAGCGAGACCGCGCCCAGCGCCAGGAGGCCGGTCAGGAGCTGTGGCAGGTCGCCGCCGCCGTTGCCCGCGAGGGAGATGAGCAGCGCCATCATGCCGGCCAGCACCACCAGGGCGTGCGGGAGCCGGGTGGCCCGCTCCCGCAGGCGCGGCGGCAGCCGTCGCGTGAGGGGGCCGTCCACGCGCATCCTCGGGAGCGGACGGAAGGCGAAGGCGTCCTGGAACAGGTCCTGCCGCAGCCCCTGCGACGCGTCCATCGCCAGCTGGAACTCGGGGCTGCGCGGCCGGCCGCCGGCCGGCGGTGTCGTCTGGGTCTGGGTCGTCTCGGTCACATACGAACCGTAGGCGGAGACGGGGACGGCGGTCGTCACCAGTGAGAGGGGTCCTGCGGCCTCCCTCTCAGGTACTACGGGTCCTGGCAGGTCAGGGCCGGGACGTCAGTAACCGGTGGGGCGCACCAGCCCGCACTCGTACGCGAACACCGCCGCCTGCGTCCGGTCCCGCAGCCCCAGCTTCACCAGGATGCGGCCCACGTGGGTCTTCACGGTCTGCTCGGCGACGAACAGCCGCTCGGCGATCTCCGCGTTCGACAGGCCCTGGGCGATGAGGGACAGGACCTCGGTCTCGCGCTCGGTCAGCTCGCCGACGCGCTGCTTGAGCGGGGCACGGGGTGCGGAGCCCAGCCGGGAGAACTCGGCGATGAGGCGGCGGGTGATCCCCGGCGCGAGCAGCGCGTCGCCCGCGGCGACGATCCTGACCGCCTCCGCCAGCTGGTCGGCCGACGCGTCCTTGAGCAGGAACCCGGAGGCACCCGCCCGCAGCGCGTCGTACACGTACTCGTCGAGGTCGAAGGTGGTCAGCACCAGGACCCTGATCTGCGGGGTCTCGTCGGTGATGCGGCGGGTCGCCTCGATGCCGCCGAGCTCGGGCATGCGGATGTCCATCAGGACGACGTCCGGGGCGAGTTCGGCCACCTTCGCGATCGCGTCCAGGCCGTCGACCGCCTGGCCGACCACCTCCATGTCGGGCTGGGTGTTGAGCAGCACCGTGAAGCCCTGCCGGACCATCTGCTGGTCGTCGGCGATGAGTACGCGGATGGTGCCGCTCGTCATGTGGTGTCTCCAGTGGGGTTCTCGGGGTCTGTCGTCGGACTCGTGGTGTCCGTCGTCGAACTCGTGGTGTCTGTCGTGGAGTCCGGCGCGGGGCTGGTGGGGCCGCCGGGTGGCGGGCCGGCGGGTGGAGCACCGGCGAGGAGGAAGTCTTCCAGGACCGAGGAGCCGGACGGTCGGCGGTCGGGAGCCGCGCGGTCACCGGGTGCGGGACCGTCGGCAGTGGCGGCGGCACCGGGGCGGCGGTGGCGGCACGGGGGAGGAACGCCGCCACGGTGAAGCCGCCGCACGAGGTCTCCACGGCCATGAGCGTGCCACCGAGCATCGTCGCCCGCTCCCGCATCCCGAGCAGACCGTGGCCCGCGCCCGGCGAGGGCGGGGCGGTGCTTCTCGGCGCCGAGTTGACGACGCGGATCTGCAGGCCGCGCGGGAAGTGCGTGAGCTCCACCCTCACCGTCGAACCGGGTGCGTGCCGCAGCGCGTTGCTCAGCGCCTCCTGGACGATCCGGTACGCGGACAGCTCGACACCGGGCGGCAGCGGCAGCCGTTCGCCGCTGACCTGGGAGATCACCGTCAGTCCGGCGGCACGGGTGTTCTCAACCAGGACCCCGAGGCGGTCGAGGGTGGGCTGTGGCGCATGGGGGGCGGTGCCGGTGCCGGGTGCGCCGAGCCCGTACGGGTCGTCGGGGTTCTCCGAACGCAGCACTCCGAGAACCCTGCGCAGCTCGGTGAGCGCCTCCAGGGCGTTCTGCCGGATGCCGGCGAGGTTCTCCTTCAGTTCGTCCGAGGGGTTCTCCACCAGGTGCGGGGCGACCTGGGCCTGGATGGAGATGACCGACATGTGGTGGGCGACCACGTCGTGCAGTTCGCGGGCGATGCGGTTGCGCTCCTCGAGGAGGGTGCGGCGGGAACGTTCCTCGGCGGTCAGGGACTCCTGCTCGACCAACTGGCTGCGTGCCTCCCTGCGGCCGCGCAGGGCGATGCCGAGGAGGACGAGACCGGCGAAGAGCGCCACCGCGACGACACCCGTCGACGAGTAGTTCGCAGCGCCGATGAGCCCCTGCATGACGTAGGTGACCAGCACCGTCAGGGCCAGGGCCTCGGCGGCGACGCGCACGGGCACCCGCAGCGCCAGCAGGAACAGCACCAGCGCGTGCGCGGCGATCATGGCCGGCCCCCACGGCCATGGAGGCGACACGCCGGCCTGCCCGGACAGCAGTTGGGACCGTGCTTCGAAAGCGATCACCACGGTGGCCGTCAGGGAGAGCCACAGCGCCGGAACCGGCCGCCACAGCGCCAGCGCCACCGCCGCGCCCTGTGCCAGCGAGCACAGCAGGCCGTAGTTCTCGTTCTGGCGGTAACTACTGGTCATGGTTTCGGTGTTGATCAGTATGAGACCGAACGCGGCCAGCAGCACCAGGCTGTGCGGCAGCCAGCGCAGCCACACCGAGGGCGGAAGCGGGTCCGCCCTGCTGGTCCACAGGTCGTCGCGCAGGGTCCGCAGTCCACGCGTCAGCCTCTTCTCCAGCGTCCTCATCCGCACCACCCTAGACATGGCGCACCGCCCCGTCCCTCGTCCTTTTCGGCCGCCGCCGCCCGGTCCGTACCACTCGGGCGGCTCTCGCACCGCGCCTGCGGGCGCCTCCACGTCGGCCGTCCTCACCTCGGCCGTCCTCACCTCGGCCGTCCTCACGTCGATCTCTCTCACGTGGACGGTCTTCATGTCGACCGTCCTTCTCGTAGCCGTGGAACGCGGCCCGGCAGACCATGAGGGCCAGGACGAGGACCGGGAGCCAGGCGAGGCGGAACATCACCCAGGTGAGGTCCTCGGGCCGGGTGTGCAGGCCGGGGAGGCGACCCGCGAGAAGGCCGGTCGCGGTGACCGACATCAGGGCCGTCTGGTGCCACAGGAAGATCGTCATCGCGGAGAGGTTGACGGCTGCCACGCACGCCCAGGGCACGGGTCGCCGCATCACCCGCCGCAGCGGCTCCCTCAGGAGGAGGGCGAGGCCGCACTGGGCCGTACCGAACACCACGGCGGCCAGGGTCGGCGGATCGAGGTTGGAGACCGCGGCGCCGGGGACCCCGACCATCGACGCCGGGTAACCGCCGTACACGACCAGCGCCGCCGTCACCGCCGCGCCTCCCGTGAGCAGTACCCAGCCGGAACGCCGGGTCAGCTCGCCGCGTGTCCAGGCCGCGCCGAGCGTGAACGGCACCAGCCAGCCCGCCGCCACGTTCACCCAGCCCAGCCAGGACGGGCCGCCGAGTCCGAACCGGATGAGGTCCACATGGAGGACGACGGCCAGCGGCCACAGCGGATTGATCCGCGCCACCAGTGGGGTCAGCGCCGTCAGCCCGGCGAACACCAGCAGGAACCACAGGGGGGACAGGACCAGCTTCAGCAGGGCGTGCACGGTGCCCACGTCCGCGCCCGTCAGGAACAGTCCGGCCGTGGCCACGGTCCAGAAGCCGAGCACGGCGGCCACCGGTCCGAAGAGGCGGGAGAGCCGTGTCCGCAGCCACCGCCGGTACGTGGTGCCGCGCGCCCGCGCCGATGCATGACTCCTGGTCGCCACGTGCCCGCCCACCAGGAAGAACACGGCCAGTGTCTGGAAGAGCCACGAGACGGGGGCCAGCCACGGCAGGTGTGTCAGCGGGCTCGACGTGTGCAGGGTGCCGCCGTCGGCGACCAGGGCGGTGACGAGCCAGTGGCCCAGCACCACGCCGAGTATCGCGAAGGCGCGTAGGGCATCGACGCTGCGGTCGCGGTCGGGCGGGGTCGCCGCGTCGATCCGCTTGGCGCGCGCGACGACGCCGGCGGCGGCGGTCGAGGCGGTCGAGGCGGCAGAGGCAGCCGGGACAGCAGCGGCACCGATGCCGGTGACTGTGGCTGTCGCTGTCGCAAGACGGCGTATCGCCTCACGCACGGGTCACCTCCGACGTGCGGCTCAGTACGATCCGGGCGAGGTTGGCCAGGGACACCGAACCCGGCTCGAAGTAGTCGCTGTGGCCGCCGTCGCCCGCCGCGAACACGCGGGCGCCGAAAGCCTCGGACACCGGGTCGGTGCCGAAGCCGACCGTGGTGCCGAACAGGCCGGCCCTGGCGTGCGGGACGTCCGCGATCCAGTCGTCCGCGCCGCGGCCGGCCCAGACACGGGCCTTCGTACGGAGGTCGGCGGCGGACCCCGCTCCGGTGCCGGGGCTGCCGAAGAGGACGAGATCGGTGACACCGCGGCCGTTCGCCGCGCGGGCGCCCACGGCCGTTCCGTACGAGTGGCAGAGCAGGGTAATGCGGACCTGGGCGTTCAGCGCTCTCAGCCGGGCGGTGAACGCATGCAGGCCGGGGGCCGCCTGTTCGGCCCGGGTCGTGGTCAGGACGTCGGGACTGATCGTGCCGGGCGTCTCGTAGCCGAGCCAGGCGACCACCGCGGCACGGGTTCCGAGTTTCCGGTGCAGGGCGAGAGCGCCCGCGCGGAAACGCTCGTAGGTGTCGAGACTCGTGTCGGAGCCCGGTACCAGGACCGCCACCCGGTCGGCCTGCGCCAGATCGCCCAGCACCTCTACGGCCCGGCCGGGGCCCCGTGCGTCGAAGGAGAGGTAGTGGCGGGACGGGTCCGCCATGGTGCGGACGGCGGAGGCGCGGCCGTGGTCGCCGTGGGCCGCGGCCATGCGGGACGCCTCGGCGGCGTTCGCGCGGTTCGCCGCGTACGCCCTGTCCAGGGTCGCCGCGGTGACCGTGCCGACGCGGGCCGGGGCGGGAGCGGGTATCTCCGGGTGCGCCGCCGCGGCGGCGACCGGGACGACCACGGCGCCGGTGACCAGCAGGGCGAGCAGGCCGCGCCGCAGCCTGCCCCCACGGGTGCTGGCGCTGGCACTGGCACTGGCACTGGCACTGGCACTGGCACTGGCACTGGCAACGCTACTGTCGCTGTCGGCGTCGGCGCCACCGCCGGCGCCCTTGTCACCGGTCGGCCGGCTCGGCGTCCCGTCCGGCGGCCGTCCCTGCGACAGGCTCGGCTTCAGATTCAACTTCGGCTTCGGCTTCGGCTTCGGCTTCGGCTTCGGTGCCTGCCGGAAAGCCTGCCCGGCCCTCCCCCACATCCACATGACTCGCCCCGTCCAGTCCGCCCGTTCATCGGGTTCCGCTGGAAAAGAAGCTATGGATCAGAGCTTGTGGTCGGCGTCCCGCCAGGGGACTCACCTGGCGGGTAGCTCTCAGGTACTACGGGTACCACGACCCTGACGGGTACCACGGCGGGCCAAGCCGCCCCGGCTACCAGGCCAGTTGTGCGATCTCCTCCGCCACCACCGCGCACGCGTCCGCAGCCGGGTCGATCAGGGGGAAGTGGCCCACGGCCTCCAGGAGCGTCACGCCCACCACCTCGCCGGCCTTCGCCGCCGCCTCCGCGTACGCCTCCGCGACCGCCTGGGGTACGACGACGTCGGTCGTGCCCTGCACCAGGGTCGTGGCGATCCCCGTCGGGAGCAGCAGGGCCGGGTCGGCGTACGGCTGCCTCTCCTCGAACTTCTCCTCACCGCCCAGCAGTTGGAGCGCTGCCCCGGAGCAGACGTCCAGCTTCTGCGCGACCGTGAAGTCCGCGATCGGGGCCAGTGCCACGACACCGCGCAGCGGGGCCGGCCGGTCCAGGTACCAGGGTGCGTCTTCCGGCAGCAGATGACGGGCCGCGGCCCAGAGGGCCAGTTGCCCGCCCGCCGAGTGGCCCGTGACCACCGTGCGGCGCGCGTCCGCCGTCGGGAGCGCCTGCCGCACCAGCTTCGGCATCGCGTCGAGCGCCGCCGCCACATCGTCGAAGGTGTCCGGCCAGCGTCCCGCCACCGGGCCCGTACCGCCCTGCGCCGGGATCGTGCCGCCGCGCCGGTACTCGACGTTGGCCACGGCGAAACCCCGCCTGGCCAGGAAGTCCGCGAACGGAGTGATGTGCCGCCGGTCGTACGGGGCCCGCCAGGCGCCGCCGTGCAGGACGACGACGAGCGGGGCCGACTCCTCGCCGCCGCGCGGGGCGTAGAAGTCGACGACCTGGTCGGGGTGGTCGCCGTACGCGGCGGTGGCGTCGGGGTCGACGGGCGGATGCGAGAAGGCCGACTCCTCCTCCGCGGCGTCGCGGGCGTCGTCCGGCATGCTCCAACCTCTCAGCGGTGCGGTGTGTGTTTCCCGGACCCGGGGGCTCTCGGCCAAGGTGCGGCGGAGCGCGGGTCGTTGGCCGGACGTTATCAGGCCGGTGACGTGCGCCTACACGGGGTCGTGACGCTCGGTCAGCGACAGACGGCGCTGTTGTTTCGTTACGGCCGACCGTCCTCTCGGTGACGCCGCCGGGCAGTCGCCGCCCTCACCCGGTCCCAACCGGTCCCAGCCAGTCCCAACCGGTCCCGCCCGGCCCTACCCGGTCCCGCCCGGCCATGTTCGATCACGTCCGGTCCCGTCACTTGCTCAAGGGCTCCGCCCCCGGACCCGGCGTCCGTCAGAACATCTCTCCCAGCACCCGAGCCGCCCTCTCCACCTCCCCGAAGCCCACGTACAGCGGGGTGAAGCCGAAGCGGAGGATGTCGGGTGCGCGGAAGTCGCCGATCACTCCGCGGGCGATGAGGCGGCGCATCACGTCACCCGCCTCCGCGCAGCGCAGCGCGACCTGGCTTCCGCGCGACGCGTGGGCGGACGGGGTCACCGACTCCACGGCGCCCCCGGGCACGTACGCCTCGACGCATTCCAGGAAGAAGTCCGTCAGGGCCAGGGACTTGGTGCGGACGGCCTCGACCGGGACGTCGTCCCAGACCTCCAGGGCCGCTTCCAGGGCGAGCATGGAGAGGATGTCGGGCGTACCGACGCGGCCGCGGACGGCGCCCGGGGCCGGGGTGTGGTCCGGACTCATGCCGAAGGGATCGGCGTGGGAGTTCCAGCCCGGCAGCGGGGAGTCGAAGCGGGGCTGGTGGTCGCGGCGGACGTAGAGGTACGCCGGCGAACCGGGGCCGCCGTTCAGGTACTTGTAGGTGCAGCCGACCGCCAGGTCCACGCCGTGTTCGTCGAGGCCGACCGGCAGGGCGCCCGCGCTGTGGCAGAGGTCCCAGACCGACACCGCTCCCGCCGCGTGGACCGCCGCCGTCAGGGCCGGCAGGTCGTACAGGCGGCCCGTGCGGTAGTCGACGTGGTTCAGGAGCACCGCGGCCGTACGCCCGCTCAGGGCGCGCGGTACCTCGTCGGGCGCCACCGGGCGCAGCGTGCAGCCCGTCAGACGGGCCGCCGACGCGGCTATGTAGCCGTCCGTGGGGAACGTGGTCGCGTCCACCAGGATCTCGTCCCGGGTGCCGGCGGCCGAGTCCTGGGAGCCACTCCCGGCCGAGCCACCGGCATCATGTCCGGCCGAGTCGCCGGAGGAACGCCCGTTCGCCAGGCGTACCGCGCCCACGACCGCCTTGAACACGTTCACGCTGGTCGAGTCGCCGACGACGATCTGGCCCGCCGCCGCGCCCACCAGCGGCGCGATCCGGTCGCCGATCCGCTCCGGCGCCGTCCACCAGCCGCTCTCGTCCCAGGACCGGATGCGCAGCGAACCCCACTGCCTGCGCACGACGTCCTCGATCCGTCCGGGCACCGAGCGCGGCAGTGCGCCGAGCGAGTTCCCGTCCAGGTACACCGTGTCGTCCAGGACGAACTGCGCGCGCAGCTTCGCCAGTTCGTCGGCGGCGTCCAGCGCCGCCGCCCTGTGCCGCAATGACTCGCCGGACGCCTCAGACATGCGACCGTGCCGTCCACAGCTCGGGGAAGACGTTCTTGCGGGCCCGCTTCTCCAGCCAGGCCACACCGGCCGAGCCGCCCGTGCCCGTCTTGGAGCCCATGGCCCGCCGGGTGGCGACCAGATGGTCGTTGCGCCAGCGCCACACGAGTTCGGCGACGTCGGTCAACGCCTCGCCGAGCCGGGCGAGTTCGGAGCTCTCGTCACCGGCGTACAGGTCCGTCCACACGGCCTCGACCTCGGGGGACGGCTCGTAGCGGCCGGACACGTCACGCTGGACGACCGACGCCGGGATCGCGTGCCCGCGCCGCGCGAGGAGCCGCAGCACCTCGTCGTACAGGCTCGGTTCCTGCAGGGCCTTCTCCAGCTCGGCGTGGACGCGGGGCGCGCCGCGGTGCGGTACGAGCATCGACGCGGACTTGTCGCCGAGCAGGAACTCCATGCGGCGGTACATGGCCGACTGGAAGCCGGAGCCTTCACCGAGGGCGCTGCGGTACGAGTTGAACTGGGCCGGAGTGAGCTGGCCGAGGGGCTTCCAGGACGCGTTGAGCGCCTCCAGCTCCCGTACCGACCGCTTCAGGGCCGCCACCGCGACCGGCACCCGGTCCTCGCGCAGTGCCTTCGCCGCGGTCTCCCACTCGTGCACGATGACGGTGAACCACAGCTCCATGACCTGGGTGGTCACCAGGAAGACCATCTCTCCGGGGTCGTCGGAGAGGGTGTGCTGGAGGTGGGTCAGGACGTCCGCCTGGACGTAGTCCTCGTACGGGGTCGTGCCCTGGAAGTCGAGATGCGGGGTCTCGGGCTCCGAAGCCACCGCGTGGGCTTCGTGCGCTTCGTGTGCCTTGTTCGCTTCACGGGGCTGAGCCTGTTGGGACATCGCTGTCTCCTGCTGTACTCCGGGTAGCGGTCCGCCCCTGCCGAATTCCGACACGGGGGCCCCGGTCCCCAACCGGCATCCTCCACAATCGTGCCCCAGAACCGCAAGGTCCGCCTGGTCACACCAGGCGGACCTGCACATACGTGGCCCTGCGGGGTCTTACGTGGCCGGTGGGCCGGGACCGAGGGCCGGGGTCAGGAACCGGGACCGAGGGCCGGGGCCGAGGGCCGGGGCCGAGGGCCGGGGCCGGGAGCCGGTGGGGCTAGCCCAGGGTCCGGGCCGCGGTCTCGGAGGAGTCCTTCAGGAACTGCGCGCAGCGCTCGTACTCCGCCTGCTCGCCGATCGCCTGCGCGGCGCGGGCGAGGCCGTGCAGGGCCCGCAGGAAGCCGCGGTTCGGCTCGTGCTCCCACGGCACCGGGCCGTGGCCCTTCCAGCCGCTCCGGCGCAGGGAGTCGAGGCCCCGGTGGTAACCGGTGCGGGCGTACGCGTACGACTCGACGACACTGCCGCGCTCGTACGCCTCGTCGGAGAGCCGGGCCCACGCGAGCGAGGAGGTCGGGTACTTCGCGGCGACGTCGGCGGGCGCCGTGCCGTTCGCGAGGAGTTCGCGCGGCTCCGGGTCGTCGGGCAGGTGGGTCGGGGGCGGTCCCCCGAGGAGGTTCTCGTGAATGGACATGGGTTCCAGTCTGCGGCATTCGCTGCCGCGGGGTCGGCGGGTGGGGGGCCTTTCTCGGAAAAGGTGCCCCCGGGTGTCGGCCTGTGGATGCTCCAGGCCTTCTTGGCGGGGCCGGGCGGGGCCGGGCGGGGCCCGGCGGGACCGGGCGGCGGGACCGGGCCGGACCGGGCGGGGCCGGGCGGCAGTCGTCGACCGCGGGTCGGCTGTGGCTGGTCGCGCAGTTCCCCGCGCCCCTGACGGGGCCGTACGTGGCGGAGCGCGTTCCTCCCCGCGCCCCTGAAGGGGCCCCGTACATGGCGGAGCGCGTCCCTTCCCGCGCCCCTGACGGGGGTCCCTGGAGGGGGCGGGGTTTTACTTCAGTCGTCCCCGGGAGCGGTTCGGTTCCAGTGGGGGTGCCGTCACACCCGCGTGTGTGCGGCATTCCGGGCGGAGGCAGCCCGGCGGGGGCCTGCGTACCGTGGTGAACGCGATCAGCGCGCCCAGCGCGAGGACACCCGCGCACAGCGGCATCGCCCGGTGGAACGCGTCGTCGAAGGCGGACGCCGAGCGGTACGCCTCCTCGCCCATCCCCGCCAGCAGCGGCAGCGCGGCGACCGCGACCAGGCCGGCCGCGCGGGCCGCCGCGTTGTTGATGCCGCTGGCGAGGCCCGCCCGCCCGGTGTCCACCGAGGCCAGCACGGTCGCGGTGAGGGGTGCCACCAGCGTCACCATGCCGGCGCCGAGCACCAGGACGGCGGGCAGCACGTCGGCCACGTACGAGGCGCCCTCACCCACCCGCAGCATCAGCAGCATCCCGGCCGCGCACAGCAGCGGGCCCACGGTGAGCGGGATGCGCGGGCCTATTCGCTCGCTCAGCTCACCCGAGCGGGCCGACAGCAGCAGCATCAGGACCGTCGTCGGCAGCAGGGCCGTACCGGCGCCGAGGGCCGAGTACCCGGCCACGACCTGGAGCTGGACCGCGGAGAGGAAGAAGAACCCGCCGAAGGCCGCGTACACGCACAGCGTGACGAGGTTGATCACCGTGAACTGGCGCGACGCGAAGACGTCGAGCGGCATCATCGGGTCGGCCCGCCGCCGCTCCACGGCCACGAAGGCGACACCCGCCCCGACACCGGCCGCCGCCGTCACCGCCACGACGGGGACCTGACCACCGGGCGCCTCGATGAGGGCGTACGTCACCAGGGCGAGCGCCAGCGCGCCGAGGACGGCGCCGAGCACGTCGAAACCGCGCCCGTGCACCCGGCCGTCCTTCGACTCCGGTACGTGGCGCAGGGCGATCGGGGCGCAGAGCAGCGCGAGCGGCACGTTCAGGAGGAACACCCAGCGCCAGCCGGGGCCGTCCACCAGCCAGCCGCCCAGGAAGGGGCCGACCGCCGCGCCGATACCGCCGAACCCCGACCACAGGCCGACGGCTCGGGCCCGGTCGTCCGGATGGAACGACGCCTGGATCAGGGCCAGCGAACCGGGGGTGAGCAGCGCACCGCCGACCCCCTGCAGGGCGCGGGCCGCGATCAGCACACCCGCGTTCGGCGCCAGCCCGCACAGCAGGGACGCCGCCGCGAACCAGACCACGCCGACGACGAACACCTTGCGGCGTCCGAAGCGGTCACCGAGGGAGCCGCCCAGCAGGATGAGGCCCGCGAGGGTCAGCATGTAGGCGGTGACGGTCCACTGGAGGGCGGCCAGGTCCGCGTCGAGGTCGCGGCCGATCGTCGGCAGCGCGACGTTCACCACGGTCGAGTCCAGCATCGCCATGCTCGATCCGAGCACGGTGGTCAGCAGGATCCACCTCCCCGCGGGAGAGGACATCCTGACAGCCGGAGACTTCGGCGACTCCGCGGACTCCGGAGACTCCTGTGGTGGGGCAGCCATGCTCCGGATGATACGGACATGCGGCGGGGCCCGGTCTGCCTGTGGACAACCGGGCCCCGCCGCACCTGCCTGCTCACCTACCTAGCCAGCCAACCAGGTAGGTAGGTACTGCCTGTGACGCCTACTTGATCCTCGTACCCGTGGAACGCAGGTGGCCGCAGGCCTCGGTGACGCGCTTGGCCATCGAGCCCTCGGCGAGCTTGCCCCAGGTGCGCGGGTCGTACGTCTTCTTGTTGCCGACCTCGCCGTCGACCTTCAGGACGCCGTCGTAGTTGCGCAGCATGTGGTCCGCGACGGGGCGCGTGAACGCGTACTGCGTGTCCGTGTCGATGTTCATCTTCACGACGCCGTTCTCCAGCGCCGTGCGGATCTCCTCCTCGGAGGAGCCGGAGCCGCCGTGGAAGACGAAGTCGAACGGGGACGGCTTGCCGTACTTCGCCGCCACACCCTCGTTGAGTTCCTTCAGGAGCTCGGGGCGCAGGACGACGTTGCCCGGCTTGTAGACGCCGTGCACGTTGCCGAAGGACGCGGCCAGCAGGTAGCGGCCCTTCTCGCCCAGGCCCAGGGCCTCGACCGTGCGGATCGCGTCGTCGACCGTGGTGTAGAGGTTGTCGTTGATCTCGTGCGAGACGCCGTCCTCCTCACCGCCGGTCGGGGTGATCTCGACCTCAAGGATGATCTTCGCGGCGGCGGCGCGGGCCAGCAGCTCCTGGGCGATGGCCAGGTTGTCGGCGAGGGTCTCCGCGGAGCCGTCCCACATGTGGGACTGGAACAGCGGGTTCCGGCCGGCCTTGACGCGCTCCTCGGAGACCGCGATCAGCGGACGCACGTACCCGTCGAGCTTGTCCTTCGGGCAGTGGTCCGTGTGCAGCGCGACGGTGACGTCGTACTTCGCGGCGACGATGTGCGCGAACTCGGCCAGCGCCACCGCGCCGGTGACCATGTCCTTGTTGTGCTGGCCGCCCAGGAACTCCGCACCGCCGGTGGAGATCTGGATGATGCCGTCGCTCTCGGCCTCCGCGAAGCCGCGGAGCGCAGCGTGCAGGGTCTGCGTCGAGGTCACGTTGATGGCCGGGTAGGCGAACTTGCCTGCCTTCGCCCGGTCGAGCATCTCGTTGTAGACCTCGGGGGTTGCGATGGGCATCTGTCCGCTCCTTGTATGTGCGGGTGGCGTTCTGATTACGGCCCTGACCTGGCCCTGACCTAGGGGGCGACGTCATCGTCGGCCCCATCTTCCCAGACGTCGCCGGATGCTCCGGCCTGGGACCGGGATCGGTCCCAGGCCGATCCGGAACCTGGATCGGCCCCGGAACCCGGATCGACCCCGGACCCGGACCGGGTCAGGCGAGACCGAGTTCGTCCTTGGAGTAGGCGTAGAGGTACGGGACGCCCGCGCCCTCCTGGATCTTCTCCGCGGCGCCGGTGGCCCGGTCGACGATGGTCGCGACGCCCACGACCTGCGCGCCGGCCTCGCGCACGGCCTCGACGGCGGTGAGCGGGGAGCCGCCGGTGGTCGAGGTGTCCTCGACGACGAGTACGCGGCGGCCCGCGATGTCCGGGCCCTCGACCCTGCGCTGCAGGCCGTGCGCCTTCGCCTCCTTGCGGACGACGAAGGCGTCCAGGCGCCGGCCGCGCGCGTGGGCGGCGTGCAGCAGGGCCGCGGCCACCGGGTCGGCGCCCATCGTGAGGCCGCCGACCGCGTCGAAGTCCAGGTCCGCCGTCAGGTCGAGCAGCACCTGTCCGACCAGCGGGGCCGCCTCGCCGTCCAGGGTGATCCGTCGCAGGTCGACGTAGTAGTCGGCCTCCAGACCGGAGGAAAGGGTCACCTTGCCGTGCACCACGGCCTTGTCCTTGATCTGCTGCAGCAGCTCGCCGCGCACGTCGTCGCTCATGGGGGTCAGCTTAGAGGCGGCGCCAGGTCCAGGTGGTCGCGGCTTCGAGCGGTTCGATGGGGGTGACCAGGCGGGGCGCGGTGTTGAGACCGTTGGGCGGGCCTGTCTGCGGTTCGACGCACACGGCGGCCTCCTGCTCGTCGTACACGACGACCCACTGCTCGCGGCTCGCCACGTTCAGTTCGAGCTGCCCCGGCCAGGTGAGCGTGACGTGGACGCCGTCGGGCATCCCGAAGCAGTCGTCCCAGGGACTCGGCCGCGGGTCGATGCGGCGGCCGGTCGGCAGGTGGTCGTCGCCGCGCTCCTCCTGCCAGGCGGCGGTGAAGTCGACGCGCACGCCCTGGGGGTCCTGGCCGTCCTGGGCGCCGGTGAGGGTGCGGTTGAACCAAGGGTGCCAGCCGATCTGCGCCGGGAAGCTCTCGTCGTACGTCTCCACCGACATGGTGAGTGTCAGGGAGTCCTCGGTCAGCGTGACGGCCTGGGTGACGCGGCCGGTGTACGGCCAGGGTTCGACGAGGTCGTACGTGATGACGGCCTCGTCGGCGCTCTTGCGCGCGGTGCGCCAGGCTCCGTCGCGGGCGGTGCCGTGGATGGCGTGGGGCGGGGAGTTGAGGGGGAGTTGGTGGGGGGTGGCGCCGTTCAGGAAGTGGCCGTTCCTGGTGCGGCCGCACCAGGGGACCATGGGGAAGCAGCCGAACTTGTCGCCTTGGCGCAGCAGTTCGACGCCGTCGACCTTCAGGCTGCCGATGCGGCCGCCGTTGGCCGGCTGGACGGTGGCTTCCACGTCGCCGTTGCCGGCGGTCAGCGTGATGTCTTCGTTACTCACGGGCCCGACCCTACGGGGTCCTCCGGAAACTCCGCCCCACCGGTCCCGGCCGGGCTCGCCCCTGACCGCCGCCGGTGACGTGGCGCGCCGTTCTCCGCGCCCCTGACGGCACGGCTCCGCCGACGCCCCGTCAGGGGCGCGGGGAACTGCGCGACCCGCCCCCACCACCCGCGGCCGAAACACCCGGTGCAGGACCCTGCCCCGCCGAACCCCGCCGAGCCCCGCCGCAGCGGTCAGTGGCGTTTTCTGAGGGCCCGGCCCACCACGATCGCCGAGGCCAGGGCGAAGGCCGCCGCCGGGGCGGCCCAGCGCAGGGCCGCTCCCGTACCCGCGGACTCCGGCACGGGCACCGGCGCGTACCGGCCCCGCGGCGGCGCGTGGTCGACCTCCTCCGCCGAACGTCCGATCATCGTCCGCCGCGCGTGCGCCGCCTCCGCCGGTGCCCCCGGCGGCGACGACCCGTCGTCCTCGAAGCCGCCCTCGAAGTCCCCCTCGGCGAACGGCACCGCCGAAGCGGGCAGATCGTCGAGGGACGGCATCTCCTCCTCCGACGCAGCCGCAGCCTCGGGCTCGGGCTCGGGCTCGGGCTCGGGCTCGAACTCAGGCTCGGGCTCGTCCGTCGGCGGCGCGTCCCCCAGGTGCTCCGCGAACCGCGTCAGCAGCCGGATCGTCGCCGTCGCCACCTCTTCCGGCGGCAGATCGGCGATGCGGCCGCCGGCCGTGGCCGTACCCGTGAAGGTGACCGTCGTGCCCCCCTCCGCCGGCCCCAGGGACAGCGTCAGCTCCAGCTTCGCCGTGCCGGAGCCCCGCGCCTCCGTGGCGTCCGCCCGGACGGAGTACGAGCCGTCGTCCTGTCCGGAGACGGCGAGCGTGCCGCGGTACGTGATGGAGTGCCCGCCGATACGTACCTTCAGGCGGCCCGAGACGGGCGCCGTCTCCGCGTCCGGCTGGAGGCCGGGCAGCGCCCTGGCCACCCGCGCGGGATCGGCGAGAGCCTCGCGCAGACGCTCGACGGGAACCGGAACGAACACCTCATGCTCCATGTCGGCCGAGCCTACCCAGCACCACCCGTACCGCACCCCCACATGCGCCGATTCCCCCGGATCCACCAGGATCCGCACGGATCCGCACGCGGACGGAGGCAGCCGCGAGGGCAGGCGTGGTGGCAGGCGCGATGGCGGGCGCGGTGGCGGACGCGGACTCAGCCGGCGTACCTCGGATGGACGAGCGTGGAGGGCGGCAGCCCCTCCAGCCGGGTGCGCTCGGCCGCCCGGACGCACGCCCTGAGCGCCCCCGTCCCGAAGTGCGCCCCCGTCCTGAGATACGGCCCTGTCCCGAGGCGCGGCCGCGCACGCGAGGCGAGCACGTACCCCCAGTCGTGGGCGCCCCGCGACCCGCCCGCCGTGTCGCGGCCTCCCACCGTGTCGCGGCCCCTCGCCACGTCACGGCTCCCCACCACGTACGGCACGGTCCGCAGCCCCGCCGCCCGTACCGTCGCGTCGACGGTCCAGAAGGCGCGCGGCCGTGCCGCCACGGGTCCGGCGTGCACGGCGAGCCGCCCGCCGCCGGCCAGCACCTCCCGGGCCAGCCCGTAGAACTCCTGCGAGTACAGCTTCGTACTGGACGTCTCCCGCGGGTCCGGCAGGTCGCAGACCACGACGTCGTACGCGTGCAACGGGGCCCGCCGCAGCCAGCCGAACGCGTCCGCGGCCACCACCCGCACCCGCGGATCCCGGTACGCGTGCCCGTTCAGCGCGGACAGTGCCGGATCGGTGCGCGCCAACCGCACCAGCTGCGAGTCGGGTTCGACGACGTCGACGTGCCGTACGCCCCGGTGGCGCAGCACCTCGCGCACGGCGAGCCCGTCGCCGCCGCCGAGGACCAGCACGCGCGCGCGGGAACCGTTCATCGCGGGGTGGACGAGGGCCTCGTGGTAGCGGCCCTCGTCACTGCCGCTGACCCGCAACCGCCCGTCGAGGTAGAGGCCGAGCCGGCGGCCGTCCGTGCCGCCGGTGAGGACGACGTCCTGCACCTCGGTGTGCAGGACCACGCGTACGTCCCGGCCGTACATCGCGTGCCGCGCGGACCGCTCGAAGTCGTCGACGAGGACGGCGGCCGCGGCGAGCAGCGCGAGCACGAGGAGGTTGGCGGCGACCAGCAGCCGGCGGTCGCGCCGGGTGAGGTCGTGCCGGAACACGCCGAGGACGAGCGCGCCGCCCGCGAGCGCGTTGACCGTCCCGGTGATCAGCGTGGCGCTCAACTGGCCCAGCAGCGGCAGCAGCAGGAAGGGGAACGCGAGCCCGCCGGCCAGGGCGCCCACGTAGTCCGCGGCGAACAGGTCGGCGACCGCACCGCCCGCGTCCTGTCTGCGGACACGCTGGATCAGCTCCATGAGCAGGGGCACCTCGGCCCCGATGAGCAGGCCGATGGCGAGCGAGAACGCGACCAGGAGGTGACTGGAGCCGCCGGCCCAGGCGCCGCCCCAGTCACCGGTCCAGGCGAAGACGGCGTACAGGGCCATCGCGCTGCAACCGCCGACCAGGGCGAGCAGTGCCTCGACGGCGCCGAAGCCGGCCGCCGCACGGCAGCGCAGCCGTTTGGCGAGCAGCGAGCCAATGCCCATCGCGAAGACCATCACGGACAGCACCACGGAGGCCTGGGTGACGGAGTCGCCCATCAAGTACGAGGCGAGGGCGACCAGTTCCAGTTCGTACACAAGTCCGCAGGCCGCACAGACGAACACGCCGGTGAGCACGAGGAACCGCCCGGTGGCCGGCCTGACCGGCAGACGCGCCGGGCCCGGACCGGTGCGGGGCGGCGGTGGGACCGTACCGGGCGGGGCGGGGGCGTGCGACTCGATCACCCAGGGAACGCTACGTCACCGCTCCACTGCGCCACGTCACCCACACGTGTGTAAATCCCGGCCCCTGTGCATACTTCGGTCGTTTTGGGGACGCCTCCGGACCGACCCCGGGAGAGCCAGGACCTACAGGGGCGCGGGCACCCGCGCCCCGACCCTCGTGCGGGTGGCGACCAGTTGGCCTTCCTGGGGGTACGCGTGCCAGGTGCGCCAGTGCACCTGGCCCTCGTGCCGCTGCGCGAGCATGGCGGTGAAGGCGTGAGGGCTGCCGGGGAAGACCCCCGCAAGTCCGTTCGGATGGTCGGCGACGAGGGCGAGCAGCTCCTGGGCCCGGCCCGCGAAGGAGCCGCGCGACAGCGTCTCCACGCGCGCGGCGAACTCGTACTCCCAGTCGCCCACCCGCTTGGCGACGCCGAGCGGCAGCGGTGTGCTGCTGCCGGCGATGCAGGCGACGGTCTCGGAACAGCTGCCCCGCTCCTCCTCCAGGAGCACCTGGTGGGAGGCGCCGAGCAGCCTCAACTGCAGTTTCGCGTCCGCGAGTTCGATGTCGAGTGTCGCGAGCGCGGGCAGCGCTTCGCGTCCGAGAGCCCAGGCGAGGTCGGCCGCGCGCGTGTCGGTGTAGGCGGTGTTGAGGGTCGTGAGCATGGGTCGGCTCCGCTGCACGCAAGGGTGGGGTCGGTCCGTCGCACCCCGGTCGGCACCGGGCGGTGATCGGGCCCGGTCGGCCAGGTCAGAAGGTTGTTCCGGGGTCTGCGTCGGCGATACGAGGGAATCATGAACGGCGCGTCCGCCACAGCGCTTTTACCCAACTTCGTGCGGTTTCCATCCCCCCGGGGGCTCCACAGCTCAACTGTTCACGCAGAAAGTGCGCCCTCGACTCACGCATGCGCCCTCGCGCCCCCCGTCACACAAGGACGGAGCGCCCGCCGGGAGATGGCCCCGGCGGGCGCTCGTCATGCGAGGGGACGTGGATCACGGCGGACGCGGTTCACCCCCGCGGAACCCGGCCGCCCCGTGTCGGCCGCCGTCCCGGTCAACTGCCGCTCCGGTCAGCTGCCTCCGCCGCATCCGCCGCCGCCCCCGCAGGACGAACCGCCTCCGCAGGACGAACCACCGCCGCACGAGTGGTGACCCGACGAACCGGACGAACAGGAGGATGAGGAGCCGCCGTCGCCCCCGCCCACCGCTCCGCTGCCGGCCCACCAGCTGTCACTGTTGCGACGCGAGCGCCCCCGCCCCCGTCCGCGCCCCCTCGACGCGGACGCGGTCCGTGCGACGACGACCACCATGAACACCACGACGAACCCTGTCAGGACGATGCCGAAAACCATGGCGCCACCCTCCTTCCGTTCCCCCGAAGCGGCCCCCCGTGGGCTCTGCTTCTCGTCTGTTCTCCTGCTGTGACCCCTGCTCGATCCCTGCTCGGTTCCGCTCTGATCACTGCTGTTCACTGCTGTGCCGCTTGCCGTGCGACTTGCGTGTGAGGGGGATGCCCTCCTGCCTCACGGACCAAAGCAGAGTTGAGCAACTCCAGAGGTTGAGCGCAGGATGACGGCCGCCGACCCGCTCAGCAGAGCGGCGCAGGGGTTGTCCGCCGTTCATGGAGCCCTGGAGCACATGACGCTCGCGTGAGCCGGGGTTCGACCCTGTTCCCCGCCTCCGGACACCGCTTCATCATGTGCACATGCGATTCACCCAGGCTGAGGCAGTACTCAGTGGCGCCGGAGTGGCCGGCTTTTTCACGCTCCTGGCCGTCCTCGTCACGCATTTCGCGTCACGTCGGCGAGAGCACGATCAGCGACAGGAACAGCGCTACTGGGAACACGAACACCGTCTTTGGGAGCGACGCGCCAATGTGTTCGACGACGTGATGACGGGGGTGCACAAGTTCGCCTCCGTCCGGGAGACCGTCATGGACAGCGAGGAATTTCCCGAGTACGAGCGCTACCTCAAAGAAACGGACGAGTCCTTTCCTGCCCTGGCCGGCCGCATCGAGCTGTACAGCACGGACGAACTGCTCGAGGTGCACGCCAAGATGTTCGACACCAGGCAGGCCTGGATGGCTGCCTGGAGGAAGTACGCCTCCCGGCCACTGGACGAGCGCTTACGCGATGCCGATCCGCGGTGGCAGGAATTCTCCGCACAGGTGGCGGCGTCCAGAAAGGCGGACGTCGAGGTCGTACTCATGCTCCGCAAATACCTTCACAGCAGGGTGACACCACCGGATCTCACGGCATCACCGAATCCCCACTGAGTCACACCTCTCACAGCGAACTCATTCAGCTCATGAGTTCCAGTGCCGGTTGAAGGCCGCACCGATATGAGGATCAAGGCTACGATTGTCCGCTCCGGGAGGGACGCCCGGAATTCCAAGGGCTCAGAGGGGGGCTGACCTGACGCATGACGGACTCCTGGCACCTGATCGACATATATCCCAACGGGCAGCGGCGCTGTCCCGGAATGCGCATCACTCGGACATTTGCGCTGACGGCAGCTCATCAGCTCACCAAGAAGACGGTCGCCGGCGACAGAGTGAAGGCCCGACTGGCCCCCGACGGCAAGAAGATCGATGCCGTGGTGACGAGACGCCACCTCACGTCCGATCTTGCTCTGCTGAAGCTTGAACTGCAGGACGAGTACGGCTCCTTGGTCGGAGTGTGCTTCGACGACGCGCAGGACGAGGAGAGCTGGCGAACCACCTTCGAGGATCCGGCCACCCACATGCCCCTGACAGGCACGGTCGATGCTTCGTCGATCCTCTACGGCAAGTCCCAGGACAATCTGGAAGTGAAGGCCGCCCGCCTCGCGTGCGATGTGTCGCCACCAGGCCAGTCCGCCTATGCCGGCAGCCCGGTCGAGCGCTCCTCCCGATACCCCCTGCCTGTCACTCTTGGTCTCCTCGTCAAGCAGTCCGAGTTACCCGCCGCGGACCAGGAGAAACTCTTCGCCATCACGATCCGAGAGGTCATCAGACTGCTCGGATTCCTTGGGCTGGAGTCCGAGGTGATGCCGGAGGGAGAGTGGCCGGACCCCTCACTCGATCATCCCTTCCGGGTCGTCGAATTCGAAAGGCAGAGTCATGTGAAGCAGGTTTGGCACAATCGGCTCCCCAAAAACTGACCAGGCGAAGAGTAGAGCGCATATGAATCAGAACCTCGACAACGCACTCAAGACGGTGGAGAGCATACGAGGCGGAAGCGCCGGCCTGTCCCCCACCAGTGCACTGTGGCTCACCCATGATGTCGCGCATCTGGACGGAGCATCGAATCTTCGTCACGTGGACGCCTTCACCGTCCAAAGGCTGACGCACCTGGCCGAGGCCCTGGCCGAGCTCGGAATGAGGCAGCAGTCCCTGGATGTCGTCGTTCTGGCCCTGCGCAACATGGAGCTGTCCGAGACGGAGAAGGAATGGGAATCGTCAGCCAGTCTGTGGAACCGCCTCGGCACGCTGCTGGCCGAGCACGATCAGCTGCCGCACGCCCGAACGGTCCTCACCTGCGCACTCCGGCGTGCGGATCGCTACGGCTCGCTCGAAACCCCTCATATTCTCTCAAATTTAAGTATCGTCAGCCTGCGGGCCGGTGATCTCCCGAGCGCCGCGATATGGGCCAAGAAGGTTCTGCGAATGATCGGGACCGACTGGCAGGACAACCTGGAGGCCCGGCTCACGGCCCACTCGGTACTAATCGATGTCGCCGCGGCCCGCGACGACATCCCCGGCCTGCAGCAGGCCGTCGAGGGTTTCCAGGAGTCGCTGAAGTCTTTGGTGGAAAGAGTGGGCGACACGGACGTCCAGGTCATCGCGGCACGTACAACGCTGGCCGATGCCAGATACATGATCGCAGCGGCACTGAACGACACGGAGGGGCGCAACCGCGAACTGACCGCTCTCGAGCTCAATCACCTGCATGCCACGGCGGCACTGGGCATGAACCACCGCGAGACCATCGTGACCCAAGCCGCCCTGGCCGCAGCCGAGTTCCATGCCGCGGGCGAGGCAGGCGAGGCAGGCGAGGCTCATGAGGTGGAGGACGGCGGTGACCGCACGCACGGCCCACGCAGAGGCCAGGCCCTCCACGTCGCCGAAGCGGCCATGACGCTCGCTCAGCAGGCACCCGCGCTCGGCAGGGAACACGCACAGACACACGCGCTCCGCCGGTCATTGGCCGGCATGCGCGCCGTGGCGAAACCGGAAGCCGATCTGCCATACGAGATAGAGAAGCTCTACACGCCCTTGCAGAACGGCGAGCGCAACGAGGCGAAAAAGGCAGCGATAAAGCGCGAGCAGAGCAACAACACGATCCGCCTCATTGCTCACGCAGGTGCGTCCTATTTCCTTTACAACCAGAGTTTCTACTCCGACATAGTCAAATCCCTCGATCGGGGGGTACAGTTCCATGCGATCATCAGTAATCCGTGGAACAATCTGGCCGTCTCCATACAGCGCGACGCGGCCGACGACCCGCCCAGCTCGCAGAACATCGTGGAGTCGGTGAAGCAGAGCACTTATTACGCGGAGACCTTTCAGCGGGTGACCGACGCCTACCAGGTCCTCCGAAACGAATACGCAGATCTTGTGGAACTACGCCTGACGACCGTGGACATTCCCGGCTCGACGCTGCTCACCTCGGACATCGGTTTCCTGGAGCCCTACATCACTTCCAACATCGAAGACAGAACCGGCCGCGGGCTCGGCGTCTTCGAGGTGCGTTTCGGGGTGAACAGCCGGTACTACGCGGACAGTCTTAGCGAGTTCATGAGGCTGTGGGACCGCTCCAGCACGTGGCAGCAGTTCAAGGACAACGAGGAGAGGCACAAGTCGACCCTCCGCTCCGCCGTGGACGCCCTTGCAGACATCCATCTCGGGCAGGGAATCAGGGAAGGTGGACGACCCCGTCCCTGACACTGCGCAGGACATTGGCCGAGCCCACGAACAAGGCGTCGGGCAGATCATCGACGGGCCAGAAGGCCCAGCGTTCGCACCGCTCCGGCTCCCGCACCCTGAGGTCCCCGGTGTAATCGAGGATCTCCACCCCCACCTGCATGTGGTGATTGGCGGCGGGATCGGGGTCGGTGACACAGACCACCTGGGAGCACAGCGCACGGATGCCGGTCTCTTCCTCCAGCTCACGGCAGGCCGCGCCCATCAGCGTTTCTCCCAGTTCGAGATGTCCGCCGGGTAGACCCCAGGTGCCCTCTCCGAAGGTATTGGCCCGCAGACCGAGCAGGATGCGGTCTCCCGAGCGGACGATGGCCTGGACTCCCACCCGCACATGTGCAGTCATCAGACTCCCTAGAGTTCCGGATACGTTTTCATAAAATTTCCGACGTTCCGTTCCGCAAGAACCACATCCGCAGCGGGGCTCTCTCCCGCGAGCAAGGAAAAAAAGTCTCCGAGTCTTCGTTCACCCTTTTCATCGATCACGACGACTGTACAGTCGGGGTCGATGAAGAAATAACTGCCGGAGCGGGTAGAATTTCGGTACACCTCCAGGCGGACCCCCCGATCGGCTGCCGTTCGTCGGCACCGAGCCACCACTTCTTCGAATTCCATTTCCTCGACGGAAAGCCAGTCCCCATTGTCCGCGCCGTAGCTGGTCTCGGACATCTGGTAAATTTTCCAGACATCTGGCAGCCATTTGTCGTCCTCGATGAGATCGAGAACCCGGGATGCACCGGCAGTATTTCGACGTGTCACCACGGTTCCCAGCTTCACCCGCACATAGCGGTGATGCTGCCGGATCTCCCGCAGCAGTCTCAGAACGCGGTCACGGTGCGGCGCGGCTCCAGTTCTAAGTTGTCGATGTTCTGTTTCGTCCGCGGACTCCAAGGGCAGTGCAACCCAGGACAAGTGCGGCAGCACGCGCTCCATCACCGGCAACGGAGCCAGGCCGTTCGTACTCAGGACCAGCTTCATGGGCGTTTCCGAGGGAGGAGCCGACCTCAATTCGGCGGAAAGTTCGGCAAGGTAGGGAAGAAGCGTCGGCTCACCCCCGGAAACAACGACTCCTCGAACAGAATTCTGCTGGAGTACCGATGCGATGCGCAGTGCTGTTTCGCGAGTCATGGAAGGGACTTCATGTCTCGGACCGAAACAGAAAGGGCAACTCAAATTGCACCTTCCGATCGGTCTGAGATCGACGAACGAGGGGAGTTGCATGGAGGGACTGTAGCGACTCGTGTGACGATCACGACTCAAAACGAACACATGGATTCGAACCACTGAGCGGGCATGGGAGGTCTACCCGAATGACCGAACTGACATTCCGCCGACTGATCATCCCGGAACGCGGTCCGTCATGGAGCGGCTCGTCATGGTCGAACGGTCCGACTGCCGCGTCGTGGCAGTGAGGCAGTGTCCGAGGGACCGGACCGGACCGGACCGGACCGAGGCCGGCGTCCGGCCCTGACCCGCGAAAAGCAGCCGCTCAGGCCGACAACCCTAGGAGTGACGTTCCGCAGGACACCGCGGTCGGTGGTTCGCGCGTCAGAGTTCTCGCCGGAGTCCGGCTCCGTGCCTTCATCCGGGCGAGGTCCACTGTCGTCAACCGACATGTCGGCCGACCGGAAGACCGTGAGGCGGCACCGTGGACGCCGGCGCGCGCGTTCGTCACCGAACACGCGAGTTGAGCAAGTCCGAAGGTTGAGCGCAGGATGGCCGTCATGACCTCCAGTGCACGCCGTCCTCTCCTCAACCGCCGTCTTGCCGAGTTCGGCACGACGATCTTCGCCGAGATGTCCGCCCTCGCCCTGAGCACCGGCGCGATCAACCTCGGCCAGGGCTTCCCCGACACGGACGGCCC
Source organism: Streptomyces sp. V3I8 (assembly GCF_030817535.1). Taxonomy (NCBI): domain Bacteria; kingdom Bacillati; phylum Actinomycetota; class Actinomycetes; order Kitasatosporales; family Streptomycetaceae; genus Streptomyces; species Streptomyces sp. V3I8. The sequence goes on along the minus strand of NZ_JAUSZL010000002.1, from coordinate 4,693,344 downwards.
CGAGGAGGTCCGGGAGGCGGCCGTGCGGGCGCTGCGCGACGGCCGCGGCAACCAGTACCCGCCGGGCCCGGGCGTCCCCGAGCTGCGTACGGCGATCGCCGCGCACCAGGAGCGCCGGTACGGCCTCACGTACGACCCCGGCACCGAGGTCCTGGTCACGGCGGGCGCGACCGAGGCCGTCGCGGCCAGCCTGCTGGCCCTGCTGGAGCCCGGCGACGAGGTGGTCGCCCTGGAGCCGTACTACGACTCGTACGCGGCTTGCATCGCGATGGCGGGCGGCACCCGGGTGCCGGTCACCCTGCGGCCGCACGAGGAGAGCGTCGACGGGACCGTGCACCGGCGCTTCCGGCTGGATCTGGACGAGCTGCGGGACGCGGTCACGGACAACACCCGGCTGCTGCTGATCAACACCCCGCACAACCCGAGCGGCACGGTCCTCACCCGCGAGGAGCTCACCGCGATCGCCGGGCTGGCCGTGGAGCGGGACCTGCTGGTGGTCACCGACGAGGTGTACGAGCACCTGGTGTTCGACGGGGCCGAGCACATCCCGCTCGCCACCCTGCCCGGTATGCGCGGGCGCACGGTCACCATCGGGAGCGCCGGCAAGACCTTCTCGTTCACCGGCTGGAAGGTCGGCTGGGTGACGGCGGCGCCCGAGCTGGTCACGGCGGTGCGCTCGGCGAAGCAGTACCTCACGTACGTGGCCTCGGGGCCTTTCCAGTACGCGGTCGCCGAGGCGCTGGCGCTGCCCGACACGTACTTCGACGCGTTCCGCGCGGACATGCTGGCCAAGCGGGACCTGCTGAGCGCGGGGCTCGCGGAGGCGGGCTTCGGGGTGTTCCGGCCGGCCGGGACCTACTTCGTCACCACCGACATCCGCCCGCTGGGCGAGCGCGACGGCTTCGCGTTCTGCCGCGCCCTCCCCGAGCGGGCCGGGGTCGTCGCGATCCCGAACGCGGTCTTCTACGACCACCGGGACGCCGGGGCGCCCTTCGTGCGGTTCGCGTTCTGCAAGCGGACGTCGGTGCTGGAGGAAGCGGTGAGCCGCCTCAAGACACTCGCCGGCTGAGCCGGGTACGCCCGGCACATCCCACAGGCCCGGCAGTCCGGCAGTCCGACGGCCCGACGGCCCGGCAGCCCGACGGCCCGGCGACCCGGCCGCTCACCGTCACTGCCGCTCCCCGTCACCGCGGCTCACCGTCACCGCGGCTCACCGTCACGGCGCCGTGCCCCGGCCGTGGGAAACCGGTGGAATCGGGGCTCGCCGGACCCGCTCGGCCGCGCGTTGCTGGCAAATAGGCATGATTGCCCTCAATCTGCTCATGTGACCCTCGCACATACCCGCGCGCAGCCCGCCGTCGCGCCACCCGCCGCCGAGGGCCGCGCCCGTCCCCGCCGCCCGATCCCGGCCGCGACGATGGGCACGGCCCTGGGGCTGTTCCTGGCCGCCCGGCTGCTGGGTGCCGCAGCCGTGGCCATGGCCGCCCGGGCGACCGGCGGGCACCCCGTCCTGCTGCTCGGGCGGTCCTGGGACTCGGTCTGGTACCTGCGGATCGCCGGGGACGGCTACGGGCGCAGCCTGCGCTTCCACCCCGATGCCGTCCACAGCGACCTGGCGTTCTTCCCGCTCTATCCGGGGCTGCTGCGGGCCGTCACCGAGCTGTCCCCGCTCAGCGGCCCCGCCGCCGGGCTGCTGGTCTCCTGGACGGCCGCCGCGGTCGCCGCCTGCGGGATCTACGCGATCGGGGCCCGGCTGCACGACCGGGCCGTCGCCACCGCCCTCGTCCTCCTCTGGGGGCTGCTGCCGCACTCCGTCGTGCTGTCGATGGCGTACACGGAGCCGGTCCTGACCGCCTTCGCGGCCTGGTCGCTGTACGCCGTCCTCACCGGCCGCTGGGTGTGGGCGGGCGTCCTCGCGACGGGCGCGGGGCTGGCCCGGCCGAACGGGTTCGCGGTGGCGGCGGCGGTCCTCGCGGCGGCCGCGTACGAGCTCTGCGCGCGGCGCGGAAAGGTTACCCACAGGCTGTGGACGGGCGTGGCGCTGGCACCGCTCGGCTGGGCGGGGTACGTGCTGTGGGTGGGGCGGCGGCAGGGGGATCTGTTCGGCGGGTACTTCGAGGTGCAGCGGCTGTGGGGCTCGCGCTTCGACTTCGGCCTCGGCGCGCTGCGGTTCGTGCGGCACCTGCTGCTCGAACGCGACCTGCTGGTCTTCCCGGTGTCGATGGTGCTCGTGGCGGCGGCGCTGCTGCTGTACGGGCTCCTGGTCGCGGACCGCGCTCCCCTGCCGTTGCTCGTCCACGCGGGCGTGCTGCTGGCCGTCGCGGCCGGCGGCGACGGCTTCTTCGAGTGCAAGCCGCGGTTCCTGCTGCCGGCGTTCCCGCTGCTGCTGCCGCTCGCGTGCGCGCTGGTACGGACGGCGAGAGCCCGGCCGTGGCACGCGACCCTGGTGGTCGGCGCCCTGGCCGGGCTCTCGTTCGCGTACGGGGCGTATCTCGTCGTGCTCGCCCACAAGCCGCTGTGAGGACTACTGAGCCGTCGTGGTGAGGACTACTCGTCCTCTTCGGGCTTCTCGGCCTCGTCGATCTCCTGCTCCAGGCCCAGCTGCTCGACGAGCCACTTGTCGAACTCGATGGCGGCCCGCACCCAGCTGACCGTCGACGACACGAAGTGCTCCAGGCTGACGCCCGTGCCGATCAGCATCTGCGCCTCGCCGATCAGGCGGACGGTGCCGTCGTCGTGCGTGTGGCTGTAGACCTTGGGCCACAGCGTGCGGCGGTTCCAGTCGTCGATCGACTCGAGGAGCTGCTGCTTCTCCTCGATCTGGTGCGGCCGGTCGTAGAACGTCCGCACCGAGAAGACCTGCTGGTCACCCTCGCCGCGGAACATGAAGTACGTACGGAACTGCTCCCACGGCGCCGCGAGGTCACCCTCGTCGTCGACGACGTACTTCAGCTCCATCTGCTCCAGGAGCTGCTTCACAAGGTCCTGATCCGGGACGACGGGGCCCGCCGGTCCGCCGGGGTTCGGCTCTGGCTGGCCCCCGAAGTTCGGAATCGAGGACGGGTCGATGCTCACCGTGATTTTCCCTTCGTACGGATTCCGCCATCCTCTCCCATCCGGGGCGGGGGCCCGCAACCCCCGCCCCCGCAGGTGACGGAATTCCGCTCAGAGCGTTTTGCCCGGCGCCGGACCGCTTGCCGAGCCGTTTGCCGGGCCGTTTGCCGAGCCGTTTGCCGGACCCTCCGTGGGAGCTGTCGCCGGACCCACGATCAGCCCGTCGCCGAAGGCGTCCACGCGGACCGTGTCGCCGTCCTTGACCTCGCCCGCCAGGATCTCCTTGGCGAGGCGGTCGCCGATGGCGGTCTGGACGAGGCGGCGCAGCGGGCGGGCCCCGTACGCCGGGTCGTTGCCCTCCAGCGCCAGCCAGGCCAGCGCCGCGTCCGTGACCTCCAGGGTGAGCCGGCGCTCGGCGAGCCGCTTCGCGAGGCGGCCGACCTGGAGCTTCGCGATGCGCTCCAGCTCCGGCCCGGTCAGCGCGGAGAAGACCACGAGGTCGTCGAGCCGGTTGAGGAACTCCGGCTTGAAGGAGGCCCTCACCACCTCCAGGACCTGCTCCCTCTTCTGCTCCTCGCTCGTCAGGGGGTCGACCAGGAACTGGCTGCCCAGGTTCGAGGTGAGGACCAGGATGGTGTTGCGGAAGTCGACCGTGCGGCCCTGCCCGTCGGTGAGGCGGCCGTCGTCCAGGACCTGCAGCAGGATGTCGAAGACCTCCGGGTGGGCCTTCTCAACCTCGTCCAGGAGCACGACGCTGTACGGGCGCCGGCGGACCGCCTCGGTGAGCTGGCCGCCCTCCTCGTAACCGATGTAACCGGGGGGCGCGCCCACCAGACGGGCGACGCTGTGCTTCTCGCCGTACTCCGACATGTCGATGCGGATCATGGCCCGCTCGTCGTCGAAGAGGAAGTCCGCGAGCGCCTTGGCCAGCTCGGTCTTGCCGACGCCGGTGGGGCCGAGGAAGAGGAACGAGCCGGTCGGGCGGTCCGGGTCGGCGATGCCCGCGCGCGTACGGCGGACGGCGTCGGAGACGGCCTGTACGGCCTCGCCCTGGCCGATCAGGCGGCGGCCCAGCTCCTCCTCCATGCGCAGCAGCTTCTGCGTCTCGCCCTCCAGGAGGCGGCCCGCGGGGATGCCGGTCCAGGCGCCGACCACGTCCGCGATGTCGTCGGGGCCGACCTCCTCCTTCACCATGGTGTCCTTGGCGACCGCCTCCTCGGCCTCGGAGGCCTCCTCCAGGTCCCGCTCCAGGGTGGGGATCTCGCCGTAGAGGAGCTTGGAGGCGGTGTCGAAGTCGCCGTCGCGCTGGGCCCGCTCGGCCTGGCCGCGCAGTTCGTCGAGCTTCTCCTTCAGCTCGCCGACCCGGTTGAGGGACTTCTTCTCCTTCTCCCAGCGGGCGGTGAGTCCGCGCAGCTCCTCGTCCTTGTCGGCGAGGTCGCGGCGCAGCTTCTCCAGGCGCTGCTTGGAGGCCGCGTCGGTCTCCTTGTCGAGCGCCAGCTCCTCCATGCGCAGCCGGTCGACGACGCGCTGGAGCTCGTCGATCTCCACGGGGGAGGAGTCGATCTCCATGCGCAGCCGGGACGCGGCCTCGTCGACCAGGTCGATGGCCTTGTCGGGCAGGAAGCGGGAGGTGATGTACCGGTCGGAGAGGGTCGAGGCGGCGACGAGCGCGCTGTCCGCGATGACGACCTTGTGGTGGGCCTCGTACCGCCCCTTGAGGCCGCGCAGGATGGCGATGGTGTCCTCGACGGACGGCTCGGCGACCAGCACCTGCTGGAAGCGCCGCTCCAGCGCCGGGTCCTTCTCGATCCGCTCGCGGTACTCGTCGAGGGTGGTGGCGCCGACCATGCGCAGTTCACCGCGGGCCAGCATGGGCTTCAGCATGTTTCCGGCGTCCATGGCCGAATCCCCGCCGGCGCCCGCGCCGACGACGGTGTGCAGCTCGTCGATGAAGGTGATGATCTGCCCGTCGGAGTCCTTGATCTCCGCGAGCACGGTCTTGAGCCGCTCCTCGAACTCGCCGCGGTACTTGGCGCCCGCGACCATCGCGCCCAGGTCGAGCGAGACGAGCCGCTTGTTCTTGAGGGACTCGGGCACGTCGCCCTTGACGATGCGCTGGGCGAGTCCCTCCACCACGGCGGTCTTGCCGACACCCGGCTCGCCGATGAGGACGGGGTTGTTCTTGGTGCGCCGGGACAGGACCTGCACGACGCGGCGGATCTCCTGGTCGCGGCCGATGACGGGGTCGAGCTTGCCCTCCCGTGCCGCGGCGGTGAAGTCGGTACCGAACTTTTCGAGCGCCTTGTACTGGCCCTCGGGATCCGGGGTGGTCACCCGGCGCCCTCCCCTGCTCTTCTGGAACGCGTCCAGCAGCTTCTTGGCGCTGGCGCCTTGCTGGGAGAGTACGTCGCCGGCCGCGCCGCCCTTCGCGGCGATCCCGATGAGCATGTGCTCGGTGGAGAGGAACTCGTCCCCGAGCTCCTTGGCCCGCTCGGACGCGTCGGCGATGACCGCGAGCAGCTCGCGGTTGGGCTGCGGCGGGGCCACGGTGGAGCCGGTCACGCTGGGCAGCGCGCCCAGGACGCGCTCGGCACCGGTGCGTACGGCGGCGAGGTCGGCCTCGACCGCGGCCAGCAGATCGGTGATGTTCTCGTTCTCCTGCCCGGCCAGCAGCGCGAGCAGGAGATGCGCGGGGGTCAGGTCCGGGTGGCCCTCGGACACGGCTCTGCTGCTGGCCGCGTTGATCGCGTCCCGGCTCCTGTTGGTCAGCTCGGCATCCACGTTCGCGTTCTCCTCCTCGTACTCGTACCCGTGCGCGTACTCCTGAGTGTGCTCGTGCTGCGACGTGCCGCACTCCGGCGTTGGCTGACCCAACCAACGTACACAAAGTTGAGTCTATTCCACTCAAGAGGATGACGGGAGCGTACGGTTCCGCCCATGTCCTCGTACCCCGTGAATCCACGCGATCCCGGCGACCCGTATCTCGCCTTCTGGCGGGAACGCCACCTGTGCACCCTGACCACCTTCCGTCCCGACGGCACCCCGCACGTGGTGCCCGTCGGAGTCACCTACGATCCGCGGGCCGGTCTGGCCCGGGTGATCGCCGACGGATCCAGCAGGAAGGTGCGGAACGTGCTGGCCGCCGGGCCCGACGGCATGGCGGTCGCCGTCTGCCAGGTGGACGGGCGGCGGTGGGCCACGCTGGAGGGGCGCGCGACGGTGTCCTCGGACCCCGGGCGGGTCGCGGAGGCGGTGCGCCGGTACGCCGAGCGGTACACGAGGACACCGGGTCCGAACCCGTCCCGGGTGGTCGTCGAGATCGCGCTGACATCAGCGATGGGAAATCCGTGACTCCGGCGGACCCGCTCGGGCATACGGCCGGTTTCCGCCCTTGTGAAGTCGCGGAGCAGCCTGAAACATGCCTGTCGCGACATGCCTGGAAACTGCAGCGGCGTCACCGTGTTCAGGTCACGGTGACGCCGCTGCGGGGGGAAGCGCCTGAGCGATCTACAACGACGGGGGAATCGCGTCAGGCACTGCGGGGGGTGGCTGAGATGGTTCGTACGTCCGGGGCTTCCGGCTCGGCCAGCCGATGGTCGCGCTGATCGAGGTTCACAAAGATCATTCCGTACCGGATGGCACACCGCACCGGCTGCGGCGCCCCCCGGGGCCGTCGCAGACAGCGGTACGCCCGCACGTCGTCCTCGTCGTCCCGGGTCACCACGACCGGCTCCCCGAAGACGGTCACCATCAACGAGTCACCGCTGTGGGGGATGGCGGTGGCCAGGTCGATGAAGTGCCATCCGGAGCGGTAGGCCGTGGCCATTTCCCTGCGGAAGGAGCGGTCGTCGGGAGGAGTGCTCATGTCAGCCCCCGATGCTGCCGTCTACCGGAGGTGCCGGCCAACTGGTGTCGAAGTCCGCCGGAGCCACCGGTGCCACCGGATCGGCCGGTGCCGCCGGCCAACTGGTGTCAGGGGGGACAGCAGCGTTCCCCGCGGCCACCGGCCAGCTCGTGTCCGCTCGAACGTCGTCCTTCGCGTCGGAGAGGCCATTCAGTGCTCCGAAGGCCACAACGGCGGAGAAGACGGCGACAAGCGCCGAGCGAAGCATTCTCTTACCCATAGTCGGCTTCGTCCTCACTTGAAGGTCCCTCTCCCCCGTCGGATACGACGATGGCTCATTCGGGCACGTCATGGCCACATAATCGATGCATCATGTTCCTGCACGTTCAGGACCCTGGGGGGTGGAGATTTGATGGCGAACCGACCTAAACCGGCACATCCCCATGCGGTGACCGAGCTGTGCGAGGAGGGTGGCCGTCTCTATGCGAATGCGCTCCGTACGGGACGTATCGCTCGCGAAGAGGTCGAGTCCACTCCCTGCTTGATGGAGTTCGCCCTCCTTCACCCCGATCCGGACGACGCGGGCTGGTTGCGCCCGGTCCCCCCGACGGTCGCCCTGGCCCAGCGGCTCAACCCCATAGAACGGGAAATCACGGCGCACCGGCGGTTGTCGATCGAACTGACCGACGCTTTCGAGCCGTTCATGGCGCTCAGTGCCCAGGTGACCGCGCCCACCCACTCCATCACGGTGCTGGAGGGCGGCGACCGGATCAACGCGGCGCTCAACCTGGCCACGGCCCAGTGCCAGACCGAGGTGCTCACGATCCAGCCGAGCAACCGCATCTCCGAACGCAACCTGATGCACGGGCTGGAGCGGGACAGGCCGCTGACCGAGCGCGGTGTGCGCATCAGGACCCTCTACCAGCACACGGCCCGCTACAGCCAGGAGAAACTGGCCTACGTGGCCCAGCTGTCCAACGGCAAGGTGGAGTACCGCACCATCGACGAGCTGGTGGAACGGCTCATCATCTGCGACGAGACCGTCGCCTTCATCCCCACCCGCGACGACCAGCAGGTCGCCCTGGAACTGCGCCACCCGGGCCTGGTCCGCTACCTGATCAAGGTCTTCGAGTTCGTCTGGGGCCGAGCCGTCCCGCTGAGCGCCGGCGCACCCTACGAGACCGCCCCCGACGGCATCACGAACATCCAGCACTCCATCGCCAAACTCCTGGTGGAGGGCCACGTCGACGAGGCGATAGCCCGGCGCCTCGGCATGAACGTACGGACCTGCCGCGCCCACATAGCGAAGCTGGCCACCGCCCTGGGCAGCGGCAGTCGGGCACAGCTCGGCTACCTGATAGCCGAATCAGGGATCCTCAAGCAGGACATCGCGGAATGACGTCTCCACATCCGGAACATGGTGTGGAGGAACTGTGCGCGGCCGGCGCGGAGCTCTACGAGCGGGCCCTGCGCGAGGGCCGCGTGCCCGGTGCGGACGCCGAAAGGGCTCCCTGCCTCGTCGGCTTCGGACTGCTGCATCCCGCCGTGGCGGACCCGGGCCGTCTGGAACCGGTCGCACCGGTCGTCGCCCTGCACCGGTTGCTGCGGAGGTCCGGCGAACGCATAGCGCACGAGCGACGGCGCGAGGAGCGGCTGGCCGCGGCGTTCGAACCGCTGATGCGGGTCGGCGGCCACCGGACGGCGACCGCGGACACACCGGCGACCACCGTCCTCAGCGGTTCGCAGCAGATCAACGAGGCCATCACCGAGGCCATGGCGCGCGCGTCCCGTGAACTCCTCACCGTCCAGCCCCACACCCATACCGGTGAGCGCCGCCATACGGCCGAGGCCGTCTCCCTGGAGCGCGACCAGGCCCTGCTGGACCGCGGCTGCCGGATCCGCACCCTCTACCAGCACACGGTGCGCCATTCGCCCACCGTTCTCTCCCGCTACGAACAGCTGGAGGGCGACGTCGAGGCCCGTTCCCTCGACGAGGTCACCGACCGGCTCATCGTCGTCGACCGCACCGTCGCCTTCATCCCCGCCGACCGGGACGGCGGCCTCGCCCTGGAAGTCCGCCACCCGGCCCTCCTCGGCTTCTTCGGCACCACCTTCGACCGCCTCTGGCGCCTGGCCGACCCCATGTACCCGGTCGCCGTGCACCGCCCGTCCCTCAACGGCGTCACCCCGCGCCAGCAGGCCGTCGCGAGTCTTCTCGTCGAAGGGCACACCGACGCCGTGATCGCCGAGCGGCTCGGCCTGAACGTCCGCACCGCCCGCGTCCACATAGCCAAGCTCGCCTCGACCCTCGGCAGCGGGAGCCGGGCCCAGCTCGGCTACCTCATCGGCCGGTCGGGGATTCTGGACCAGGAGCGCTGAGCGGCTGGAGCTCCACGGAGCGCGGCGGGCCGTCCAGGCCGGCCTGGGCGATCCGCACCCCCAGCTGCGTACGGCTGGCGGCGCCCAGCGTCTCCGAGAGGCGGGCGATGTGCGCCCGGCACGTCCGGACGCTGATGCCCAGGCGCTCCGCGACCACCGCGTCCTGGTGCCCCTCCGCGAGCAGCGCCGCGATGGAGCGTTCGCGGTGGGTGATGCCCTCGATGCCGGTGTCCGGGAGGGGAGCGGTCAGGGGGATCGCCAGGCGCCAGAGCCGTTCGAACACGGTGACCAGGTAGTCCACCAGCGCCGGGTGCCGCAGCTCCAGCGCGACCGTGCGGTCGGGGCTCGCGGGTATGAACGCGACCGTGCGGTCGAAGACGATGAGCCGCTCGGTGACCTCGTCGAGGGTGCGGGCCTCCGCCGCCTCCTCCATCAGCTCCATGTAATTGCGCAGGCCCTGGCCGTGCCGGGCCACGTGCGTGTACAGGTCGCGCATGCGCACGCCGCGGCGGCGCAGCGCGAGCGCCCGGTGCAGGCCCTCGGAGAGTTCGTCCTCGCGGCGGATGCCGCCCGGCTGGACGGCCAGCACCTCGGAGGTGCACGCCTCGGTCGCCTCGTCCATCGCGGCGCGGATCCGGGGCAGTCCGTCGAGCACCCGGATCGCCACTCCCTCGGTGGGTGAGCGCGCGCCGCCGAGGGCCGCGTACCACTCGAAGGCGGAGACCGCCTCGCCCATGCGTGACTGCGTGGCGACGACGTGGTCGTGCATCTCCCGCAGCAGGCGCGTCATGACCTCCTGCGGCGAGGTCGGCACCAGCCATCCCATGTCGTCGGGGTCGGGGTGCAGCAGCGCCAGTTCGACCAGGCAGGGCACCGGTTCGGCGTCCTCGCGGGACACCCGTCCGCGCCGCACCGCGCGGGAGTAGACCCGGTCCCCGGCATCGCACAGGCGGTCAGCACCGTGTGGATGCGCTTCCGTCCTGTGCCCGGCCATCTCCCCAACCCCCGGTTCCAGCCTCTTCGGAGCGCAACTATGCGCGGCCGACCCCGCCTCCGCAACACGGCTCCCCTCTCCCCATGCCCCCTATCGCACCGCTTGATCCGTCTTTGGGCACGGCTCCGTATGACTCGTTGCAGCAAGCGGGGGGCGGCGGCACCGCGCATCCGCGCCCCGGGGTGCGTCGCCCGCGTGAGCCGCCGGAAAACCCCGGGCGGCCGTGGCGTGATGTGCCGCGTGCGACGTCAGGTCGTCGAGGACCCGCGTGGGGCGTACGTGCCGGCGCCCGCGCGCAGCGTGCCGCGCGGGCGGCCGGACCGGGCCGCGGCCGTCCGCGGACCCGCACCGGCGGCGCCCCGGACCGACGGAACCGGCCGAATCCCGCTCCGGGGTCCGGAACGGGGGGCGAGCGGGGTGGGGAGGGGGCTACTTGATGCCGAGCGAGTCGCACGCCGCCTTGTACTTGGCCGTGCAGATCTCGTCGACCGAGTAGATGCCGTCCTGGACGACCGTCGAGTCGATGGTGTCGCGGGTCAGGGCGGAGACCTGGACGAGGTTGGCCGGAATGTTCTTGGCGGTGGGGCTGGAGACCCGGTCGGGGGTGAGCGAGTCGAACTCGATGCCGTAGCCGCGGACCCGGGCCACGGCCGCCTCGGCGGCGGCCTCGGCCTCGTCGGGGTACGGCTTGTACACGCTCATGAACTGGTCGCCCGAGAGGACGCGTTGCACCGCGTCCAGCTCCGCGTCCTGGCCGGTGACCGGCGGCAGCTTGTTCACCCCGGCGGCCTTGAGCGCGGAGATGACGCCGCCCGCCATGCCGTCGTTGGCGGAGTACACCCCCGCGATGTTGTCGACGCCGATGGAGGAGATGGCCGCCATCATGTTGGCGCGGGCGTTCGCCGGCTTCCAGTCCTTGGTGTCGTACGTCTTGGCGACGGTCACCTTGCCCTCCAGCTCGGCGAGGGCGCCCGCCTTGAACTGCGCGGCGTTCGGGTCCGTCACGGCGCCGTTCATCATGACGATCTTCTGCGCCTTGCCGCCGTCGCCCAGCCGGTCGGCGAGGGCCCGCCCCTGCACCTGCCCGACCGCCTCGTTGTCGAAGGAGATGTACGCGTCGATCGGGCCCTCGGCCAGCCGGTCGTACGCGATGACGGGGATCTTCGCCGCCTTGGCCTTCTTCACACCGCCTGCGATGGCGTGGGAGTCCACGGCGTCCACCAGCAGCACGTCCACCCCGTCGGCCACCATCTCGGCGAGCTGGCGGTCCTGTGCGTCGGCGTCCTGTCCGGCGTTGGCGTAGACGACCTTCCCCTTGCCGTTGGTCAGTTCGCCGACCTTCTTCTTGATGATGGGGTAATCGAACTTCTCGTAGCGGGAGTTGGACTTCTCCGGCAGCAGCAGGCCCACGGTGATGTCGTCGCCCTTGGTCGGGGTCGCCCCGGCTCCACCGTCGTCACCGCCGCCGCACGCGGCGAGGGTCAGGGTCAGGGAGGAGGCGCTGATGACAAGGGCGGTACGACGTATGGCGCGGTTCACTTCGGTGCCTTCCGGACGAGGGCGACAGTGCGGGCCCAGGTGACAAAAAGACAACGCGGGGGTTTGCGGGGCGTCAAGGAGTAACTGCTAACGACATCGCAACAGAAACCTGTGAAGGGACGGGGGTGAAGTCGGGCGGATCCACCGAGTGACGGTTCACGCTCTCCCCGCACCGCGATCCCGCACGAAAGGTGCGATACCGGATAGCCCGTTCCGACCACCGGGACCCCGGTGCCGTACCGGACCTGGGCTACCGTCTGACGCGTCCGCTCCCGTTCCCGCTCCCACCCGGTGAGGTCCGCGATGCGAAAGATCATCCTGAGCATGTCCGTCTCCCTCGACGGTTTCTTCGAGGGACCGAACCGCGAGATCGACTGGCACATGGTCGACGACGAACTGCACCGGCACATGAACGAACGCATCGGCGCGCTGGGTGGCCTGCTGACCGGCCGCGTCACCCACGAACTGATGGTGCGGTACTGGCCGGCCGCCGACCAGGACCCCGCGAATCCCGAGGCGATCCGCGAGTTCGCCCCCATCTGGCGGGACATGCCGAAGATCGTCTTCTCGCGGACGCTGGACAGGGCCGACTGGAACGCGACCGTCGTACGGGAGGTCGCCCCCGACGTCATCAGGGCGCTCAAGGAGCAGGAGGGCGGGGACCTCGCGGTCGGCGGGGCGGAGCTCGCGGCGGAGTTCCGGCGCCACGACCTGATCGACGAGTACGCGATCTACGTCCATCCGGTGCTGCTCGGGCGCGGCCGCCCCCTCTTCCACGACACGGACGCGTTCGCCCGACTGCGGCTGGTCGAGTCCCGGGTGTTCGGCAACGGAGTGGTGCTGCTGCGCTACACGCGCGCGGGAGCGGACGCGGCCGCGGACACAGCCACGGCCACGGCGGACACGGCCAGGGAGGCCGGAGCGGGGACAGGGGCGTAGGCGTAGGCGGGGGCGTAGGCGGGGTGGGGGCAGGAGCGGGAGCGGAGACAGACGCGTAGGCAGGGACGGCGGCAGGGGCGGCGGCGGGGACAGAGGCGCGGGCGGCCCGAGTCGGCCCCCTCAACCGCCGTCGTCCGAGGGGTGTTCATGGCCCCTCGGACGTTCGGGGAAGGGGAGGAGGCGGGCCGGTGGCCGGTCCGGGCCCACCAGGTCCTCCTGGCCGGACGCCCGGGCGTGCTCCTCCCAGCCCGCGCGGAACCAGCTCAACTGGTGCCGCTGCAGCTCTTCCTCGGTGAGCACGCGGACGGCGTCCGGGCCCGCCGAGCGGACCTTCTCGGCCAGTACGCCGAGGAGTTCGCCCACGAGTCCGGCGACGCGCCGCCCCTCGCCGCCACCGACACTGCCGGTGCTGCCGTCGTCGTCCACGTCATTCATGCCGTGCTCCGGCTCCTCGTCCGTCAAGCGCCCTCCGGCAGGAACTGCCGGGCCACCCCGGCGAACAGGTCCCGCAGTTCGGGCGGGACGCCCATCCGGCGGGCGGCCTCCTCGGGGCTGAGCCGCGGCTGCTCCTCACCCTCGGCGGGACGGCCGCCGCCCGTGAGCGGCAGATCCTCCTCGGTCAGCCGGCCCGAGCGGATGAGCATCTCCCGCAGGGGCACGCCGAGTACGGCCGCGATGCGCCGCATCGTCTCCAGATCGGGCATGGACTGCCGCTGGAGCAGCCGGCTCACGGCGGCCCGGTGCACCCCGGCGTCGTCGGCCAGCTTCGAACGGCCGCCGCCGCGCGGGCTGTCGATGTCGTAGTCCCGGGCGCGCAGCAGTTCCTCGATCCAGCCGGCGAACTCGCCGAGCCCCGTGGCCCGGTGGTTCTGATCCGCGCGGGTACCCGCCCGCGAAGTCGAAGCCATGTGTCCGCTCTCCCCTCGTCGCCGGGGCAGCGTACCGAGCACACCCGCGCCAAGGTGTGTGCGCGCTCGCACGTAACTGTGGAGATTCGGCGACGTCAGTAACTCTGCGCAGGAAAAACGGGAATACCGGGCCGTCACCGCGCCTCCCCTCACGGAACGTAATCACTTGCGTACGCGCTCGCAACATGTAACCCTGTCCGCTCGCCCGCAACTGTCGAACACATGTTCCCATAAACAGGGAGGGGCTGCACGTGACCGACCAGCCGTCCGCGACCGCCACCACATCCACCGCCACCCGTCGCCCCCTTGCGTTTCCCTCTACACCGAACACGGAACTGGACTGGCGCAGAGAGGCCGCCTGCGCCCACCTGTCCGAGCACTCGGTGTTCACCCGGGTACCGGCCGAGGCCGAGCCCGTCTTACGCGCCTGCGGCCGGTGCCCGATCCGCAAGCGGTGCGAGGCCGTCGTCGACCCCTCGCACACCTGGTTCGACGGGGTCAGCGGTGGCCGCCTGTGGCGCAACGGACGCGAGGTCACCCGATGAGCGAGAACCAGGACGGAACCGTATGGATCGCCTCACTCGTCCGCCGGTGGCCGGACCTCGTCGACGAGTTGTCCCCCGCGGGCCGCGGCGGACCGCGGGAACGACGTGGCGACGGACCCGTCGGCGGTACGACCACTCCGGTCCGTCTCTACGTCTCGGACGCCGTACGGGACATCACCGACGGAGTCGTCGAGCTGGAGGAGGCCGTACGCGAACGGCTCGGTCTGCGGCCGGTGCCCCCGGCGTCCGTACCGGTACGGCTGCGCCGTGTCGCCGGACTGCTTGACCGCATCGCCGCCGACCCGCTGCTCGCTCCGCACGTCGAGGACGAGACCCGGCGGATGGCCGCACGCTGCGCCCGCGCGCTCGGCGACCCGGAGCAGCTCGTACGGCTGCCCGGCCGCTGCCCCGCATGCGACTGCGTCTCCCTGCGGGCGCTCCCGGAACGGGCCGAGATCAGGTGCGTCAATCCCGCGTGCCGGCGGGTGCTGGAGGCCGAGGCGTAGTGAACAGAACCCTGAACACCCCATTGATCACTACTGAGCTGGCCGCCGACGAGGCGGGGGTCACCACCGCGACCATCCGCAAGTGGGTGCAGCGCGGCCATCTGCGGTCCGCCGACACACAGGGCCGACGACGCCTGTTCCGCCTGGAGGACGTCTTCGCCGCCGAACGGACGACGCACCGCGCCCGGCGCCACGACCACTGATCCGCGGTACGAACGACCGCTGATCCGCAGTACGAATGACCGTTGGCCCGCGATCCGTACGACCACCGATCCCGCCGTACGCAGGAGGGGCCCCGCCGCAGCACGCGGTGGGGCCCCTCCTGCGTACGCCCGAACAGCCCCGCGGCATAAGCCGGTTGCACGTTTGCCCGACCGGTGTCACATTGGATGCAGCGGCAGAGCTGCGCCCGGCGGACGGGCGGCGGACCTGCCGCTTTGTGTTGCCCGGAATCTCGGGGCAGCCCCGGGCACGACGCCCGCAGATCCCCGTAGATCCCCCGGATCCGGGAAACCCCGTCTCCCGAAGGGAGCGTCCATGTGGCCATCCTGACCTTCCCCGACGCCGAACAACTGGTCGTCGACTTCCTCAAGAACCGGAGCGAGCTGAGCGGCGTCACCGTCGACAGCCGCCCGCCGGCCGGGTTCGACGGCACCCAGAAGGTCGTCCTCGTCTCCCACATGGGCGGCGCCTGGATCGACGACCAGCATCTCGACCAGCCGCTGCTCGACCTGGAGGCGTACGGCCCGGACAAGCCCGCGGCGCACACCGTGGCACTGTCCGCCCGTGCCTGTGTCCTGGAGCTGGCCGACACGGTGTACGGGTCCGCGGTGGTCGTCGATGTCTCCGAGGCCGACGGACCGCGCTGGCTGCCCGACTACACGCGGTCGGCGGCGAACCGCTACCGCTCCACGATCCGGCTGCTGCTGCGGCTCCGCTGAGCCTGCCCGGCACACCCGTTACCTCCCTGCACTTTTCCGACCTGAACTTTTCTGACCCGAAAGAGGTGTTCGCATGGCAACGAACAACGGCAAGGAAATCCGCGTCGCCGGTACCGGCCGGGTCCTGGTGGCCCCCGCCGGCACCACCGCGCCGGTCAAGTCCGACGACGTCTGGCCGGTCGGCTGGGTGGAGCTGGGCTACACCTCCGTCGACGGCATCAAGCTCAACAAGAAGGACAAGATCGACCCGGTCGACACCTGGCAGTCGGCGAGCCCGGGCCGTTTCATCTACTCCGACCGCGACCTGACCGTGAAGTTCCAGCTGCTCCAGATGAACAAGAGCACGCTCTCCTTCTTCATGGGCATCCCGGCCACCGACATCGCCCAGACCTCGGTGGGCGGTACCGCGGTGGCGGACACGTACGAGTTCCTGATCCCGAGTACGCCGTCCAAGGACGAGCGGGCGCTCGGCATCGAGTTCACGGACGGCACGGACGCCGTGTACCGCTTCATCCTGCCGCGCGGGCAGGTCACCGAGACCGAGGAGATGGGCTTCACCCGGACCGGTTCGGTGAAGCTCGGGGTCACCTACACCGCGCTGGAGGCGGAGACCACCAAGCGCGAACTGGCTAAGTGGATCATGAAGGACAAGGCGTACGCCGCCCTCTGATCCACCTTCCGTGACAGCCCACCGGCCGCGGTCGCATGTCGGCTGCGCGGCCGGTGGGGCCGAGCGCGCACCAGAAACACCACGGCACCCCGTCCCCCTACCACCCGCAAGGGAGTACCCATGGCCGGATTCAACGTCAACGCGGCCCGCGCGCAGCGCCTGGAGGCGCTCGGGCAGGCCTGGACCTTCGAGCTCGACGACGACAGTTTCGAGCTGCCGACCGAGCTGACCCGCACCACGGCCCGCACACTCCGCGACCTCGACGACAACGACGTGGACGGCCTGCTTCGACTCCTGCTGGGCGAGAAGCAGTTCGCCCGGTTCGAGCGGCACGACGTCACCATGCAGGACATCGCGGCCATCCTGGAGGCTTACGGCAAGGAGACGGGGCTGGGCCTGGGGGAAGGCTGAGCCTCGGCGAGCTCGTGGAAGAGCACGCCGAGGCCCTGGAGGCGGACCTGCTCCGCCACTACGGGGTCGACCTGCTGGACTGGCACCGGGGGCAGTTGTCGTCGCGGCGGCTCTCGGTGCTGGTCCAGCACCTTCCGCGCGGCAGCGCGACGGCCCGCGAACTGCACGGCGAGGCCGCTGACTGGTCGGTCACGGACTACCTGCTCGCCTCCGTCGTCGACCAGCTCGCGGAGGCGAACTGGATGTTCGCGACGGTCAACCGGGACGAGGACAGCGAGGCGCTGGAGTACCCCGAGGCCGTACCCCGGCCGGGCACCGAACCGGACGCCGGGCCGGCGGAACGAACAGGAGCGCGGTCGGGCGCGCCGACGGCGGAGGAACTCACCCGCTTCTTCCTCTGATCCCGCTCCGGCCCACCTACGCTTTTCCTTCGCGGCTTCTTCTCGCCTTCAGGCGCCGAAGAGCAGCACGAAGACCGCGAGAGCGAGTACCAGACCGGAACCGACGGCCGTCGGCAAGGACACCCTTCCGGTCATCACTTTGTCCGGGAGCTCGGCATTGGACAGGTCCTCCGGGTCATAGACCACATCGATGATCCCTCCTACGAGCGCAGGTGGACTCCTGAAGGGCCCCAGCCGCACCTGTAACTTGCTGCCGTCCTCCGCCGTGAATTGCATCGTGAGCGTGCTGATTCCTTTGGCGTCCCTTTTCCTGTCCACACATTTCGCGGCGATGCGAATACCGCGTCTCCGTAGCGCTCTGCCGCGTCGGAAAATTTCAGCAGAGAACCAGAACACCACACCCGCCATGACAACGACGGGTATTGCAGGACCGTACATATCGCCCCCCACTCGGACGTGAACTGGCCCAGTATTGAGCCTAGGACATGTCTGCGTCAAGACTCTCCGAGTATTCACGGCGGGCAGAGCGAGGAGGTTTCCTCATGACTCAGCATTCAATCGACGACGTCTACGCACAAGTCGCCGACATAAAGAAGAAGCTCGAAGCAACCGCAAAGGAAAAGCCGAAGGAGGAACCGAAGGAGGAACCGTCCCAGATCGAGAACTGGGCCGAGTTGATAGGCATGGACGAGGTGGTGAAAGCCGTACAGG
Source organism: Streptomyces sp. V3I8 (assembly GCF_030817535.1). NCBI lineage: Bacteria > Bacillati > Actinomycetota > Actinomycetes > Kitasatosporales > Streptomycetaceae > Streptomyces > Streptomyces sp. V3I8. The sequence goes on along the minus strand of NZ_JAUSZL010000002.1, from coordinate 4,675,502 downwards.
ATTTGAAAGTGAACTCCATAGCCGCCTGGTCCACCCTCACCGCGGTGGTGATCGGGTTCCTGGCCAGTACCATCATCGACAAAGACGCACTCGCGACCTCACTGTTGCAAAAGCGCGGATACGCCCGGGACGACATGGGAATCCCCCGCAAGAACAGGGCAGCCGAACCCCCTCCCCAGGCCCCCGTCACCAATATCGACGTAAACCGTATTACAGCGTTGCGCAGTTCCTCCATCGCCCTGTCCCGCTCACTGAACGATCTCGCCAAGGACGTACGCAACGCGTCGCGTGAGATCGCCTGAACCGGGGAGTTCCCATGTCACTCGCGCGTAGCTCCACCAGCGCCGTCGGAGCGCTCGCACGTTTTCGCGGCGCGGCCTCCCAGGCATCCGCCTCCGTCCGCCGGCTGCGCACCGTGGGCACCGACAGCCTCCGCCTGTGCCACGACGGCACCGCGGCGCTGCCGGGCCCGCTGTGCGTCGGGCTGATCACCAAATCCGGGACACTGCGCCTCCTCGGGTACGGCCGCACCAACCACGCCGGTTCGGGTTCGGCCGCGGTCCTGGACGCCGTACGGGCCGAGAAGGCCACGCCCCCCCACCCCCGGACCGGACGCCGTGGACGGCAACGCCCGCTTCTACGGCTTCGAGATCGAGAACCTCGGCAACGGCCGGGACCCCTATCCGGCGGCCCAGCTCGAAGCGGTGGAACGGCTGTCGGCTGCGATCTGCCGGGCGCACGGCTGGTCGGCGGCGAGCGTGATCGCCCACAAGGAATGGACTCGGCGCAAGATCGACCCGTCGTTCCCGATGGCGGTACTGCGCGCCCGGGTCGGGGCCAGGCTGGGCAGCAAGCCGGCTCCTACTCCCCCTCCTGCCGTGTACGCACCCTTCCCGGGCGCCGCGTTCTTCGTGCCGGGCCGTCGCAGCGAGCTGATCACCGCGGTCGGCAGGCGGTTGGTGGCGGAGGGCTGCGGACGGTACTCGTCCGGTCCCGGCCCCGTCTGGACGCAGGCCGACGTCCTCTCGTACGCGGTCTGGCAGCGCGGCCTCGGTTACGTGGGCCTGGCGGCGGACGGCATCCCGGGCCGCGTCAGCTGGGACGAGCTGCGCGTGCCGCACGTCTGACGGCGGAGCCCCGAGAACCACGACATGGAAGAGGAGCAAGAGGAGCACCACGATGACCGATGCCATGCGGACGAGGACGATCGCGGGAGGTACTGGATGACGGCGACCGATACCGAGGAGGTCGTCCTGGAGTTGGAACGCCTGCGCCGTTCGGTCGACGTCGGCTTCGCCACCACGCGGGGCGACCTCGCGCTCCTCCTCCAGCGCGTCGACCAGACCGACAAGACCCTCGCCGAACACGAGACCCGTATCGAGGCCCTGGAACGCACCCGCTGGCCGCTGCCTTCGCTGGCCGCGGCGACGTCTGGTCTGGCCCTGGCGCTCACGGTGTGGCAGACCACGGGCCGGTAGCCACTTCCGATCGGCTACTTCTTGGTTCGCGCGGGTCCCGTGATCGCCTCCGTGACGGCGAAACCCTTGGCGGGGCCCTCGGGGACGGTGACCTCGGTGCCGTAGGGCACGCGGTGGACGCCGACCCAGTCGGCCTTCTCGGGGCGGGGTTCGGTGAGGACGGTTACGGTGCCCGCGTCGTCGTGGTCGTCGATGATGACGTAGACCGGGATCGCCGCGCGGGCGTATTCGCGGCGCTTCTTGACGCGGTCGCGGTCCTGGTTGCGTTTACCGGGAGAGACGACCTCGAAGACGACTCGGACGCCTGCAGCTGTGAGGCCGAGCCCGTCATCCGTCACATAGCGCTCGGCGTCCCTGGCCACGATGAACAGGTCTGGCACCCACACACAGCCCTCGTGAATGACGTTCGTGTCGTTCCGGGCAGCGAAGTCCCCACCCTTCAAAAAGTCTCCCAGCGCCTCCTTGAGCAGGAAGACGATCTGGCTGTGTGAGTAGCGGCCGGTGGGTGACACCTCGATGGCTCCCTCAATAATCTCAGCGCGGTAGCCCTCGGGGAGTTCCATCGCTTCCCATGCCTGCCACAGGACCTCGTCGAGGCCGGGCCCGTTCTCGGGCAGGTACGGAGGCTCGGTCCTGATCTCGGTCATGGTCTCGGGCCTCTCGTGTGCAAGAGCGGTCATAGTGGCGTCACCTCCTCAAGTGTGGGCTGGACGTGCTTGCGGCACAAGCAACGCCCTCACGGTAGGGAGCCACCTGGGCTCACCTGCGGAAACGTTCTCGGTACACTCGAACGGGCGAATCCGGAACGGCTCACCCCGTCGGCCACAGCTCGAACCACACGCCCTTCGCGTACCGCCCCGCCCTCTCGTCGGCTACGCCCCACATGTCCGCCACCTCCTCCACCAGAGCCAGCCCTCGCCCCCAGCAGGCGACGGCCCCTGCGGCGGGGCGTGCCATGACCGGCGGATCCGGGCTCTCGTCGAAGACGCTCACGTGGAGGCGGGCCGAGTTCAGACGGACTCGGAGTATGGCGGTGCCCTTGGTGTGCAGATGGACGTCGGTGACCAGCTCCGAGGTGCACAGCGAGGCGGCCATGACGAGCGGCTCACGGTCGTGCGTGTACAGGACCGCCCGCACGAAGTCCCGGCAGACACGGGGCGCGGTGGCGTCCGCCGACGCGAACAGGCTGTAGTCGTGGCCGAGTTGAGCGGGGCGATGGGCGGCACTGCGGGCAGGGCCCAGCTGAGCCAGATCGAGACGGCGAAGACGACCATCTTGACTGAGCGGCTCCATGAGCTCTTCCGCCTCTACGGATGCACGGATAAGACCTACATCCAGGCCTTGGTCGCCATGTCCGAGGCTACGGGCAAGGGGTGATGGAGCGCGCACAAGAGGCATATGGATCCTGGCGCGCTCGATCTGACCGAGTCGGAATCAGAGACCGTGAAGATCCGGACACATGAACCGCTGTTCATTCCGGGGCTCTTCCAGACCACTGAGTACGCGCGTGCCATCTTCACCAGCCCGAAGCTCGGGTTCGACAACATCGAGGAGTGCCTGAGGTTCCGTAAGGAACGGCAGCGCGTTCTCACGCGCGACGACCCGCCGTCCGTGCACGCCGTCATCCACGAGGCGGCCCTGCACATGCGTTTCGGGGGCGCCGAGGTCGTACGGGAGCAGTTGTTGCGTCTGGTCGAGATCGCTCGACTGCCCCATGTGACGATCCAGCTCTACCCGTTCAGCGCCCAGGCCTACGCGGCACTCAGCGGGAACTTCGCACACTTCATCCCCCGCGAGCCAAAGTTGGGCACCGTACTGCTCGAGAATCCGCTTGAGGCCCGCTACTTGACCAGGCAGGAACAGCTGCTGGAGTACACCGCGTTGTTCGATCACCTCGTCGAAAATGCCCTCGCCCCTATCGACGTATCGTTGGCCCCGGCGGCACACTCAGTAAAGGACTCGCTGGCCCTCATCCAGCATCTTCTCTACACGCTCTAGGGAGACCCGCATGCCTGAGCTGAGCTGGCAGAAGTCATCCTTCAGCGGCGGCCCTCAGGGCAACTGTCTCTACATAGCCACCGCCCCGCAGTGCCTCGCCGGACTCCTGCAGCACGTCCGCGCGCAGGGCAATGGCTGACGAGGCCTTCGCGCACCCCCGCCTCGCCGCGATCTACGACCCCCTGGACCCCGACCGCAGCGACCTCGACCCGTACCTCCGTATCGCCGAGGAGGTCGAGGCGCGCCGCGTCCTGGACATCGGCTGCGGCACCGGTGTGTTCGCGCTGCTGCTCGCCGGGCGCGGGATCGAGGTCGTCGGGGTCGATCCGGCGCTTGCGTCGCTCGACGTGGCGCGTGGCAAGCCCGGCAGTGAGCGGGTCCGCTGGATCCACGGTGACGCCGCCACACTCCCGCACCTGCGCGTCGACCTCGCGACCATGACGGCGAACGCGGCCCAGCAGATCGTCGACGACCGGGAATGGGAGCAGACCCTGCGGGGCGCCCACGAAGCGCTGCGGCCCGGCGGACATCTGGTCTTCGAGACCCGGGATCCGGCCCGCCGCGCCTGGGAGGAGTGGAACCGCGAGGCCTCGTACAGCGTGACGGAGATCCCGGGGGCCGGCGCGGTCGAGAGCTGGATCCAGCTGACCGAGGTGAGCGGGCAGCTGGTGTCCTTCCGCCACACCTACGTGTTCACCGTGGACGGGCAGGTGCTGACCTCGGACTCGACGCTGCGGTTTCGCGAGCGGGGCGAGGTCGAAGAAGACCTGCAGTCGCAGGGGTTCGTCGTGCGAGACGTCCGTGACGCCCCCGACCGTCCCGGACGTGAGTTCGTCTTCGTCGCGCAGCGGCGCTGAGAACGCCCTGCCCGCTCTCGTCCTCCGCACCCTTCAAGGAGGCCTCGATGCCTGAACTCACCTGGCAGAAATCGACGTTCAGCGGTGGTCCGCAGGGCGAGTGTGTCTACATGGCCGCCGCCCCCGACGGAACGATCCGCCTCCGCGAGAGCGACGCCCCCGACACCGTTCTCTCCACCGGCCCGCAGGGCCTCGCACGGCTTCTGCACCACGTCCGCTCCACCACTGCGGGACACCCGACCGCGTGAAGGGGCCCGGAGGTTCGTCGTGAACCTCCGGGCCCCTTCACCGGCCGTGCCTGCGCGTGTTCGTCAGTCCGTCGGTGGGCGCTTGGGGCGCCACACCACCAGCGCGCTCGTGTGTTGGACCTCCTGGTACGGGACCAGGTCGCGGCGGTACGAGGCGTGGACCGCCGCCTCGCGCTGCTGCATCGTCGCCGCCGCGCCCTCCACGGCCGACTGCAGTTCCGCCACCCGGGACTGGAGCGCGGCCACCTGGTTCTCCAGCTCGATGATGCGCTTGATGCCGGCGAGGTTGATGCCCTCGTCCTGCGACAACTGCTGGACCGTGCGCAGCAGTTCGATGTCGCGGGCCGAGTAGCGGCGGCCCCGCCCGGCCGTGCGGTCCGGGGAGACCAGGCCGAGGCGGTCGTACTGGCGCAGCGTCTGCGGGTGCAGGCCGGACAGCTGGGCGGCCACCGAGATGACGTACACCGGTGTTTCTTCCGTCAGCTCGTAAGCCCTGCCGGTGAATGAGTTCTGCCGACGACGTCCGGTTCCGTCCATGGTGTCCTCATGCTCCCTTCGCGGCCTGGAACAGCTCCGCCCGCGGATCCTCCTCCGCGGTCGCCTCGCGATACGCCTCCAGCGCGTCACGAGCCTTCCCCGTCACGTCCGCCGGGACACTCACCTCGACGGTGACGAGCAGGTCCCCGCGGGTGCCGTCCTTGCGGACCGCGCCCTTGCCCCGGGCGCGCATCGTACGGCCGTTGGGCGTGCCCGGCGGCAGTTTCAGGGTGACCGGGGGCCCGCCCAGCGTGGGCACGCGGATCTCGCCGCCGAGCGCCGCCTCCGTGAAGGTGACGGGCACGGTGACGGTGAGGTTGTCGCCCTTGCGGCCGAAGACCGGGTGCGCGTCCACGTGCACGGTGACGTACAGGTCACCGGAGGGCCCGCCCCGCTCGCCCGGCGCGCCCTTGCCGCGCAGCCGGATGCGCTGGCCGTCCGACACCCCGGCGGGGATACGGACCTGCATGGTCCGGGACGACTTGGCGCGCCCCGAGCCGCTGCACACCGCGCAGGCGTGCTCGGCGATCAGGCCGCGGCCCTTGCAGTCCGGGCACGGATCGGTCAGCGAGAACCCGCCGCCCGAGCCGCGCGCCACCTGGCCGGTGCCGACGCAGGTCGGGCACACGCGCGGCGTGCCGTTCTTGTCGCCGGTGCCCGAGCAGGCCTTGCAGGGCGACTGCGAGGTCATCCGGAGCGGGACGGTCGCGCCGTCCACCGCCTCCGTGAAGCTGAGCGTGACCTCGGTGTCGATGTCCTGGCCGCGCCGCGGCTGCGTACGGGCGCCGGGGCCGGTGCCCGCGCCGCCGCGGTTGAAGAGGCCGCCGAAGACGTCCCCTATGCCGCCGCCGAAACCGCCGGCCCCACCGGGTCCCTGTGCCCCGCCCTGGGGGCCGCCTCCGAAGAGGTCCCCCAGGTCGAAGTTGAAGGAACCGCCCGACCCGCCGGGTCCGGGCCGGAAGCCGCCGTTGCCGAAGAGGGCGCGGGCCTCGTCGTACTCCTTGCGCTTCTTGGGGTCCCCGAGGACGTCGTTCGCCTCGGAGATCTCCTTGAAGCGCTCCTCGGCCTTCGCGTTGCCCTTGTTGGCGTCCGGGTGGAACTCGCGGGCGAGCTTCCGGTACGCCTTCTTGATCTCGGCCTCGGTGGCGTCCTTGGGGACGCCGAGGACCTTGTAGTAGTCCTTCTCGATGAAGTCCTTGGTGCTCATCCTCGACGCCCCTCCTTCCGTACGTCACTCTCACGTACGCGCTCGGCGTGCTCCGTGCGTGCGGGAGCGCGTACGGTCCGTGTCACGTCAGCCCTCGTCCGGGCCACCGCTCTCCTTGTCGTCGGCCGCCGCGCCCGCCGTGTCCGCCTCGTCGGCCTGGGCCGGCTGGGCGCCCGGCTGCGGCTCGGCCACCGCCACCCGCGCGGGGCGGATGGTGCGCTCGCCGAACCGGTACCCCGGCTGCAGAATCGCCACGCACGTCGTCTCCGTGACGTCCGGCGCGTACGAGTGCATCAGTGCCTCGTGGATCATCGGGTCGAAGGGCTCGCCCTCCTTGCCGAACTGCTGCAGGCCCATCTTCGCCGCGACGGTCTCCAGCGACTCGGCCACCGACTTGAAGCCGCCGACCAGTTCGCCGTGCTCCCGCGCGCGGCCGATGTCGTCGAGCACGGGCAGGAGCTCGGTCAGGAGGTTCGCGATGGCGAGCTCCTTGACCGCGATCCGGTCGCGCTCGACCCGGCGGCGGTAGTTCTGGTACTCGGCCTGGAGCCGCTGGACGTCCGCCGTGCGTTCGTTGAGCGCCGTGCGCACCTGGTCCAGCTGGGCCGTCAGGCCTGCGATCTGAGCTGCTGACTGAGCTGCTGCCGTGTCCCCGGCCCGGGCCGCCCCGTCCTCCGCGGAGGAGGGGGCGGCCTTCGGCTCGGCGTCTTCAGGGGTGGCACCGGAGGGGACATCGGGCTGCTCGTCGAAGCCCGGGGTCTCCTCCGTCACGCGGCACCGTCCTTGCGGTCACGGTCCTCGTCGACGATCTCGGCGTCGACGACGTCGTCGTCGGCGGCCTTGGCACCGGCGTCCGGACCGGCGCCCGGGGCCTCGGCGCCCGCGGTGCCCTGAGCGGCCTGGGCGTCGGCGTACATGGCCTGGCCCAGCTTCTGGGAGACGGCGGCGACCTTCTCGGTGGCCGTACGGATCTCGGCGGTGTCCTCGCCCTTCAGCGCGGCCTTCAGCTCCTCGACGCCCGCCTCGACCTCGGTCTTGACGTCGCCGGGGACCTTGTCCTCGTTGTCCTTGAGGAACTTCTCCGTCTGGTAGACGAGCTGCTCGCCCTGGTTGCGGGCCTCGGCTGCCTCGCGGCGGCGGTGGTCCTCGTCCGCGTACTGCTCCGCCTCCTGGCGCATGCGGTCGACCTCGTCCTTCGGCAGCGAGGAGCCGCCGGTGACGGTCATCTTCTGCTCCTTGCCCGTGCCGAGGTCCTTCGCGGTCACGTGCATGATGCCGTTGGCGTCGATGTCGAAGGCGACCTCGATCTGCGGGACCCCGCGCGGGGCCGGCGGCAGACCGGTCAGCTCGAACATCCCGAGCTTCTTGTTGTACGCCGCGATCTCGCGCTCGCCCTGGTACACCTGGATCTGCACCGACGGCTGGTTGTCCTCGGCCGTCGTGAAGATCTCGGACCGCTTGGTCGGGATCGTGGTGTTGCGCTCGATGAGCTTGGTCATGATCCCTCCCTTGGTCTCGATGCCGAGGGACAGCGGGGTCACGTCGAGGAGCAGGACGTCCTTGACCTCGCCCTTGAGGACACCGGCCTGCAGGGCGGCGCCGATGGCGACGACCTCGTCCGGGTTGACGCCCTTGTTGGCGTCCTGGCCGCCGGTGAGCTCCTTGACGAGCTCGGCCACGGCGGGCATACGGGTGGAGCCACCGACGAGGACGACGTGGTCGATCTCGCTCAGCTGGATGCCGGCGTCCTTGATGACGTTGTGGAACGGCGTCTTGCAGCGCTCCAGGAGGTCGGCGGTGAGCTGCTGGAACTGGGCGCGCGTGAGCTTCTCGTCCAGGTGCAGCGGGCCCTCGGCGGACGCCGTGATGTAGGGCAGGTTGATCGAGGTCTCCGTGGAGGAGGACAGCTCGATCTTGGCCTTCTCGGCGGCCTCGCGCAGACGCTGCAGGGCCATCTTGTCCTTGCCCAGGTCCACGCCGTGGCCGCTGTGGAACTGCTTCACCAGGTAGTCGACGACCCGCTGGTCCCAGTCGTCACCACCGAGGTGGTTGTCACCGTTGGTGGCCTTCACCTCGACGACGCCGTCGCCGATCTCCAGGAGGGACACGTCGAACGTGCCGCCACCGAGGTCGAAGACGAGGATCGTCTGGTCGTCCTTGTCGAGCCCGTACGCCAGGGCGGCGGCCGTCGGCTCGTTCACGATGCGCAGGACGTTCAGGCCCGCGATCTCGCCGGCCTCCTTCGTCGCCTGACGCTCGGAGTCGTTGAAGTACGCCGGGACGGTGATGACCGCGTCGGCCACCTTCTCGCCCAGGTACGCCTCGGCGTCGCGCTTCAGCTTCTGCAGGATGAAGGCGCTCATCTGCTGCGGGTTGAAGTGCTTGCCGTCGAGCTCGATCTTCCAGTCCGTGCCCATGTGACGCTTCACGGACCTGATGGTCCGGTCCACGTTCGTGACCGCCTGGCGCTTCGCGACCTCGCCGACGAGCACCTCGCCGTTCTTGGCGAAGGCGACGACGGACGGCGTGGTCCTGGCGCCCTCGGCGTTGGTGATGACGGTGGGCTCACCGCCCTCCAGAACGCTGACGACGGAGTTAGTCGTGCCCAGGTCGATGCCGACCGCACGTGCCATTTCAATTCCTCCAGCAATGACTTGAGTGGAACGGACTCAAGTGTGCATGACGCTCGCCGCTTGGTCAACAGAGATGAGCCGTGAGGGCTCAACTTTATCTCTCGCTTACGCGCAAGTTGGGGTGTGACCTGCGGGTCGTTCGCCGCCCGCGAGGCGGTTGGGACCGGTCGCGCAGTTCCCCGCGCCCCTGAAAACCGCGTCCCGCCGCACCTGGGTACGGGTCAGTGGGGGTGGGCCGCGCAGTTCCCCACCCCCCTTCAGGGCGAAAGCCGGGGTGCAGCCCCGCTTTCGAGGGGCGCGGGGAACTGCGCGACAAGCCCCCACCCGGGCGGCACCCGGCCGACAAGCCGGGTCCCGCCCCCACCGAAGGGCTCCGCTTCGCCGCGGGTACCCAGGCATGCCTCAGCGACGCAGATCACCGCGTCGCTGACTACAGTGCGGACAGCGGAATGGGTAGTCTCGAAGGACTGCGTAAGCTACCGCTCAGTAATGCAACCTCGCAGGCCCGAGGAGCCCCGAAATGCAACTCGCCGCGATCATCGTGTCGCTGGTCCTGACCGTGGTCGGCGTCGCGCTCATCGCACGCGCCATCGGCCAGTTCGTCCGGTACTTCAAGCTCGGCCAGCCCGTGCCCGCCGGTCTCCGCACCGACAACCCGTACCAGCGCAGTGTGACGCTGGTGAAGGAGTTCCTCGGTCACACCCGGATGAACCGGTGGGGCATCGTCGGTTTCGCCCACTGGTTCGTGGCCGTCGGCTTCCTGACGCTGCCGCCGACCCTGCTGCAGGCCTTCGGCCAGCTCTTCGAGGCCGACTGGGTGCTGCCGTGGATCGGTGAGTTCCTGCCGTTCGAGATGTACATCGAGTTCATCGGCGTGATGACCGTCCTGGGCATCGCCGTGCTCATGGTGATCCGGCTGCTGAGCCTGCCCTCGCGGGCCGGCCGCAAGTCCCGCTTCGCGGGCTCCAAGTCGGGTCAGGCGTACTTCGTCGAGTACGTCATCCTCACCATCGGCCTGGCCATCTACGTGCTGCGCGGCCTGGAGGGCGCCCTGCACCACGTCGAGGGCTACGAGGCCGGGTACTTCGCCTCGTACCCGCTGGTCCTGGCCTTCAAGGGCCTGAGCGTGGGCACGCTGCAGAACCTGGTCTACCTGGTCGCGATGATCAAGATCGGCACGTCCTTCGTGTGGATGATCGTCGTCTCGCTCAACACCAACATGGGCGTGGCCTGGCACCGCTTCCTGGCCTTCCCGAACATCTGGTTCAAGCGCAACGCCGACGGTTCCACCGCGCTGGGCGCGCTGCAGCCGATGACGTCGGGCGGCAAGCCGATCGACTTCACCGACCCCGGCGACGACGACGTCTTCGGCGTCTCCCAGGTCGAGCAGTTCTCCTGGAAGGGCCTGCTGGACTTCTCCACCTGCACCGAGTGCGGGCGCTGCCAGTCGCAGTGCCCGGCCTGGAACACCGGCAAGCCGCTCTCCCCCAAGCTGCTGATCATGTCGCTGCGCGACCACGCGCACGCCAAGGCCCCCTACCTCCTCGCCGGTGGCGGCAAGGACATGGAGGGCAACGAGAAGGCGAGCGCCGAGCAGCTCAAGGACGTGCCCGCCGCGGCGCTCGCCGAGGCCGAGCGCCCACTGATCGGGACCCTGGAGGAGAACGGGGTCATCGACCCCGACGTCCTGTGGTCCTGCACCACCTGCGGTGCCTGCGTGGAGCAGTGCCCGGTCGACATCGAGCACATCGACCACATCGTCGACATGCGCCGCTACCAGGTCATGATCGAGAGCGCCTTCCCGTCCGAGGCCGGGACGATGCTCAAGAACCTGGAGAAGAAGGGCAACCCCTGGGGGCTGGCCAAGAAGCAGCGCCTGGAGTGGACCAAGGAGGTCGACTTCGAGATCCCGGTCGTCGGCCGCGACCTCGAGGACCTCACCGAGGTCGAGTACCTGTACTGGGTCGGCTGCGCGGGCGCCCTGGAGGACCGGGCCAAGAAGACCACCAAGGCCTTCGCCGAGCTGCTGCACATGGCGGGCGTCAGCTTCGCCATCATGGGCGGCGACGAGAAGTGCACCGGTGACTCCGCCCGCCGCCTGGGCAACGAGCCCCTGTTCCAGGAGCTCGGCATGGAGAACGTCATGTCCCTCAACGCCGCCTTCGGCGAGGAGATGGACGACGACGGCAAGGTCACCGCCGAGTCCAGGAAGCCGAAGGCCGCGAAGAAGATCGTCGCGACCTGCCCGCACTGCCTCAACACCCTGGGCAACGAGTACCCGCAGCTCGGCGGCGACTACGAGGTCATCCACCACACCCAGCTGCTCCAGCACCTCATCGACGAGGGCAAGCTGGTCCCCGTCACCCCGGTCGAGGGCCTCATCACCTACCACGACCCGTGCTACCTGGGCCGGCACAACAAGATCTACACGCCGCCGCGCGAGATCATGTCCGCCGTCCCGGGCCTGCGTCAGCAGGAGATGCACCGCCACAAGGAGCGCGGCTTCTGCTGCGGCGCCGGCGGCGCGCGGATGTGGATGGAGGAGCGGATCGGCAAGCGCATCAACAACGAGCGCGTCGACGAGGCCCTGTCCCTCGACCCGGACATCGTCTCCACCGCCTGCCCGTTCTGCCTGGTCATGCTGACCGACTCGGTCAACGGCAAGAAGAACGACGGGAAGGCCAAGGAGTCCGTGCAGGTCGTGGACGTGGCCCAGCTCCTGCTCGACTCCGTGAAGACCTCCGCGGACGAGCCCCCGGCGGGCACGGCCGAGACGGAGAGCGAGCCGCAGCCGGAACCGGTCAAGTAGCCGGACAGCCGCGAGCCGCCCCTCCCCCGAGTCCTGGTGGGAGGGGCGGCTCTCGTCCCAGACGTGGTCGAACGGCTCCGCGTAGGCGAATGTGCCGCGCAGCGCCGGCTCGTACGCCGTCAGGGTGCGGACCTGGAAGTACGCGCCCCAGGCGGGGTCGGGCGGCAGGACGCCCAGCTTGGTGCCAGGCCGGAAACTGTCCGAAGCGGCCGTAGCAGGCGGGGCTGCCGAGCAGGGCGACGAGCGGTTCGCCCAGGGGCGCCAGCGGCGCCGAGCACCGCGTGCATCAGGGCGAGGCCGGTGCCGTGGCGCTGGTGGTCGGGGCGCACGCCGATCGGGCCCAGGCCCAGGGCCAGGGCCGGTACGCCGTCGGCGTGTCCGCGTGTGCAGACGACGTGCCCGGTGACCTCCTCCTCACCGGTCTTCTCACCGGCCTCCTCACCGGTCTTCTCGCCGGTCTTCCCGTTGGCCTTCCCGCCGGCCTTCTCCTGGACCGCGACGAACGACAGCTCCGGCAGCCAGCCGCCGCAGGTCCGCAGCGCGTCGAGCAGGGTGGCCTCCACCGGGTCCCGGGGGCCGGGGGTGTCCGGACCCGCGAAGGCCGCCGCGATCACGGCGCGCGCGGCGGGTACGTCGACGGGGGTCTCACGTCGTGTCGGCACCGGTTCGGTGCGGGCGGCCGGAGCGGGGCGCCGCAAAGCGGTATCCGTGTGTCCGCGCACCGCATGTCCGCCTTCGCCTCCTTGCTTTCACCTGTCCGGGCGGCGGTTCAGCGCGGCCGGCAGTTCGGCCCGCCCGCGGATGCCCAACTTCTTGTACGTGCTGGTCAGATGGGTCTCGACGGTGCGGCGCGCGAGGTGCAGCAGGTCCCCGATCTCCGTGTTCGTGCGGCCGCCGGCGGCCAGCTCGGCGATGCGGCGCTCGCTCGCGGTGAGCGCGTCCGAGCCGGTGCGCGCCGTCGTGGTGCGACGGGCGCCGCTCCCGCGCAGGGCCTCCTCGGCCGCGGCCCGCAGCCGTACGGCGCCCAGCCGCTCCGCGCGCTCGGCCGCCTCCCGCAGGCGGTCGCGGGCGCGGGCCCGGTCGCCGGCGGCCGCGAGCTGGCGGCCCTGCGCGATCAGCGCGGGGATCAGTTCCGGCTCGACGGCGGCGTCCCGCAGCATGCGTACGGCCCGCTCCGCGAGGTCCAGGCCGCGGCGCCCCCCGGTCGCCGTGCCGAGCACCCGCAGGGCGCGGCCCACCAGGCGCGGGGTGTTCCACACCTCGGCCAGCCGCAGTTCCTCCCCGGCGAGTTCGAGCGCCTCGCGGGGACGGCCGAGCGCCAGGTGGCACTCCGCCGCGGCCGTCCGCCAGGGGGTGACGACCGGGCTCAGCACGTCGCGGGCCGCCTGGCGGCGTCCGCACTCGGCGAAGTCGTCGAGCGCGCCCGCCCGGTCGCCGGTGGCGGCCCGGAGCACGCCGCGCGCGTACAGGAACCGGTTCAGTTCCCAGGAGTCCTGGGCCTCGCGCAGGTCGAGACCGCCCGCGAGCCGACCCGCCTCCGGCACCCGGCCGGTCTCGACCAGCGCGAGCACCGCGTGGGCCTGGCCGTTGAGCGGCCCCGGGCGGACGCCCGTCGAGCGGCGGGCGTCGGGGCCGGCGAGCAGTTGCGCGTAGTCGCCGCGGGCCGCGGCGATGTCGGCCCGTACGTTCAGCAGGGCCCGCTGCATCGGGTGCAGCAGGGAGGGCCGCTGGCGGGCGAGGCCGCGCTCGACGAGCCGTTCGGCCTCCTCCAGCTCGTCGGCCCACTGGGCCACGGCGGCGGCCGTACCCAGCAGATAGGGCTCCGCGAGCCGGTCGACGGGTTCCGCGAGGAGGGCGCGTACGCGTTCCATGGCGGCGTCCGCCGAGAGCAGGCCGGCGGACGCCTCGTACCGCACGAGCAGGGCCTGGCCCTCGGCGCCGACCAGGCCCGGTGAGCGGGCGGCGCTCTCGCGCAGCCGGCGGTAGACCTCCTGGCGGATCTCCTGGTCGTGGTCGGAGAGCAGCGCGGAGGCGATGTGGACCGTACGGGCCAGGTCGGGGTGGGCCGTCAGCTGGGAGCCGAGCGAGTCCAGCACGTCGATCGCGGCGCGGGCCTCGCCGCGGCCGGACAGCGCGGTGCCGAGGGCGACCGCAGCGCGCACGCGGTTCCGCGGGACGCCGGGGAGGCGGACCGCCTCGGCGAGGCGCGGTATGCCGGCCGACGCGCGGACGGTGGCGTACTCCAGGGAGCCCAGTTCGGTGAGGAGCCGTTGCCGGTGGTCGTCGGGCAGGGGCTCGTCGAGGGCCCGGCGCAGGTAGGGCAGGGCGTCGGCGGTGCGGCCGTCGTGGACGGCGACGGCGGCGGCGTCCAGCAGGACACCGGTGGCCCAGGACTCGCCGACCGCGTCGGTCCGCAGCAGCTGGCCGGCCACGGCCTCGGCGCGTTCGCCGCGCCGGAACATCAGCTGGGCGGCGGCGCGGTGTGCGGCCCGCCGCCGGGTGACGGGCCAGCCGCTGAGCACCGCGTCCCGGAGCAGCGGGTGGGCGTACCGGTGCCGTCCGTCGGCTCCGGTCCGCAGGACCCCGAGGCGTGTCATGGCGGTCAGCCACCCGACGACCCGTGCGGGGTCGGCGTCGGCGATCCCGCCGAGCAGCTCGACGAGTCCGTCGGCGACGGGGCCGGTGCCGGTGCCGTCACCGGGGGCGGCCTCCGGTGACGGGGCCGAGCCGCTGTCGGCGTACCGGCCGACACCGGGGGCTGCCGCCCGGGGCAGGTCCTCGGGATGGCCCGAGAGTCCCGGGCCACCCGGGCGCTCCGGGCCCGGGGGGCCCGCGCTGCCCGGGGGGCCGAGGTAGCCGGGGAGGCCAGGGAGGCCGAGGTGGTCCAGAGGACCGGGATGCTCCGAGAGGCTGCGGTGCCGCGGGGGGCTGCAGTACCCCGGGCGGTCCGGAGGACCTGGGTAGTCCGGGTGGTCCGGGTGGCCCGGGCGGTCCGGGCGGTCCGGGTGGCCCGGGCGGTCCGGGCGGTCCGGGTGGCCCGGGCGGTCCGGGCGGTCCGGGTGGCCCGGGCGGTCCGGGCGGTCCGGGCGGTCCGGGCGGTCCGGAGGAACCCGTTGATCCTGCCGGCCCGGCTGGGCCGCCTGCGTCGTCTGGCCTGCCTGGGCTTCCTGACCCGCCTGCGCCGTCCGGCCCGTCCGAGCCGTCTGGTCTGCTGGGGCCGTCCGGTCTACTGGGGCCTCCTGATCCCCCTGGGCCGCCTGTGCCGCTTGGCCCGCTTGGCCCGCCTGCGCCGTCCGGCTCGTCTGAGCCGTTTGGTCTGCTTGGGCCGTTTGACCCGCCTGGGCTTCCTGGGCCGCTTGAGCTCCCTGCGTCGCCTGCGGCGCTTGGCCCGCTTGGTCCACCTGCGGCGCCTGGGCCGCCTGGCCCGCCTGCCTTGTCCGGTTCGGACTCGGCTCGGCTTCATGGCCGGAGTGCCCGCCGTGGGTCGGCGGACCCGGTGGGGCCGCGTACCCCGGCTGGCCCGGCCGGTCGGGTGTGGGGCCTGTCAGGTTCCCGTCCGGGGCGCCCTCGGCGGCATCCGGTCGCGTCGCGTCCGGGCGTGCGTGCGCGACGTCATGGCGGTCCGCCGCGGCGTCATACCGGTCCGGTCGGAAACCGGTGCCGTCACCCTTGCCGTCCGGCGGGAAGCCGGTGCCGTCGTCCGCGCTCCCGGGCGAGAAGCCGGCACGGTCGCGCACGGCCCCCGGCGGGAAGCCGGTGCCGTCGTCCGCGGCCCCCGGCGGGAAGCCGGTGTCCTCCCGCTCGTCGCCCGGCCGGAGGCCCCGGTTGTCGTTCGGTTGCTCGGACGGTGTCCGGGTGGGACGTTGTGCCAAGTCGTCGTCGAGTGCCGCCAGCACTCGGGCCACCCCCGCCGTCGAGGGACCCGCGTTGTCCAGCCACCAGGTGACCGCCGCCTGGTACGCGCCCGGGTAGAGCGCGGCGCTGGTCTCCGGGACCGTCGCGGGCAGCGTCCCGTGGAGGTCGTCCAGGAGGGCCCGGAGCAGCAGCGGACTGCCCGCGCTCGCGCGTACGCAGTCCTCCACCCAGGTCCGCGAGACCGTGCCGAAGTCCGAACGGACCAGCTCCGCCAGGGAGTCGGCGCTCAGCGGAGCCAGGGTCAGGGTGCGGACGAGCGCGGGCGAGAGCGTGTGGGCGAGGCCGGCCGACGGCGCGTCGATGTCGTACTGACTGCGCTCGGTCACCAGCAGCAGCACCGGTAACCGGTCCATCCGCCGGGCCACGTCCACGAGCCAGCGCCGTGAGGCGTCGTCCGCGAGGTGGACGTCGTCCACGGTGACCAGGAGCGGCGACCCGGTCGTGAACGAACGCAGCAGCCGCCACAGCCAGGCACCCCGGTCGCGTTCGTCCGGCACCTCGCGGGTGTGCGCGAACTCCGCGGCGGGAGAAAGGAGTTGCCGGACCGTAGAGAAGGGGAGCGCCGTGTCTTCGGGTGAGCAGCGGGCCCGCAGCACCCGCATCCCGGCCGCCTCGGCCTGTTCGGTGGCGGCTTCGAGGAGCGCGGTGCGGCCCGTACCCGTGGCACCCCGCAGCAGGACGAGCCGCCCGGTCCCGGCGCGGGCACGCCGCGCCTCGGCGGCGACCAGCTCCAGGGTTTCCCGGCGCTCGAGCAGTGGTAGGTACATCCTGCCTCCTCGCGGCCGTGGTGCGGCCCACTGTGTGGGACGGCGGCCCGATGCCACGCGTTGCGTGATCCGCCGAATGACTTGACCCGCTGTCACCACCGGCATGAGCGTCGGGCGTTCCTAGATCTCGTGGTCCCTCTCGTGGTCCTCCACGATTGCGCCGATCGCGCGGCCCCCAGAAGTGTGAGGAACGCACGCCTGTCACGGACGCCACAGAGGTGACAGGCTCGTGAACATAGGGGAGTCCGTTGCGCAGTTCGTTTGGGACCGCGGCTCCGGGCACGGTCGAGCCCGAGTCCCGCATACCGGTGGCGGTCCACGCCTCGGATCCGATCACCCGCGAAGGAGCGCTCAGCCAGCTGCGGCAGCACGCGGTGATCGACCTCCGCGAGGAGACCGGGACCGGGCCGGACACCGTGGCCCTGCTGATCACCGAGACGCTGGACGAGACCGCGCTCTCCCGGCTGCGCAGACTGGTGCGCAGCGAGGGCGCCCGGGCCGTGCTGGTCGTGAGCGTGATCCGCGAGACCGAGCTCCTGGACGTCATCGAGTGCGGGGTCGGAGCCATCGTGTGGCGCCACGAGGCCACCGCGCACCGGCTGGTGCAGGCCGTCATCGCGGCCTCCCGCGGCGACGGCGACCTGCCCGCCGATCTGCTCGGCCGGCTCTTCAGCCAGGTCGGCTCGCTGCACCGCACGGCGAGCAGCCACCCCGGTGCCCCCGCTTCGGGACTCGCACCGCGTGAGGTGGATGTGCTGAGACTCGTCGCCGAGGGACTCGACACCGGGGAGATCGCCGGCAAGCTGTCCTACTCCGAACGCACCGTCAAGAACGTGATGCACGGGCTCACCACCCGGCTGCATCTGCGCAACCGGGCGCATGCCGTGGCCCATGCGTTGCGGGAAGGCTACATCTGACCGAACAGGCAGTCCGAGAAGGCCGACCGGACAGCGAGGTCTGCCCGTCGGTCGTCCCCGGCGTGCCTGCGGGGACGACGGGTCCGGAGGCACGATCGGTGAGGACAGCGGTTCCGGTGCCGCCGCGGGACAGCCGGCGCCGGCATCCGGTGCCGGCAGCCGATGCCGACACCCGGCGGCGGTACGGCACGGCACGGAACGCAGGGCGGGAGCACGACGGTGATCCACGAGGTGGACGAGGTCCTCAAGCGGCTGCTCGGGGGCGGTGCACTGGCCGGCTCCGGCATCGACATCTCCTTCGACGCCCCGACCCGCGACTGGGCGGCCCGGCGCAACGCGCCCTCCGTCAACGCCTACCTGTACGACATCCGTGAGGACGTCTCCCGGCGTCAGCGCGGCCAGATCTCCGTGCGCGACGAGCGTGACATCGTGGTGCGCCGCCGCCAGCCACCCCGCTGGTTCCGGCTGTCGTACCTGGTCACCGCCTGGACCAAGCAGGCCCAGGACGAACACCGGCTGCTCTCCGCCGTGCTGGCGACCATGCTGCCCCGCGAGCTGCTCACCCCGGACGAACTGCCGGGCCCCCTGGGCGCGCTGGGCCTCTCCGTGCCGCTCACGGTGGCCGGGCTGCACACCGAGTCGCGGTCCCTCGCCGAGATCTGGTCCGCCCTGGGCGGCGAACTGAAACCGTCGCTGGACCTCGTGGTCACCGTGCCCTTCCCGGCCTTCCCCGAGTACGACGTCGGTCCCCCGGTCACGGAGGGCGCGGTCGTCCGCGTACGCGGCACCGACGGCACGCTGGAGGGGTCGCAGGAGCGTGCGCACCTGCCCCGGCACCTCAAGTCCTCGCCGGCCGCGGGGACGCGCAAGAACACCGGAGAACGGCAGAAGTGACCACCCACGCCCCGCGTGTGTCAGGCATGTCCGACGCGCTCCTCCTGCGCCTGTCCCGACTGCGCGACCGCGTCGCCGAGCTGGTCGAGGAGCGCGGCGCCGGCGACCCCACGGCCGGCGACCCGCTGCGCGGCCTCTACCTCTCCGACGAGGCCGTACGGCACCTCCTGGAGTCCAGGGCGACCCCGCCCCCGTACACCTCCGCCTTCGAGGACCGCAAGGACCGCAAGGACCGCAAGGACCGCGAGCACTCCGGGCACATCGAGGGCATCGAGGGCGAGGCGGGCAAGACGGGCGAGGCGGGTCAGGAAGGTGAGGCGGGGGAGGGGGCGACCGCCCGGCACGCGCCGCCGGCCGACCGGCTGGAGCTGCTCGCGACGCGGCTCGGGCTCCCCGAGCTGGACCTGCGGATCCTGCTCATCGCCCTCGCACCCGACCTGGACCGCTCCTTCGAGCCGCTGTACGGATACCTCAACGACGACGTCAGCCGGCGCCGGGCCACCACCGGGCTCGCCCTCGACCTGTGCGGGCTGCCCGTGCACCTCGCGTGGGCGCGGGCCCGGTTCCACCCCTCCGCGCCGCTCACCGCACTCGGCCTGCTGAGTGTCGAGGAACCCGAACGCCCCTTCCTGAGCCGGTCGTTGCGCGTACCCGACCGGCTCGTCGCCCATCTGCTCGGCGACGACACCCTGGACCCCGCGCTCGTCGGCCACGTCCACCCGCTCGCGGCGGCCTCCGGCTCGCACGACGGCGAGTTCACCGCCAAGCTCGCCGACCGGCTGACCGCCGCACCCCTCACCGTCTACCTGCGCGAACACCGCGAGGGCGACGGACTCGCCGGTGCCGCCGCCGCCCTGTGGACCGCGGGATTCGAAGCCCTGCACTACACGGGTCCCGAGGACCGCGTACCCGAGCTCCTGCGCGAGGCCCGGCTGCGCGGCGCCGCCGTCGTCGCCTCCGCCCTGCCGGAGCGGCCCGGCCCGTTCATCCGGCAGCTGTCGGACGCGGGCGTGCCCGTGCTGCTCACCGGTTCGCGTCCGTACGACCCCCAGTGGTGCGAGCGCGACCCGCTGGTCCTGGACGCGCCCCGGCAGCGGGCGGGCGCGGTGGAGGCCTGGTCGGCCGCCTTGCGGCAGCAGCCGGACTTCGACCTCGCGGCCGTCGTCGCCCCCTACCGGCTCGGCGGCGACCGCATCCTGCGCGCCGCGCACGCCGCCGAGGACCTCGCCTGCTTCGACGGCACCCCGGTGACCGCCGCCCATCTGCGGCTCGGCGCCCGGCAGCAGTCCGCCTCGGGACTCGAACAGCATGCCCGCCGGATCAGGCCCGACGTGGGCTGGCAGGACCTCGTCCTGCCCGACAAGCCCCTCGTGGAACTGCACGAACTGGCCCTGCGCGCCCGCCACCGCGATCAGGTGCTCGGCGAATGGCGGCTCAGCGCCGGCGGCGGCCGGGGCCACGGCGTCCTCGGACTCTTCGCGGGCGAGTCCGGCACCGGCAAGACCCTGTCGGCGGAGGTCGTCGCCGCCGAACTGGGCCTCGACCTCTACGTGGTGCAGCTCTCCTCGATCGTCGACAAGTACGTGGGCGAGACCGAGAAGAACCTGGAACGGATCTTCACCGAGGCCGACCGCACGGACGCGGTCCTGCTCTTCGACGAGGCGGACGCCGTCTTCGGCAAGCGCTCCGAGGTCAAGGACTCCCACGACAAGCACGCCAACATGGAGAGCGCCTATCTGCTCCAGCGCCTGGAGTCCTTCGACGGCATCGCCCTCCTCACCACCAACCTGCGCGCCAACATCGACGAGGCCTTCACCCGCCGCCTCGACCTGGTGATCGACTTCCCGTTCCCCGATCCCGAACAGCGCCTCGCGCTGTGGCGGCACAGCCTCGCCGCGGTGCCGTGCGCGGACGACACCGACCCGTCGTCGGTCGCCCGTGACTTCGAGCTGGCCGGCGGATCGATCCGCAGCGCCGTCGTCACCGCCGCCTACGCGGCCGTCGGACGCGGCGCCCCGGTCACGACGGTGGATCTGCGGGAGGGCGCCGAACGGGAGTACCGCAAGGCGGGCCGGCTGGTCCCGGGAGAGGGCAACTGGTAGCCGTCCCGGCCGGGCCCGACTGACGGCGGTCACACCGTGAACTTGACCGCCTCGAGCCACAGGTCGTTGTTCAGGGTTCCGCCGAAGATGAAGTTCTCCCCGGACTTCGGGTCGTCGCACCCCAGGCCGAGCCACGCCGCGTCATGGACGTGCACGGTCTGGCACACGGGCCCGCCCCCGTTGTCGACGTTGATGGTGAAGCCCAGCAGATCCGGCGCGTCCTTCTTGGTGCTGCCGATGTAGTTGTCGATGCCGTCGGCGACACCGGACCACGGCGCGTCGTAGTGCCCCTGCCCGTTGGTCGATCCCGGGTCGTGGACGAAGGCGGCGCCCGCCGTGCCCTTCGCGCCGGCCACGGCGATGTTGAGGGCCTTGAGCGGCGTCTTCTCGCCCACCGTGCCGGCCGTCTCGCCGTCGCAGACGGCGTTCGTCCAGCCCTTGCCCTTCGCGTAGGCCCGGTAGCAGATGTGCCGCCCGCTCGGGTCGTCCGCGGCCAGTTCCCGGACGGCGGTCGCCGCGGTCCGCTCGGGGGCCTCGGTCTCCTTCTCCTCGCCCCCACCCGCCGGTCCCCCACCGCCGCCGCCACCGCTCGCGGGCTGCGTCGAGGGGGCGGCCGGGGGTGTCGTGGCGGCGACGGTGGGAGTGGGCGGCGGGGGCGGCGACGCGCTGGGGCTGCTGGGCGCCAGGGTGCTGACGCCGGCCTCCTGGAGCTTCTCCCGGGCGGCGCTGGTGACCCTGGGCTGGTAGGCGATCCACAGCATCACAAAAGTGATCGCCAATGCCACGAAGATCCCGAGGAAAGTCGCCAGCCAGCGCGGCAGGAAGCCCCGCTGGACGTACATACCCGCCACGTCCAGCGGCTTCACACCCGACCGCTGCACAGCCAGGGTGTAGGGCCGGTCCTCCTTCGAACCGAACCAGATGATCTGCCGCGGCTTGAGCGTCGTCTTCACGAACGCCGCACGCCCCGGCTCGATCTGCACGTTCGACGGATGGATGTCGTACGACAACTGGTCGCCGTTGTCGCTGCCGCCGATCGAGGCCGTCAGCTTCGTGTTGCCGAGGTTGTCCACCGCCAGCTTCGGCCGACCACGGAACCGCCCCTTCACGGTCGGCGGCACCAACTCCGCCCGCAGCTCCGTGAAGGGAGTGATGGTGAGGTTGCCCTCGGGGACGGTGGTCGCCTCCGGATGCTCGGTCGGCGTGATCCGCACCGCGTACGGGTTGGGCCCCGCCGTCGCGTCGGGCGTACGCGGCGGCGCGAACGTCAGGTCCACCGAACCCGTCGTGCCGGGGTAGAGCCGCAACGTCTGGGGCTCCACGGCCGTCCAGGGCGCCAGCGCCCCGACGGCCTCGAAGCGGTACTCGTCCACCACGTCGCCGGTGTTGCGCAGACGCAGCCGCACCGTCGTACTGCCACCCGGGTCCACGGTCGCGGAGGCGGGCTCCAGGGAAGTCCAAAGGCTCACCTCTCGGACGTTAAACGCAGCGCCGGTACCGGGGCAGGAAGCCGCGGGGCACGATGACTGCCCGAAGAGGCGGGGCGGCTGCCCGGGTCTCAGTCCTCGGAGGGGTGGATGATCTGCCACTCCTGGTCATCGCTGTTGGAGCAGTGGTAGAGCGTCAGGTGCGCGTCGACGCCACCGGTGCTGAACCCGGCGACGTCCAGGCACTTGTTGTTGCTGGCGAAGTTGCGGATCCAGTAGGCGCCGCTCTCCTGCTTGTCGATCCACCACAGATCGTTGTCGGCAGGCGTGCCGGCGCATTCGGACTCGTATATCCCCACCTGGACCGGCTGGGCCCCGGCGTTCGGCAGGTCCATGCAGAGCTGGTCCTTGACGTTGCGGATCTGGAAGAGGGCGGTGCCGCCGGGACCCAGCTCCGGGTAGCGCACCTCCAGGTTCCAGAGCTGGTTGTCCTCCTCCGTCTTCCCGGTGCAGGTGGCCTGCTGTACGCGGCCGGTCGCCTTGCCCTTCTCGCGGCCCGGAAGGTCGGCGCACATCTTGGTGGTCGGGTTCCGCAGCAGGATCTCGGTCGCGGGCACCACGCTCTTGGGCTTGTCCTTCTCCTTCGGCTTCGGCTGCGGGTCCCCCGCCCCTCCTCCGCCGTCGCCGGACGCCTCCGGGGCGGCGGTCGGGGAGGCCACCGGCTCGGCGGACGGGGCCTTCGGCGCCTCGGGCGTCGGTGAGGGGGAGGGCGCCAGGGTGCTGACGCCGGCTTCCTGGAGCTTCTCCCGGGCGGCGCTGCTGACTCTGGGCTGGTAGGCGATCCACAGCATCACGAAGGTGATCGCCAGTGCCACGAAGATGCCCAGGAAGGTGGCGAGCCAGCGGGGGAGGAAGCCCCGCTGCACGTAGGTGCCCGCCACGTCCAGTGGCTTCACACCCGACCGCTGTACGGCCAGGGTGTAGGGCCGGTCCTCCTTCGAGCCGAACCAGATGATCTGCCGTGGCTTGAGCGTCGTCTTCACGAACGCCGCACGCCCCGGCTCGATCTGCACGTTCGACGGATGGATGTCGTACGACAGCTGGTCGCCGTTGTCGCTGCCGCCGATCGAGGCGGTGAGTTTCGTGTTGCCGAGGTTGTCCACGGCCAGCTTCGGACGTCCGCGGAAACGGCCCTTCACCGTCGGGGGCACCAGCTCCGCCCGCAGCTCCGTGAAAGGGGTGATGGTGAGGTTGCCCTCGGGGACGGTGGTCGCCTCCGGATGTTCGGTCGGGGTGATCCGCACCGCGTACGGGTTGGGCCCCGCCGTCGCGTCGGGCGTACGTGGCGGCGCGAACGTCAGGTCCACCGAGCCCGTCGTCCCCGGATACAGACGCAGGACCTGCGGTTCCACCGCCGTCCAGGGCGCCAGATCACCGACCGCCTCGAAGCGGTACTCGTCCACCACGTCGCCGGTGTTGCGCAGACGCAGCCGCACCGTCGTACTGCCACCCGGGTCCACGGTCGCGGAGGCGGGTTCCAGGGAAGTCCAAAGGCTCACTCCCGGACGTTAAACGCCGTACAGGTACCGGGCAGGAAGCCCCGGGGCACGACGGCTGCCCGAAGAGGCGAAGGGCTGCACCCGAGGACGGTGACTCCGTCCGGACCGGCCCCGGACGGGATCCGGACGGGGTCCGGAGCGCCAGGACGGCCCGCCCGACCGCTCCGATCGGCGCACCGCGCCACAGCCCGGAGGCGACGCGTCACCCGCAGTGTCACGTCCGGGGACGGCGGTTGCCCCGCCGGGCAACATCCCTGCCCCCGATCAGGCACCGCAGGACGTTTCGACGGACGCGCTTCGCGCGTGAGGGTCGTAGAAGACCTGTCTCGTACCCCGAGGAGCGCAGAGCATGCCGTCCTACCTGTCACCCGGCGTATACGTCGAGGAGGTGGCCAGCGGCTCGCGTCCCATCGAGGGCGTGGGCACGTCGGTGGCGGCCTTCGTCGGGCTCGCCCCGACCGGCCCGCTGAACGAGCCGACCCTGGTGACCAACTGGTCCCAGTACGTCGCGGCCTTCGGTGCCTTCACCGACGGCTTCTACCTCGCGCACTCGGTGTACGGGTTCTTCAACAACGGCGGCAGCGCCGCGTACGTCGTCCGGGTCGGCGGCAGCGCCGAGGGCGCGTCCGGCAACGGGGTGTCCGGCAACGGCACCGCGTCGGCCGTCGGCGGCTCCGCGGCCCCGGCCGCGCTCACCGCGGGCGAGCCCAAGCAGCTCGGCACCTTCAGCGTGACCGCGGTCGCGGGCGGTTCGCTCAGCGTCGAGGTCGCCGACCCCGAGGGCGAGGGCCCCGCCGAGCGCTTCAAGCTGATCGTCAAGGACGGCGAGAAGCCGGTCGAGACCTTCGACGTGACCGCCAAGAAGGGCGGCCGCAACTACGTCGTCACGCAGGTGAAGGAGCGCTCCAAGCTCATCACCGTGCAGGAGGCGGCGCCCACCGCGCAGCTGGCCCGGCCCGAGAACCAGACCGTGGCCCTGGCCGCCCCCCCGGCGTCCCCCGCGCCCGTCGTGCCCGCAACCTCGGACGCCCGGCACCCCGGCCCGGCCCAGTACCTCGGCGACTCCGCCGACCGCACCGGTTTCGGCGGCCTGGAGGCCGTGGACGAGATCTCCATGGTCGCCGTCCCCGACCTGATGGCCGCCTACCAGCGCGGCGCGATCGACCTGGAGGCCGTGAAGGCCGTCCAGCTCGGTCTGATCGCGCACTGCGAGCTGATGGGCGACCGCGTCGCCGTCATCGACCCGCCGCCGAGCCTCAACGCCCGGGAGATCCGCGTCTGGCGCCAGGAGACCGCGGGCTACGACTCCAAGTACGCGGCCCTGTACTACCCCTGGGTGAAGGTCTTCGACCCGGCGAGCGGGCAGTCCCGGCTGACCCCGCCGAGCGGTCACGTCGCCGGCATCTGGGCCCGCAACGACTTCGAGCGCGGTGTGCACAAGGCGCCCGCCAACGAGGTCGTACGCGGCGCGGTGGACCTGGAGCTGCAGATCACCCGCGGCGAGCAGGACCTGCTCAACCCCATCGGCGTCAACTGCATCCGCGCCTTCCCGGGCCGCGGCATCCGCGTCTGGGGCGCCCGCACCATGTCCTCGGACCCGGCCTGGCGCTACCTGAACGTCCGCCGGTACTTCAACTACCTGGAGGAGTCGATCCTGCTCGGCACCCAGTGGGTGGTGTTCGAGCCGAACGACCACAACCTGTGGGCCCGGATCCGGCGCAACGTCTCGGCGTTCCTCGTCAACGAGTGGCGCAGCGGCGCGCTCTTCGGCCAGCGGCCCGAGGAGGCGTTCTACGTCAAGTGCGACGAGGAGACCAACACCCCGGAGTCGGTCGACCTCGGCCGCGTGATCTGCGAGATCGGCATCGCGCCGGTCAAGCCCGCCGAGTTCGTCATCTTCCGGCTGGCGCAGTTCTCCAGCGGCAGCGGCGAGCTGGAGGAGTAGGGCTCCTCCGCCTCCCCGCACCTCATAGCCGAGAACCTCCGGCAAGAAACCCAGCAAGAACCCCAGTAAGAACCCTCAGAAGGACAGAGAACAGATGAGTCTCAGCCCGGGTGACGCCCTCACTTCACATAATTTCGGTCTGCAGATCGACGGCGTGATGGTCGAGTACCTCGCCGAGGTCAACGGCCTCAGCATCGAGCAGGACGTCATCAAGCACCTGTCGAACTCGGCGCAGGGCCGGCCCGAGGTCAGCCTCATGCCCGGCGTCCAGAAGGACGGGCAGTGCACCGTGGTGCGCGGCATGACCCAGTCCCCGGCGTTCACGACCTGGATCAACGACTCGATCACGGGCCAGATGAGCACGGCGCGCAAGAACGCGTCGATCATCATGATGGACTACCAGAACAACCCGGTGAAGCGGTACAACATGCGCAACGCCTGGTGCAGCAAGATCGACGCCAGTGCGCTGAAGGCCGGCGAGGCCCAGGCACTCACCGAGACCGTGACCATCGTCTTCGAAGAACTGGTCATCGAGTAATGCGCCGTACGGCTGCCAGGGCGGGCGCGAACCCGGTCGCGCACGCACCGGTGCCGGAACCGGTGGCGGCGCCGGAGCAGAACCCTGCTCCGGCGCCCGCCGCCGCTCCGGCTCCTGCTCCGGCGCCCGCACCGGCCGCCCAACCGCTGCGCACGGAGTTCCCCTTCGAGTTGCCGCGCGGCTATGTGGACGACTCGGGAACGGTGCACAAGGACGGTGTGATGCGTCTCGCCACCGCGCGGGACGAGTTGATCCCGCTGCGGGACGTCCGCGTCCAGGAGAACCCCGCCTATCTGTCGGTGGTCCTGCTGGGCCGGGTCATCACCCGCCTCGGCACGCTGGCGATGGTGCACGACGGGGTGGTGGAGAACATGTTCGCCTCCGATCTCGCGTTCCTGCAGGACTTCTACCGGCAGGTCAACGCCGAGGGCCACACCCGCGCCGCCGTGGAGTGCCCGCACTGCTCGGAGCCCTTCGAGGTC
This sequence comes from Streptomyces sp. V3I8, assembly GCF_030817535.1. Classification (NCBI taxonomy): domain Bacteria; kingdom Bacillati; phylum Actinomycetota; class Actinomycetes; order Kitasatosporales; family Streptomycetaceae; genus Streptomyces; species Streptomyces sp. V3I8. Next base: position 4,649,189 of record NZ_JAUSZL010000002.1, on the reverse strand, counting down.
GAACTCGGCGGGAGCCGCCTGGGGGAATCGTGACGTACGCGACCGACCGGCTGCACGAGGAGATCGCGTACGTCGCCTACCACTTCCACTGGAGCCTGGAGACGATCCTGGACCTCGAACACCAGGACCGCCGCCGCTACACGGAACAGATCGCGTCCCTGGTGACCCGGGGCAGGGCGGAGGGCTGATCGGTGGGGTTCTTCGACCGACTGAATCGACTGAACCGACTGAGGGGCGACACGGCGGCGACGCCGACGCCGGCTTCCGCGACTCCCGCGGTTTCTGCGACTCCCGCGGTTTCTGCGGCTTCCGTGGTTTCTGCGGCTTCCGTGGCTTCTGCGGCAGCGCTTTCGCGTACGGATACGGGGCCGGTGGCGGTGGTCGGCTGGACGGGGCTGCCGCCGATCCAGCGGGCCGCCGTGGGGCGGCCCGGTGTCGCGGACTCCGGGTTCGGCGGGCGGCTGAGCACCTGGCAGAACCCGTCCTTCACCGGGACCCTGTCCCACGCCGTCCTGGACGGGGCGCCGGGCGGGCTGATCAGGAACGCGCTCACCACGTCGGCCGGGCCCGTGTCCGGACTCGAACCGCCCGCGCAGGTCCTGCCGGTGGCGTCGGCCGACCTGCCCGGGGCCGCCCCCGACATCGCGTCCGGCACCACGCCCGGCACCGTGTCCGGCACCGTGTCCGGCACCGTGTCCGGCGACATCCGGCCGGTGCAGCGGGCGCCCCGAGCGGTCACGGCGTCGCGCCCGAGGGGCCCCCGGGTGGCCGCCGCACCTCCCAGACCCCACCGGCAGAACTCGCTGACCAGGGCGACCGCCACGCCCGCCGCCGTCCAGCGGACTCTGCCGGTGGCCCGGGCCGGGGCGCCGAGGCCGGTGAGTGGTGGAGGGCCGGGTCCGACATCGTCGGGTCCCGTACCGTCGACGCCCTCACCGTCGGTCCCGGTGCCGCCGGGTCCCATGCCGTCTTCGGCTGCCATGCCGTCTTCGGCTCCCACGTCTTCGGGCCCTGCGTCATCGGCTCCCACGTCTTCGGGCCCCGCGTCGTCAGGGCCCGCTCCGGCGGGTCCTGCGGCGTCGGCTTCCATGTCGTCAGGCCCCGCGTCGTCAAGGCCCACGTCGTCAGGGCCTGCTCCGGCGGGTCCGGCGCCGTCGAGTCCCGCGGCGTCGGCGTCGGCTCCCACGTCGTCTTCGGGTCCCGCGTCGTCAGGGCCCGCTCCGGCGGGTCCCGCGGCGTCGGCTTCCATGTCGTCAGGGCCCGCGTCGTCAGGGCCCGCTCCGGCGGCTCCGGCGCCGTCGGGTCTCGTGTCGCCGGGTTCCGCGTCGTCGTCGGCTCCCACGTCGTCTTCGGGTACCGCGTCTTCGGGCCCCGCGTCGTCCGGCCCGCCGGCGGCCGGCCCTGCGCCGGCCCGCTCCACGGCGCCCGGGTCCACCACTCCCGGTCCTACGGTGTCGCGTTCCGTCCGGCCGGGAACGGGTGCGCCTTCGAAGGCGCCCTCCGCCGGAGCGGCGGTCGACGTCCAGCGGGCCCCGGCGGGCGGTACAGCCGCGTCCGGACCTGTGGCCGGACCCGTCAGGCCGGTGAGCGGTGGCGGTACGGCGGCCGGTTCGAGCAGCCGTGCTGCCGGGGCAGGCGGTACGGGGGCCGGTCCCGGCAGCACGGTGTCCCGCACCGGCGGCGCGGGAGCCGACGTCCAGAGGGCGGCGTCCGGTTCCGGCAAGGCACCCGTCGCACCCGCCGCACCTACCGCGCCCACCGCGCCCGCCCCGAACGCGACTTCCGCTTCGGCCTCGGTCGCCACGGGTTCTCCCGGTACGACGACCGTTCCCGGTAACCCCGCAACTCGGCCGAGTGGGGCGGCGGTCGGCCCCACCGGACCGGTGCCCGCCACCGGCAACACGGCCGCCACCGTCCGGAGGGCGACCGCACCCGGCCCTGCCGCCCCGTCGGCGAGCCCGGGCCGGGCGGCGGCCGACGTCCAGCGAGCGCCGGCCGCTCCCCATGCCGCAGCCCCGGTGCGCGGCGGGACGACCACCGGTCCCGCCGCACCGGTCCGTACTCCGGAGGTGGCGCCCCCCTCCGGCAGCGCGACGAGCGCTCCCGCGGGCACGGCGGCCGACGTCCAGCGGGCTCCGGCCGGCCCCGGCCGTACCGTCACTGCACCCACCGCGCCGCCGACCGGCCCCGGCAGGGCTGCCACCGCCCCCGGTGGCACAGCGCCCCTTCCCGGCACCGCGGTCAACGTCCAGCGGGCGCAGCCCGGTTCCGGTTCCGCGTCGACCGCGCCGCCCGGGACCACGGCCTCACCGTCCGCCACCGGAGCCACCGGCCTCCCGACTCCCGCGACGGGCAAGCCGGTCGGCCCTCCCAGCCCAACGACAGCGGCGAACACCGCTCCCACGGCCACGACCACGACCACAGGCACGGCGGCCTCCCCGTCCAGCACCGGCGCGTACCCCGTACAGCGGAGTGCTTCCACCGGGACGAGGCGTATGGGCCTGGGCGCGCCGACCTCGGGCCCCCTGCCCACCGCCGCCCCTCCGGTTCCGGTTCCGGCCCCGGCGTCCCCGTCACTCGGCCCGGCCCTCCCGCCGTCCCCCGCCGCACCCTCGTCGACGGCGGACTCCCCCGCCTCTCCGGCCGTACCCGCGCCCACACCCGTACCGATACCCCCGGCGCCTGCAGTACCCCGGACCGTCTCCTCGCCCGCCCCGGTCCAGCGCGCCACCGCACCCGCGGCCCCGCGGCAGCGCCCCCTGCTCGGCGCACCCCTCTCCGCCCCTCCGGCGGACGCACGGCCCCTTTCGGGCCGTACCACTCCCAGCGGTCCGGGCCCCGCCGGGCCGCCCGCCGTCCAGCGTGCGTCGACAGCACACCGGCCGCAGGCATCGACACCAGGACCGGCATCGGCACCGACATCAGCACCGGCACCGGCACCGGCACCGAGATCGACGACGCGACCCCAACGCCTCCCGGCCGTGCCCCTGTCACCCCCGGTCTCCCGCACCCTCGCCGTGCAGAACGCCACGGCGGCGAACCCCGCCGTCGCGGGCACGAAGCCGGTGAGCGGCAGGCGCGTACCGGCGGTGCAGCGCGCGACCACGAACCCGCCCGCACCCATGCCGACACAGGCACAAGCACCGGTACTGGCACAGGCACAGTCACCGGCACCGGCACCGGCACCGGCACCGATCTCCTCACCCACCCAGATGCTCACGGCCGCCGCTCCCGTGCGGGGACTGACCCCCGCCCGCGCCCTCGCCCCGGCCTCGTCACCCGCCGCGCCCTCGGCGGTCCGGCGCCCGGCGTCCCCGACCGCCGTCCCGCTACGTCGCCCGGCGCCCCCGCACGGCGGGTCCGCGTCGTCCGGCAACGGACCGGCGGTGCAGCGGGCCGCAGCCCCCACCGCCCGGGCCGTACCCCTCCTCGCAGTGGCCAGGTCCGCTGCCGCTGCCGCCTCCGCTGCCGCTGCCGCGCCGTCCGCCGGAGCAGCCGGGCCGGCCCCTCAGCCACGTCCCCAACGGCTGTCCCGGCCGGGTGCGTTGCCCGTGCTGCCCCCACTGCCCGCGCTGCCGGTCGTCCAACGGCACTCGGCGTCCGCGTCCGGCCCGTCGTCCCCGGCACCCGCCGCCCCCGTGCCGTCCAGCCGGTCCACCCAGTCCGTACGGCCTACCCAGCCCCCACCACCCGCACCACCCGCGCAGTCCGCCCGGTCCGTGCGGTCCGTGCAGCGGGCGCCCAACGGCTCTCTGCTGCCCACGTCCGCCCGGGCCACCACCGCCGTCACCCCGGTCACGGCCGCCGGCACCATGTCGCACGGGTCGTCCGGGGCCGGGTCCGCCAAGGGCGGGCCGCCGCCGTACGACGCCGGTGAGTCGCCGCCCGAGTACACCGCGGTCGCCAAGGGGCAGTTCGACCCCCGTTCCCTGACCGACTTCCAGCTCGACGAGCTCACGCACCGGCTGATCGGCCGCATCACGCGGCTGATCCGTACCGAGCTGCGGCTCGACCGGGAACGGATCGGCAGACTGCGCGACCCCCGCCGCTGACCGGCCGCCCGGCCGCCCGCCCGCCGGTGGCCGGAACCCGCGACCCCGGCATCCGAGAGCACGACCCCGCACGACCGACGTCCGCAGAAAGGCCGCCCCCGATGCCCCGCGATCTCGACCCGGGCTCCACCATCTTCTTCACCCTGACCATCGACGGCGAGAGCCTCGGGTACTTCAACGGGTGCGAAGGGCTCTCGTCCGCGGTGGAGATCGAGCACCACCAGGAGGGCGGCAACAACGGGTTCGTCTGGCAGCTTCCGTCGCGCGTCACCTTCTCCAACATCCGGCTGACCCGGCCGCTGACGCCCGACACCACCAAGGTCGCGGCCTGGATCTCCTCCGTGGCCACCGGCATCAAGCGGCCCACCGCGCAGATCGCCGCGCTGCGCGCGGACGGCTCGGAGGTGGCGCACTGGGGGCTGATCGACGTGCTGCCGGTGAGCTGGACGGGCCCCTCCCTGGACCCGGCCAACCCGAGCGTGGCCACCGAGGTCCTGGAGATCACGCACCACGGGTTCACGGACTGAGGGGCGGGACACCACATGGCCAAGGGAAGCAAGGGCGGCGCGGGCAAGAGCCTCGTGCGGGCCACACTCGCCATCCACGAACCGCCCGTCGGCTCCAGCACCACGCCGGGCGGTCTGATCAAGACGTTCAACTTCGACTTCAACCCGTCGCAGCTCCAGCTGACCCGGCGCGCCACGTGGAAGTCCACACCGGCTGCGGCCGTGCGCAACGGCACGGTCCCGGAGTTCATGGGGCCCGAGCCGCGCCAGATGACGGTCGAGATCTTCCTGGACACGTCCACGAAGCCGACCAGCAACGTGGTGCTGAAGAACGTGGAGTCGCTGCTGGACTGCTGCGAGGTGACGGCCAAGAGCATCGCCGCGAAGCAGCCGTCGCCGCCCTGGGTGGTGTTCCAGTGGGGCTCGTTCTCCACGGCCCGCTTCACCGCGTACGTGAGTTCCGTGGACGTCACCTACTCGCTGTTCGGTACGACCGGTGTGCCGATCCGGGCCACCTGCCAGGTGGCGCTGCACGAGATCCCCAGCACGACCAAGGGGCAGAACCCCACCTCCGGCTCGCTCACCGCGCAGCGGGTGCACCGGGTCGTCGCGGGCGACTCCCTGCAGTCGCTGGCCTGGCGCGAGTACGGCAACGCGGCCGCCTGGCGCGCGATCGCCGAGAGCAACGGCATCGACGACCCCTCGCGCCTGCCCACCGGCATCGAGCTCGTCCTCCCGGCCGCCGAGGAGGTGCGTTTCTGATGGCGAAGCCGTCCTACTCCAACATCATCCACGTCACCCTCGACGGCAAGAAGATCCCGCCCGACTACATCAACCTGCTGGTCGGCGGCTGGGTCGACCTCGGGGCCGGGGTGCCCGGCGAGTTCCGGCTCACCTTCCGCGACCCGGACCGCGAGGTGCTGGGCAAGCTGAACGTCCGGTTCGGCTCCAAGGTGGTCATCGCCCCCGTCGCCGACGGCCAGGGCGCGGGCACCCCGCTGCTGACCGGCGAGGTCACCGGCATGGAGACCGACTACGACGGCACGGGCACGTTCACCGTCGTCCGCGGGTACGACCCGGGCCACCGCCTGATGCGGGTGCGCCGGGTCGCCGCGTACCGCAACCAGACCGCCTCCGACATCGCGCGCAAGCTGGCCGCGATGAACGGCATCCCCATCGGGAAGATCAAGACCACCAAGACCGTCTACGAGTTCATCAGCCAGTCGAACGTGACGGACTGGGACTTCCTCGCGCGGCTCGCCGACGAGAACGAGATGGTGATGTCCCTGGACGCCAAGGGGAAGTTCGAGTTCGGCGAGCCGGACCCGGCCTCCAAGGCGCCCCCGGTGGGCTCCCCCGAGGACCCGAACCCCCGGGTGCTGCGGGGCAGGGTCGACGTCCTGCGCTGCCGGGCCGCCGTCACCGCCGCCGACCAGGTCGACAAGGTCGAGGCGCGCGGCTGGGACATCCCGACCAAGAAGAAGATCGTCGAGCTCACGAAGGCGGGCACAAACCCCGCCTTCGCCATCGGGATCACCCCGCAGAAGGCGGCCACGGCCTTCAAGGCCGCCAAGCTGGTCGAGACCGACACCCCGTACGACCGCCGACCCGAGGTGAAGTTCGCCGCCGCCTCCCTCGCCGACGACCTCACCTCCTCGTTCGCCGAGCTGGAGGTCACGGTGCACGGCAATCCCGTGCTGCGGCCCGGCGTGGCCATCGCGCTCACCGACGTGGGCGTCCCCTTCGAGGGCAAGTACACCGTCACCTCCGTACGGCACACCTTCGGCGCGGGCAGTCACTACGAGACGCTGGTGACCGTGAGCGGCCGGCAGTGGCGCTCGCTGTTCGGCCTGACGTCGGGCGGCGGGTCGGCCTCGCCCCGGCTGCCGAGCGTGGCGAACGCGCTGGTCACCGATGTGCAGGACCCGCTCAAGCAGGGGCGGGTGAAGCTGCAGTTCCCGTGGCTGGACGACGCGTACGTCAGCGACTGGACGCGGACCGTGCAGCTGGGCGGCAAGGCGGGCGGCGGGATCTTCCCGCTGGACGTCGGCGACGAGGTGCTGGTCGCCTTCGACCGGGGCGCGCTCGACCACCCCTTCGTCATCGGCGGCCTCTACAACGGCATCGACAAGCCGACCGTGGTGAAGGACGTGCAGCTGCACGACCCGGTCAAGAAGAAGGCGATCCGGCACACCCTGTCCGACCGGGACGGCAACCGGGTGGACCTGCTCAGCCAGCAGACCGGCGGGCGCAAGCAGGGCGTCCGGGTGGCCAGCGGCAACGACAAGCTGATCATCAACCTGGACCGCACCAAGACCGAGATCACCGTGGACAGCAAGGGCGCCGTCAGCATCACGGGCGGCACCTCGGTGTCCGTCGAGGCGGGTACCGATCTCACGCTCAGCGCCCGGCGCAGCATCAGCATCAGGAGCGGCGGTCCGCTCACCCTCCAGGGCCGCGGGATCGTCAACCTCAAGTCGCTCGGCGGCGCGGTGACCGTCGACGCGATGGGCGCGCTCAACCTCAAGGCGCTCGGCGCCGCGTCGGTGAACGCGGGCGGCACCGTGCAGATCAACACCATCGGCCAGGTGGGCATCCGGGCCGTCAACGTCGACCTCATGGGCCTCGTGACGGTCAACAAGAAGCCGTACCCGATCCCGTGACGCCGATGGCCCCCATGACGCCGATGACGCCGATGACGCCGATGACGCTCACCGACCGTGCGAGAACCACGGCCCCGAGAAGCACCGTGACGACGGAAAACACCATGACGACGACGATGAGAAGGCGGGTGGCTCCCTGATGGCCGAGCAGTTCGTCGGTTCCGGCTGGGCGTTCCCGCTGCGCATCGGCCCCACCGGGGGCATCGCCCTGGTCAGCGGGGAGCGCGAGGTCGAGGAGGCCATCCGGCTCGTCCTCGCGACCGCGCCGGGCGAGCGGCCGATGCGCCCCGAGTTCGGCTGCGCCATCCACGACCTGGTGTTCGCCCCGGTCAACGAGGCCACCGCGGGCCGCATCCAGCACGAGGTGTACACGAGCCTCGACCGCTGGGAGCCGCGCATCGAGGTGAGCGACGTCGAGGTGACCGCCGGCGGCGAGACCGACCAGGGTGTGCTCTTCATCGACGTCCGCTACTCGATCCGCGGTACCAACAACCCGCGCAGCCTCGTCTTCCCCTTCTACGTCATCCCCTCCCACGAGGAGCCCGGCGCCACCGGCCCGGGCGACTCCCCTGAAAGCGACCGCTGATGGCCCTGCCCTCCCCGAACCTCGACGACCGGCGCTTCCAGCAGTTCGTCGACGACGCCAAGCGCTACATCCAGCAGCGCGCCCCGGAGTGGACCGACCACAACGTCTCCGACCCCGGCGTCACCCTCGTCGAGACGGTCGCCCACATGGCCGACCAGATCGTCTACCGCCTCAACCGGGTCCCGGAGAAGAACCACCTGGCGTTCCTGGACCTGGTGGGCATCACGCTCTTCCCGCCCTCCGCGGCGCGTACGGACGTCACGTTCTGGCTGTCCGCGCCGCAGGACGAGGCCGTGCTGCTGCCGATGGGCACCGAGGTGGCCACCACGCGCACCGAGAGCGAGGAGGCCGCGGTCTTCGCCACCGAGCGCGAACTGACGCTCGTACCGTGCGAGTTGCGTCACCTCGTGGTCCAGCGCAGCGGGGAGCCCGGCACCGACAGGACCGCCGACCTCGCCGAGGGCAAGGACCTGATGTGCTTCACCGAGTCCCCGCGGCCCGGGGACTGCATGCTGCTCGGGCTGAGCGCCGCCGTGCCGCACTGCGCGGTCGCGATGGAGCTGGACAGCCGGGTCGACGGTGTCGGCGTGGACCCGCGGCAGCCCCCGCTGGTGTGGGAGGCGTGGACCGAGGACGGCTGGGTCGGGTGCGAGGTCGACCGGGACGGCACGGGCGGTCTGAACCGGCCGGGCGAGGTCGTCCTGCACGTGCCCGGCGCGCACACCCTGTCCCGCACCGGCGGGCAGGAGGCGGGCTGGCTGCGCTGCCGGGTCACCGAGCCGCTGCCCGGCCAGCCGTTCTACACGACCTCGCCGACCGTGCGGTCCGTGGAGGCGTTCACGCTCGGCGGCACCACCTCGGCCGTGCACGCCGAGACCGTGTACGACGAGGCGCTGGGCGAGTCCACCGGCCTGCCCGGCCAGCGGCTGCGGCTGGCCCACGCGCCCGTGGTGGGCGACACCCCGCCGGTGCTGCTGCAGACCGCCGAGCACGACGGCTGGAGCGACTGGGAGGTCGTCCCGTCGTTCGCCGCGTCCACCCCGTACGACCGGCACATCACCCTGGACGCCTCGACCGGTGACATCGCCTTCGGCCCGGCGGTGCGGGAGCCCGACGGCGGCCTGCGCCAGTACGGGGCGGTGGCCCCCAAGGGCGCCGTCATCCGCGCCGCGCGCTACCGCACCGGCGGCGGGCGGTCCGGGAACGTCGCGCGCGGCGCCGTCCAGGTGCTGCGCACGTCCGTCCCGTACGTCTCCGAGGTCGTCAACCGGGAGGCCGCGCGCGGCGGGGTCGACGGGGAGACGGTGGAGGAGGCGAAGACCCGGGCGCCGATCACCCTGCGCGCCCAGGAGCGGGCGGTGACCCTGCGCGACTACGAGGAACTGGCCCGCCGGGCGGCCCCCGAGACGGCCAGGATCACCTGCCTGGAGGGCGACGAGGGCGAGCACGGGGCGTACGCGGTACGGGTGCTGGTCGTCCCGCAGGCCGTCCCCGACCCCGGTGGCCGGCTGCGCTTCGAGCAACTCGTCCCCGGTGACGACCTGTTGCGCCGCATCACCCGCCACCTCGACGAACGGCGCCTGATCGGGACCCGGCTGGCGGTCGGCCCGCCCTTCTACCAGGGCATCACGGTGGTCGCGACGGTGCACGCGTTCCGCGGCACCGACACGGACCGGGTCCGCCGCCAGGCGCACGACGCCCTGTACCGCCACCTCGACCCGCTGACCGGCGGCGCCGACGGCCGCGGCTGGCCCTTCGGCCGGCCCGTCCAGTCCGGCGAGGTCTTCGCCGTGCTCCAGCGCGTCCCGGGCGTCGAGCTGGTCGACGAGGTCCAGCTCCACCCCGCCGACCCCCTGACCGGCAAGCGCGGCGACCCGACCGACCGCATCGACCTGGACGCCCCGTCCCTGGTCTTCTCCTTCGACCACCGCGTCCGAGTGATCGGAGACCGCCCGTGAGGGGCTCCATCGACGGGCTGGGGTCCTCCTCGCCCATCGGGATGACGCTGCCGGCCGTGTTCGCCGACGACGACCTGGCGCAGCGGTTCGTCGGCGGGCTCGACGACGTGCTCGCGCCGATCCTGGCCGTCCTGGACAACCTGGACTCCTACTTCACGCCGAGCCTCGCGCCGGTGGACTTCACCCGGTGGCTGGCGGGCTGGGTCGGCGCCGAGACCGACGGCAGCGAGCCCGAGGACCGGCTGCGGGCCGCCGTCGCCGCCGCCGCGTTCCTGCACCGGGTACGGGGCACCAGCCGCGGCCTGTCCGAGGCGGTGCGCCTGGTGTTCGGCGTGGCCCCGGAGATCACCGAGAGCGGCGGCGCCTCCTGGGACGCCCGGCCGCTCGGCCCGGTCCCCGGCGACCGCCGCCCCCGCCTGCACGTCGCCCTGCGGCTGCCCGACCCGACCCGCGCCGACGAACACCGCCTCGACAGCCTCGTGGCGGCCGCCCGTCCCGCCCACATGCCCTACACGGTCCAGGTGACCGCTGCCGAAAGGACTCCCGAGAGATGACCAGCCAGACCTCCGGCACGGGACGGGAGCCGGCGCGCAGCTGTGCCGAGTGCGGCACCCGCGCGGAGCCCGGCCAGTCCTTCTGCGACTCCTGCGGTGCGGTACTCGGCTGGTCCGGGAGCACGGACCGGTCCGCCGCGGCCCCGGTGGCCGCGGGAGCCGCCGCCGCACCGGCCCGCGACTCCGCGGCCGGCCACGCCGGCGGCGGTACGGGGGCGGCCCGCACAGGCCAGGACGGGACCCCGGCGGCCTCCACGGCCCCTGCGGTTCCCGCGACCCTCGCGACGCCCGCGGCGACGACCGCGACCGGTGGCCGCCCCGCCGGGGACGAGACCCACGGGCGGGGCGACGGGCCGGTTGGCACCGGCGGCTCGGACGGGGGCGGCGACTCACGGCAGCACGCCGGTGCGGGCTCCGGTGCGGGCGCAGGCGCGTCCGGCGCCGGTGCCGGCGCCGACTCCGGCACCGGCTCCGCACAGGGGTCCGCCGAGGCACCGCTGCCGTACCCCGAGCCCGCGGGCTTCGGCAGCACCCCGGCATCCGGCGCGACCGGGACCGGGGCCACCGGATCCGGCGCGGGCGCGTTCGGCGCGGGCGCGTCCGGCACGGGCGCATCCGGAACCGGCGGATCCGGCACGGGCGCCGGTGCCGGAAGCACCCCGGGCACCCCGGTCGCTCCGGTCACCCCGGCCGCCGACGTCTTCGCCGCCCTCGCCCCCGGCACCGCCGACCGCCCCCTGTCGCCCGACGCGGACACCGAGCCGCGGGTGGGCCTGGGCCACGGCGCCCCGGCCCCCTCCGCCGCCGCCACTGCGGACGAGCGGGCCAGGTCCCTCCTCATCCCGGTGAACGACCCCGAACCCCGGGCCGCCGCCATCCCCGTCGTCGCCCCGGTACTGCCGGGCCGCCCGGTCGCGGACCGCCCCCAGGTCCGCGCCCCGGGCCCCGCCGCGGGCCCGGAGACCGGTCCGCCGTGCCCCTGGTGCGCCACCCCCAACCGACCCGACCGGCACTTCTGCGGCCGTTGCGCCATGCCCATGGCGGGCGGCCCGCGCCCGCCGGAGCGGCAGACCTGGTGGCGCCGGCTGCTCAACCTGCGCGGCTCGGAGACCCCGTGGGCGGGCGACCGCCCCCGCCTGCGCCGCGGCTTCGGACGCATCATGAACTGGGTCGTCGGCGCCGTCGTGCTGGGCCTGATCATCACCCTCGTCGTCAACATCGGCGACGGGGTGAACGCCACCCGCGACCACTTCTCCAAGCGCGCCGCGGTCGCCCCGGACAGCGTGCGCGCGTCCCGCTCGTACCCCGGCCACAGCCCGCAGCTCGCCTTCGACATGCTCAACAACACCTGGTGGGGGCCGGGGGTCTCGCAGTCCGGTGAGGGCGAGTGGGTGGAGGCCCGCTTCGACCAGCCGACCCGGCTGCTGGACCTCATCATCACCCCCGGCACCTCGACCAAGGTGGACCAGCTCCAGCAGTCGGCCCTCCCGCACCGCATCGAGGCGAAGATCACCACCGCCGACGGGAAGACGAGCACCCGGATCATCAACCTCGACCAGACCGCGGGCGGCCAGCGCCGCAAGTTCCGGGTCGGCGCGGTCGTCAAGGTGCGGTTCACCCTGCAGTCGGCCTACCACGCCGACGCGAAGAAGCAGGTGGCGATCGCCGAGATCGAGTTCTTCGGCCGCTCCAACAGCAACAACTCGTGACACGGAGCCGGATCGGATCCGATCGGAGCGCATCACATCGGATCGGATCACATCGGATCGGACCACATTGGATCGCATCCGATCCGGCTCCACGCTGCCGCTTCGGGCACTTCGTACCGTTGCGCCCGGATCGGGCGGGACCGGTCCCGCCCGGTCCCGTACCGGGATGGCCGCCCCTGATGACTTATGACCTCTCTCCGTCGCATCATGTGCAGGTTGTTGTCCCACGATGCGGTCGAGGTTGACGTGGCCATGGAGAAGAGCGGGATACGGGTCGCGGGGGCCGTGGCGGGCTGCGCCCTGCTGCTCACCGGCTGCGGCGGGACAGGCGGCGGAGACGGTTCCGGCGCCGCCCGGCGCGAGCCCGTCACGGTCGCCAAGGCCCCCGCGCGGGTCCCCGTGCCGCTGGGCAGGGGCAGCGAGGTCGACAACGACTTCAACGGCGACGGCCACCGCGACCTCGTCCTCAACGACCTGGTGAAGCGCGACAGCCACGGCGACGACGCCGGCATCGGGATCGTGTACGGGTCCAGGCGCGGACTCGCGCCCGCCGCACGGCAGTTGCTGAGCACCGCACAGCACGCGGCCGCCACCAAGGGCCAGCTGCCCGCCGTCTTCGACGCCGAGGCGACCTGCGACCTCGACGGGGACGGCTTCACCGACCTGGTCGTCTCGACCGATCCGCCGTACGACGGCCAGGGGCAGCCGCCGGTGCCGCTGCAGATCCTGTTCGGTTCGGCCCGGGGGCTGTCCGGCAAGGCCGTCAAGCTGGTGATCCCCCCGCAGGCACGTTTCGGCAACGACTGGCCGGACCAGCCCGTGTGCGGTGACTTCAACGGCGACGGGGACGCCGACCTCGTCGTGCACGCCTCCGACGGCCGTCTCAGTCACCTGCGCGGCCCCTTCACCCGCAAGGGGGCCCCGAAGGCGGCCGGCGCACCGGTCGCCTCACCCGGGAACGTACCGACCCCGCCGGCCGTGGACGTCGACGGCGACGGGTACGACGACCTGCTCGTGCGTACGGCCGAGGGGGCCGGCACCTCCGGCTCCTCGCTCGTCCCGGGCGGCCCGGCCGGCCCCACCGGCACCGCGGTCGCCCTCCCCCAGGGCATCGACGTCGCCTTCGGGCGGTTCGGCGGCGGCAAGGGGCTCGACGCGGCGATCGGCACGATGCGCGGCACGGCCCTGCGGTACGACGTGCCGGGCACCCGGCGCGCCGAGCTCGCCGTCGCCGGGACGGTCCTGGACGCCGGGGACTTCGACGGCGACGGCCGGGACGAACTCGTCTCCAGCGGTTCGCAGTTGAGGATCATCGAGAGCGGCGCGGAGGGACTGTCCGCGACCGGGACGGTGACCGTGCGGCCGCCCGCGCGGGGGACCACCCGGGTGCTGACGGTGGCCGACTTCGACGGCGACGGCCGGGCGGACCTGGTGGTGCGTACCTACCCGTCGGACACCAGGGACACGGTCGCCGTGTACCCGGGTGACAAAAAGGGCCTGATCGCGCGGAAGCCCGCACTCACCTTCTCCACCTCGGAGTTCCTGGGCGCGGAGGGCTGACGCACCGCCCTCCCGGGAACCGTGGTCCCCGTTCGCCCCGTTCACTCTGTTCGTCCTGCTCACCCTGCTTGAACAAACTTCGAACAAACTCCGAACTCACGTACAACCATCGGCGGCTCCCGACGGTCTTGTGATCGCTAACCGCCCGTGGAACCCGGGGGAACCCAGGGTTAACACAGGCGGTACGCACCCCATTGACTGCGGGCGCCTGCCAGGCGTTCCCGCATGCAGCAGGAGATTCCCGCATGCAGAAGAAGTACCTGAGACTCGCCCTCGCGACGGCCACCGCTGCCGCGCTGACGGGCGGGCTCCTCACCTTCACGGCCGCGACGGCGACGGCGGCCGACTCCGTCCACCACCCCGTGGCGGACTTCGACAACGACGGCTACGGCGACGTGGCGTACTCGGCCGGCTGGGCGACCGTCGGCGGCAAGAAGGGCGCCGGCCAGATCGTCGCCCTGTACGGCTCACCGAGCGGTGTGACCGCCGGCAACCGCACGACGATCAGCCAGAACACCGCAGGCGTCCCGGGCAGCGCCGAGACCGACGACGGCTTCGGCTGGGTCAGCGCGTACGGCGACTTCAACGGTGACGGCTTCGACGACCTCGCCACGGAGGCCTCGTACGAGGACGTGGACGGCGACAAGGACGGCGGCACCGTCCTCATCGTGTGGGGCTCGGCGAACGGCCTGTCCGGCGCCACGACGATCAAGGACCCGGCGGTCTCGTCCCACGACCGCTGGGGCACGGCGCTCGCCGCGGGCGACTTCGACGGCGACGGCACGGAGGACCTCGCGGTCGGCTCCTCGTCGAACTCGGTGTACGTCTTCAAGGGCGGTATCACCAAGTCCGGTACGTACGGCGGCCGTTACACCGTCAAGACGGACATCCGGTCCGGTGGCGACACCGGCCCGCTGGTGCTCGCCGCGGGCGACGTCAACGGCGACAGGAAGACCGACCTGGTCGTCAACGGCTACGAGACCGACAGCGACTACGGCTACAACACCAACTTCTACGTGCCCGGCTCGGCCTCCGGCCTGAAGGCGTCGTCCGCGCAGGAGGTGAAGCGCGGGGTCATCACCGGCATCGGTGACGTCAACGGCGACGGCTTCGGCGACATCGTCACCGGCCAGGACTGGGACCCCGCCAACGACGGCTCCCCGTCGGTGCCCGAGTCGGTGGACGGCGGCAAGGTCCACATCATCTACGGTTCGGCCGCCGGCCCGGCCACCACCGTCGCCGTGAGCCAGAACAGCGGCAACGTGCCCGGGTCCTCCGAGCGCGGTGACTGGTTCGGCAGCGAGCTCTCGCTCGGCGACATCAACGGCGACGGCATGACCGACCTGGTGGCCGGCGCGCCGGGCGAGAACCTGAACGGCGTGGTGAACACGGGCGCGGTGACCGTCCTGTACGGCGCCGAATCCGGCCTGAACACCGCTTCCGGCTACCAGTACTTCGCCCAGTCCACGGCCGGTGTCCCCGGCTCGGACGAGAAGGACGACGCGTTCGGCAGCGAGGTGAAGCTCACCGACGTCACCGGAGACGGCAAGGCCGACCTGACGGTCGGAGCGTACGGCGAGAACGCCTACAACGGCTCGGTGGTCTACCTGCCCTCCGACGGCACGAAGATCACCACCACCGGCGCCCGCTCCCTCGCCCCGTCCGCGGTCGGCGTCTCGACAAACTCGACGCCGGCCTTCGGCGCCAACGCCGCCAACTGAGTCCCGTCCGCTGTACGCAGGGCCCGCCTCCGCACCCGGGGGCGGGCCCTCAGTGCGAGGGCCGCCGCAGATGACGTATGAGGGCGGCGAGTCCAGCGCCGGTGGCCTGCACCACGGTGCCGGGTTCGTCGCTCTCGCGCAGGAGGAGGGTGTCCGTGCCCCGGGGGGCGGCGACCTCCACACAGTTGGGCGCGTCCTCCCCGTCGGAGAACGACGACTTCTGCCACGGTATGAGCGGTGTCATGACGAGGCCCCTCAGATGTGCCGCACGAGTCGGTGGACGAAGTCCCTCGGCTCTACGACCCCCAGCGCAGCGGCCTCCACAGAGGTGATCGCTCTGCGGTACACGTCGAGCTGCGCCTTCGCGTCGATGAACGTCCCCGCGTGCGGAGAGTCCAGCAGGACGGTGTCCAACTGGCTGACCGGGCCACGCGCCAGGAGCACCGGGCAGGACGACGAGTCGGGTAGGGGCCTGCACCTCGTGCACGCGTACGCCGACGACTGGGGCTGGTTCCGGATCAACGGCGGCAACGGCAGCGGTAGCGGCGGCAGCGGCACCGGCAGCGGCAGCGGCAAGTACGTCTGGTGCGAGCTCGGCACCGAACCCCGCCGCCGCTAGACGAAGACGCCGGCCGTGGCGACCTCCACCCGCCTGCGCGCGGTCCGCTGATCGTCGCGGAACCGGTCGACACCCCACGACAGCGTGGTGACCAGCTCGAACACCTCGTCGGCGGTGATGGTCCCGATCGCGTCGCCCGAGGACTTCGCCTCGCCGAGGAGAGCGTCCGTCCGCGCGAGCAGAGGGTTGCACGCGGTGTTCATGGACGACTCCGGGTCCTGATGGGCGGTGGCGACGCAGTACGGCAGGTCGTGCCAGATGCGCAGTTTCCAGGTCAGCCGCACCAGCCACTCCGCGAGGGCCTCCCGCGGACCGAGCGAGCGGGCCAGTTCGTCCGCCTCGGTCAACGCGATGTCGATGGCGTCCTGCATCACCGCGGCCAGCAGGTCATCCCGGGTCGGGAAGTTCCGGTAGAGCGTCGCGTTCCCCACGCCCGCGCGCAGGGCGATGCCGTCGAGCGAGGCGAGTACCCCCTCCTCCTCGAAGGTCTCGCGCGCCGCGCGAAGGATCGCGTCGCGGTTGCGCCGGGCGTCCGCGCGCAGAGGACGCGCGCCCTTCTCGACGGCACCTCGGTCAGCGGCCATGACCACCCCTCCTTGACCAAGCGGGGAGTGTCCCCACATACTCATTCGGGGACGGTCCCCACTTAGTTCTGGAGTATAGATGAACCAGTCACTCGACGGCCGGACAGTGCTCGTGACGGGCGCCAACGGCGGACTCGGCGAACAGTTCGTGCTGCAGGCGCTCGAACGCGGAGCCGCCAAGGTCTACGCCGCCGCGCGCACGCCCAGGCGCTGGGACGACCCCCGGGTCCAGCCGCTGCCCCTCGACATCACGGACCCCCGCGCCGTCGCCGCCGCCGTCACCGCCGCGCCGGACGTCGACCTCCTGGTCAACAACGCCGGTATCGCACCCGCCGGCGATTCCATCGCGGGGCCCGAGGACGAGCTCCACCGGATCTTCGAGACGAACTTCTTCGGGACACTTCGCGTCGCGAACGCCTTCACCCCGGTGCTGGCCGCACACGGCGGGGGAACGCTCCTGAACATCCTGTCCTCGGCGAGCTGGGTCAACGTGCCGACCGGCTACGCGGCGTCGAAGGCCGCGATGTGGTCGGCGACCAACGCGCTGCGGACGCAGTTGCAGGGACAGGGAACGCAGGTGATCGGCCTTCTCGTCGGCATGGTCGACACGCCGATGGCGGCACGCTGGGACGTTCCGAAGGTCAGCGCCGCGAGCGTGGTCGCACAGGCCTACGACGGAGTCGCGGACGGCTCGATCGAGGTACTGGCCGACGAACCGACGCGCGATCTGAAGTCCCGGCTGGGCACCAGGGCCGAGGAGTTCTACCCGTGGCTCGACGAACAGCTGCGGTCGTTCGTGCCGTAACCCCGCCCGCCCAGAGCGTCGTACAGGGACGACGTCATACAGACGTCATACAAGGGCAGCGGCACGCAGGGACAGCAGTACACAGGGACAGCAGCACGCAGGGACAGCGATACACAGGGACAGCGGTCCCGAACCCGGCACAACCCCGCGCGTACTCCAGGTGTCACACAGGTGAACCGAACGAAACCGTCCGATCCGGCCACCCGGCCACCTGTTTGAAGCCACCCCAGCCCCTGGAGTCCCCCGTGCGCATACGGACGTACGCCGCCCTCGCCGCCACCGTCGCCGCGGCGGCGACCACGGCCCTGGCCTTCCCTCCCACGGCGGCCGCCGCCACCCCGCCCTCCCCGTCCACCAGCGACTTCAACGGTGACGGCTACGCCGACCTGGCCGTCGGAGTGCCGGACGGCGCCGTCGCCGGCAAGGCGAGAGCCGGGTACGTCAACATCCTGTGGGGCGGCAGGAGGGGCGTGGGCGCCCACGGCGGCATCCGCGTCACCCAGGCCACCGCCGAGGTGCCCGGCACCCCGGAGACGGGCGACCGCTTCGGCGCCGCCGTGACGCTGGAGGACCTGAACGGCGACGGCATCGCGGAGCTGCTCGTCGGCGCCCCCGGCGAGGACATCACCGGGCGCGGCACGGACGCCGGCCTGGTCACGGTCGTGGGCGGCGCGGAGGACGGCCCCGGCCCGGGCGCCAACGTCACCACCGGCCCCGCCGCCTCCGCGGCGTACGGGCTGTCGGTCGCCGCGGCCGACCTGACCGGCGACGGCAGCAGGGACATCGTGGTCGGCGGCAAGGACAAGGTCGTCCTGCGCACCGCCGACGGCCTCGCCGCCACCGTCGTCACCGCGGCCATGGGCGGCCGCGCCCCGGTCCTGACCACCGGGGACTTCACCGGCGACGGCGCGGCGGACCTCGCCGTCGGGTACTGGACGAACGACCCGTTCACCCAGTCGCACGTACGGATCTGGGCGTGGGAGGCGGTGGACGAGGCCCTGGGCAACGTGTGGAACACCGACAACGCCGGGATCTCCGCCCTCGTCACCGGCGACTTCGACGGTGACGGCCACGACGACCTGGTCCTCGGCGAGTGCCGGGAGATCGCCGACGAGAACATCGACGACCCGTGCGGCCCGGAGGAGTACGCGAAGGGCGGCGGCCTGCACATCCACTACGGCACCGGCTCGGACGGCTCCTTCGGGTTCCGCAAGCAGACCCTGAACCAGGACACGGCCGGCGTACCGGGCGTCGCCGAGTCCGGCGACCGCTTCGGCGCCGCCCTCGCCGTCGCCGACCTGAACGGCGACGGCCGCGACGACCTGGTCGTGGGCGCCCCCGGCGAGGCGATCGGCACCCGGGCGGCGGCGGGCGCGGCCACCCTGGTGTTCGGCACGAAGGACGGGCTGGTCGACGCGTCCGGCCAGGGCCACGCGGTCGCGTACAACCAGGGCACCCCGCGCGTGCCGGGAGCGGCGGAAGCCGGTGACGCCTTCGGCGCCGCCGTCGCGACCGGCGACTACGACCACGACGGCACGCGGGACCTGGCGGTCGGCTCACCGGGCGAGAACGCGCGTTCCGGTGGCGTGTGGGCGTTCCCCCGGTCGGGCGCCGACGGCTCCTACGCCCTCACGCCCGCCAGGCTCGGCCTGCCCGCCCCGACGAGCGCACTCGCCTACGGCGGAACTGTGAGCAGCCGGTAGTCGGTCAGTGATCCGGTCAGTGATCCGGTCAGTGGTCACCCGGTAGCCGACCGGTGGTAAACCTCCGGCATCCCCTAGGGAGCCCCTAGGGGATGTCACAGCTCGGCAGCAAAGCCGGGTCCGATGCCCCGGGCCCGGCCCGTGACTCTGCGGGACCAGGTACGTTCGATTACGTGGCTGGATTCAGGATCGGACGCGGCCGGGACAACCGCACGCAGCAGGCGCCTCCGCGGCAACCGCGGCAGCAGCCGTACGGACAGCAGGCCCCCCGGGGCGGCCCGTCCTACGGCTATCCCCCCGCGCCCGGGGCCCACCCGCAGCAGCCCCAGTACGGCGGCGGCGGGAACGGCGGCGGCAACGGACCGCAGCAGTGGCCCCAGGGGAACGGGCACCCGCAGGGGAACGGACACGGCGAGCCGGAGTACTTCGGCGACCCCGGCCACCACCCACAGGGCCACCAGCCGCAGGGTCACGACCCGTACGCGGCCAACCAGCCGGGCCACACGACGGCGTTCTCCATCGACGAGGACCCGTACAACCAGGGCGGCACCTACCGCGCGGGCCAGACCGCCGCGCCCCCGGTGGGCCCCAAGCTGCCCTGGAAGGAACTGCTGAGCGGCGTCGTCATGCGCCCGAACCCGACCTTCCTGCAGATGCGCGACTACACGATGTGGGGCCCCGCCCTCGTCGTGACGTTCCTCTACGGCCTGCTGGCCGTCTTCGGCTTCGACGGCGCCCGCGCGGACGCCATCAACGCCACGCTGGCCAACGCGGTGCCCATCGTCCTGACGACGGCGGTCGCGATCGTGCTCAGCGCCTTCATCCTGGGCGTCGTCACGCACACCCTGGCCCGCCAGCTCGGCGGCGACGGCGCCTGGCAGCCCACGGTCGGCCTCTCCATGCTGATCATGTCGATCACGGACGCGCCGCGCCTGGTCGTCGCGATGTTCGCGAGCGGCGACGCGCCCTTCGTACGCATCCTCGGCTGGGTGACATGGGTGGCGGCCGGCGCGCTCTTCACGCTCATGGTCGGCAAGTCGCACGACCTGCCCTGGCCCAAGGCCCTGGGCGCGTCGGCGATCCAGCTGGTCGCGCTCCTGTCGATCATCAAGCTCGGCACGTTCTGAGCCGGGCATGAACGCACATCCGTCACCGTCACCGTCGCCGTCACGTCTGCCGGCCGAGGTCAGCGCACCCGGCCGGGTGGCCGGCCCCGCCGAGGGGATCGGCCACGAGGAGCTCGCCCTCGCGGCCCGCAACCACGGCCTCCCCCTGGAGGCCCTGCGCTACGACGTGACCCCGCCGGGGCTGCACTACGTCCTCGTCCACTACGACATCCCGGCCGCCGACGCCGGCACCTGGACCCTCCCGGTCCACGGCCGCGTCCGTACGCCGCTGACTCTGGACCTGGCCGCCCTGCGCGCCCTGCCGTCCGTCACCCACCGCGTGACGATGGAGTGCGCGGGCAACGGCCGGGCCCGGCTCACCCCCCGCCCCGTGAGCCAGCCCTGGCTGGTCGAGGCGGTCGGCACGGCGGACTGGACGGGCGTACCGCTGCGGACGCTGCTCGCCCGGGCGGGGGTCGAGCCGGACGCCGTCGAGGTGGTCTTCACCGGCGCCGACCACGGGGTGGAACGCGGCGTCGAACAGGACTACGCCCGCAGCCTGTCCCTCGCCGACGCGACGGCCGCCGACCCCGAGGTCCTGGTGGCGTACGAGATGAACGGCGCCCCGCTGCCACCGCAGCACGGGTACCCGCTGCGTCTGATCGTCCCCGGCTGGTACGGCATGGCGAGCGTGAAGTGGCTGACCGACATCACGGTCACCGACACCCCGTTCACCGGTTTCCAGCAGGCGGTGGCGTACCGCTACCGCCAGTCCCCCGACGAGCCCGGCGAGCCCATCACCCGTATCGCCCCGCGCGCGCTGATGATCCCGCCCGGCTTCCCGGACTTCATGTCCCGCACCCGGGTCGTACGCCCCGGCCCCGTGCCGCTGGAGGGACGGGCCTGGTCGGGCCGCGCCCCGGTCGTGAGGGTCGAGGTCAGCACGGACGACGGCACGACGTGGCAGGACGCCGAACTCGCCCCCTCTCCGGCGGACGGCGACGCCTGGTCCTGGCGCCGCTGGCACACCTCCTGGGACGCGGCCCCCGGCCACCACGTCCTGACGGTGCGCGCCACGGACGCCGAGGGCACCGCCCAGCCCCTCACCCAGCCGTGGAACCGCGGCGGCTTCGCCAACAACGAGGTACAGCGGATCACGGTGGCCTGCCTGTAGCCGGGCGACCGTTCGGCCTGACCGAACCGGGCACGAGATGTCGGGTGCGGCGAGGTACGCCCTTCGTAACGTGAAGGGCGTAAGGGAAGGAGGCCGGGTTGCTGGAACGGTTGAACGAGGCGCTGGAGCACATCGAGACACGTCTCGGCACGGAGGACCCCGGGGCGCTCGAAGTCACCGAGCTGGCCCGGATCGCGATGACGTCGGAGTACCACTTCCGGCGGATGTTCTCCGCGCTGGCGGGGCTCCCGCTGTCCGAGTACGTCCGGCGCAGACGGCTCACCGTCGCGGGCGCCGAGGTGCTGGCCGGCGAGCGGACGCTGCTGGAGATCGCGGTGCGGTACGGCTACGGCTCGGGGGAGGCGTTCGCACGGGCGTTCCGGGCCGTGCACGGCGTGGGCCCGGGCCGGGCCCGCCGCACCGGAGCCACGCTGACCGCCCAGCCCCGGCTGTCCTTCCGCCTCGTCGTGGAAGGGAACAGCAGCATGCGATACCGGATCGTGGAGAAGAAAAAGTTCCATGTGGTCGGCAGGAAGATCCGCGTCCCCCTGGTCCACGAGGGGATGAACCCGGAGATAGCGCGGTTCATCAGGAGCATCGACAAGGAGACGCTGCGCCGCGTCACCGCCCTGTCCGACCAGCAGCCGTCAGGGATCGTGGGGGTGAGCGACAACCTGGACCCGAGCCGGGCGGAGGGAACGGAACTGGACTACTACCACGGGGTGGTGACAGGAACAGCGCCCTCCACCGATCTCGACTCGCTGACGGTCCCGGCGGGCACCTGGGCGGTCTTTGAGAACTCGGGCCCGTTCCCGCAGGCGCTCCAGTACCTGTGGCGGGACGTCTTCACCCAGTGGTTCCCGTCCAACCCGTACGGGACGAGGCCGGGCCCCGAGATCCTCAGCACCCGCCTCTCCCCGGACGCGTCGCAGGCGGAGGCGGAACTGTGGATCCCGGTGGAACGGGAAGCAAGGCCCTGACAAACCCTGACAAGGCCTTAAAGGGCTTCCCTGTTCACCTTGGCCGCGTCCCCGGCCCTGTGCACGGGCGGCAGGACACTCCAGGCGCAGTTGATCAAATGAGGGTAGTTCCAAAGACAACATAAACGCAGGTCAGCCCCATGACACGACGAACGCGAGGCCGGCAGATGCACGGCCTCGCGTTCAGGATTGGCAGTAGGTAATTCAGTTCGTGGTCAGCGCCATACGGGCTCGATCAAATGGGGATCAAACTTGCGCCGCCCTCTCCCGGCAGGGTGGATCAAGACTGCCGAGAGGCTGTGAAGGATCAGCGCTTGCTGCCGCTCGATCGGAAGGGCCAGGAAGTCCTCAAGCGAGTCGACGCCCAGAGAAGCAGTCTGCTGCCGCGCCTTGCTGAAACGACCACGTTCAAGCTTCAGCTCGTCACGCTGACGCTCTAGATCCGGCAGCAGTTGGAGCAGCGTGGAGACCGTGATCTCTTTCGTCCTTGCCGCCTGAGTGAGGGCGGCAATGTCCCTCTCAACGTCAGCAAGCTCCGACGCATTGACCCACGGCTCGGCCTCTTCCACTGTGGCACTGGCAGCTCTTTCCCGCTGCTCAGCAAGGACGAGACTGATGACGAACTCGTCGACAGCCTCTCCGACACGTCCCACCTTGCCGCAACCTCCGTTCACCACGGAGCACTGGTAACTGAACTTGGCCACTCCGGGGTTCGGATTCCGTCGACGGGCTACCTGACCACGGATCTTGCTGTGACAGAGGCCGCAGCGGGCAATCCCCGACAGCAAGTACTTCCGGGCCAACGAATGCCCGGGGTACTTCTGCTTCCGCTCCGCTACGACAGCGCACACCGCCTCCCACTCTTCAACGGTGTTGATCGGTTCCCACTCACCAATGACCGGACTTCCGTCGTCCGCAAGGAGGACTTCCCCGCGGTAGGTGCGGTAGCCGCACAAGCGCGGGTTGGTCAGCATGCGTTCCACGAGGTGATGCGGCAGCCGGGTGACACCCTCGCGAGGGTGGCCCAAGCCCCGACGCTGCCAGTCCGTGCGAATGGTTCCGATGCGCACGCCAGCCAGTAGCAGTTGCTGAGCAGCGCGAATGTGCTCCGCAGCAACGAGGTCGACCGTGCGTCCGTCTTTCTGCCATCCATAGGGAGCCGGGCCACCGCTGGATTTCCCCTGTCGTGCCAGTTCAAGGTGCTTGCGCTGGATTCGACGTGACGCGTCGTGAGAGGACTTGTTGGCGAACGCCACCATCACGCGCGCCATGGTGCGACCGTCAGCCGTACCCAAGTTCACGTCATTGGTGACAGTGGCGAACACTCGCCGCTTGCGCTCGTCGTACAGGTCGATGAGGCGTTCAAGGTCTTTGGGCTGTCGAGCGAGCCGGTCAAGGTCGTAGGAGACAACCCCGTCGATCAGGCCGTCCGCCAAGTCGCTCAGCATCAGCTCGAACTCAGGCCGCCGGACGTTCCGCTTGTAGGCAGACACGTCATTGTCCTGGTAGACCTTGGCGACCGCCCAGCCTCGAAGATCCGTCAGCCGCTCGCAGTCTTCACGCTGCCGTGCGACCCCGAGACCATCCCCCTCGTCGTCCCGGGAAATGCGCGTGTAAACCGCGATCTTGAGAGCCACAACTAGGCCCTCCCTTGCAGGACGAGAAGGCGGTGCACCCACTCCTCATCCCGCGCCGGCGCACGACGAAGGTGCTTCGCGATCCACTCGTCTTTCGTCATCACCGACTTACGACTCGTCTGCTCAGCCTTGTGCGTCATCGAGGCAACCTCCGTCCCAGTCAGTGAGCGCTTCGCGTGCGGTCTCGCGGTTGAGTTGGATGTCCCGGCGGATGTTCGCGGCGAACCAGGATTCGCCGGGGGTGTAGCCGTGGCCGGCGTAGGTCCAGTGGGCGAGCACGAGGGTGGTTGCCTCCGGGTGGTCGTCGGGGTCGGGCAGGCCGAGGGAGGCGCGTTGCTGGGCGGCCCGGTAGTCGGCGCGGACCTGGCGGAGGGCGCCGAGGGTGGTGGAGTAGCGGCGGGACTTGGTGGAGAAGTGGCCGCGGAAGCCGAGCATGTGGGCCCAGTCGCGGAGCTTGCGTTCCGGGTAGAGCGCGTGGAGGTCCAAGCACGCTTCGATCAGCCGGCGGGGATGGTCGGGCACGCCGAGCAGAACGAGGGCTTCCTTGTTGCCGACCCGGCGGTCGACCGTGCCGGTGGTCTCGGCGGCCTTCGTGGCGTACTTGGCGACGTAGGAGGCGACCGCCTGCTCTGTCAGGTCTTCGCCGTTGCCGAACGCGCCGATCGGCTGAACGTCGAGCTGGGTGCCCCACCGCAGAGTGCGAGCCGGCTGGACGCGCGCAGGCTGCTCAGGGTCCGGCTGATACCGAGCCGGGGCAACGTCGACCGCGACGCGGGCGGCGGCAGCACGGATCGCGTCGTCGAGCAGGCCGAGGGTGGCCCAGTGCGGGGGCGGGGAGTCGGGCCCGTCCGGTCCGTCGAAGCGGATCACCGCGTGGAAGTGGACGGCCCCGCGCTTCTGGTACTCAGCGACCTTGCCGAAGGAGAGCCGGGACTGTTCACGGGCGTCTTTCTGCGTGAGGCCGGCCCGCTTCGCGATCTCGCGGCGAAGGTAGATCGTGAAGTAGCGCCACAGGTCGGAGGCGTGGTTGTTCCACAGCACGGCGCCCGCGTAGTCGTACGTCTCAGGGGCAACAGGCGTACCCAATACTGGGTTTTCTTCCTCGTGCCGGACCCCGCAGCGGCACGGCCGGTTGCCGGGCCGGTTGTGGACGGGCCCGAACGAGGGCGCGGTGAGGGTCGCGAAGACCCGCGGGTGCTCGCGCACCGTGTACGGGGTGCCCTTGGCCGGGTCACCGGTCAGGCCCGCACGGATCAGGTGGTAGGTGTCGCCGGCGTAGGTCCAGGCGCAGGCCGGGCAGCGCGAGGCACGGCGGTTGCCGCAGGCGATACGGAGCATCCCGCCCGGTTCCTCGTCGGTGTTGTAGTAGTGCAGGACGGTCTTCGTGGTCGGGTCGATCGTCTTCGTGCCGCCGGTGAGGCGGATCGGGTCGGAGCAGCCTCCGGTACGGCGGATCTGTTCGTGCCAGCGGTCGAAGTCATCGGCGCCGGCCACCCTCAACACGTCGGTGAGGGTGGCCGGGTCGAGACCCGCCAAGGAGGCGGTGTCAGTCACGAACGACCTCCGTTGCGGTGGGCGGGGCCGTGACGGTCCGTGTAGTCGTCGACCAGGGCCTTGACGTTGGTGTCGCCGTTGGCGTGGTCCTCGGCGCCGCAGCCGCCGCACAGGTAGTCGCCCTGGGATCGGGTGTACCGAGTGCCGCCGCGGACCCGCAGGCCGGGACTTTCCTCGGTCGGGGTGAGGTTGGAGGGGAGTTTGCGGAACATCCCGGTCACCGCCCGGCGGACAGCGCGGCGGTGGGGGCCGTGTGGCCGGTGCCCTTGCAGGTGCGGCAGTCGACCAGGAGGGTGGTGCGGGAGCCGTCACGGTGACGGGTTCCGGTGGTCACCGCGACGGCGGCGAAGCCCTTGCAGTCCCGGCAGACGGGCGCGGTCGAGTCGTGCTGAGGCATGATGAGTGAGCCCTTTCGGGTCGAAAGATCAGGAAGAGGTGGAGCCGTCCGGGGCGGCGGTTCTTTGGCGAGAGAGCCGCCCCGGAGGGTGCTACTTGCGGTAGCGGTTCGTGCGGTTGATCGTGTAGCCGAGTCCGCCGGTGGCCGACAGGACGGCGACGGCCGCGCCGGCGACGACCTGGACGACGAAGGCGATGACCAGCAGCACCGCGACGGACCCGGCGGCGACGACCAGGGTCAGGACGATTGGCCCCGTGTAGGAGCGCGGCGCCTGCTGGACGATCACGACCTTGCGCATGTCCGTGCCGGGCGGGATCTGCCGGTAGAGGTCAGCAGGGATGTGTCCGGCACGCATCTGGTCCTCGGGGAGCTGCATGGCGGTGTCCTCCTCTCAGGTGCAGCGGTGGGTACGGGCGGCGAGTTCGGCGGCCGAGCGGTTGCCGTGCTCGGTGGAGAAGCCGCAGGCGGGTGCGGTGCAGGCGGCGGTGTGGCGGGTCTGGCCGCGTCCGTTGTTGAACGTGCCGACCTTGACGGGACCGATGCGGATCACGTCGTAGAAGCGGTTCGGGCGCACGAGGGGTCACCTCCTTTCAGGCGAGTTGGGCGACGATCGCGCCGGCGAGGTCTTCCGGGATGCCGAGGCGAACGCGCAGGGTGGCGGTGTCGATGTCGGAGCCGGTGCGGGTGCGGTGTTCGGTGGCGACCTTGCGGGCGTGGTCGACCAGCGCCGGAGGCACCGCGGGCACCGGGGCCTGCGGCAGAGCCGGGACAGGCTCGGGGGCAGGGATTTCCGGGGCCGGGTCGGGTGCCGTTTCGGGGCGGTCGACGACCGGTGCGGTCCGGGGCTCGGAGGCAGGCTCCGGGGCCGGGTCCGGCGGGGGATCGGCCGGGGTGTGGGCCAGGAGGGTGCCGCCGAGGAAGGCGAGCGCGGGCCAGCCGGCGACGGTGATGCGCAGCCAGGCCGGGACGTGGTCGAGGTCGAGGAGTCCGGCGGTGGCGATGTTCGCGCCGAGCGATGCGATCAGGGCGACCAGGAACCAGAACCAGGCCAGCTTGGAGCGTTCGGTGCGCAGCCGGCGCCACACCGCGACCAGCAGCAGGTCGACTGAGACCGGGTAGGCCCAGGCCTTCCAGCCGCTCTGTCCGGCAGCGGCAGCCAGGTCGTGCAGGTGGGCGAAGGACAGAGCGCCGGCGATCACGGCCTGGACGAGTACGGCATCGATGCGGATCGAGCGAGGCACTTCTTTCACCTCCTTTCAGTCATCAGCGGGGGCGACGCCGGAGCCCCAGCAGGTCAAGCACATGGCCGCCTGCCGGTGACCGGTGGCACGTCCCTTGCGGGCGCCGACCCGGACGGTTTCGGTGATCTCCCCCGCGCCCTTGCAGTCCGGGCACGTAACCGGCGCAGGCTTGGGCTTGGTGGTCCGACGTGCGGCCATGAGTGATCTCCTGCCTGGTCAGGGGGTCTTCTGCGGGGGCACGCGCGGCGGGGCGGTGGGCTTCGGAGGCACGAGGCGGTTGACCGGCCGGAACGGGGCCAGGAACGGCAGGTCCGGGGTGAGGTGCGCGAACTGTCGGCACACGGCCGCCGCTTCGTCCGGGGTGGTCATCGGGGTGCGGATACGGGACCAGCCACCGGAGGTGTCACCGGCCACCGCGACGCCAGGGCGATCCACCCGGATCGAGGTGGCGGCCACGACCGCTTCCGCGGAGATGTCGGACAGGCCCATCTCGGCGGTGGCCTTGTCGTTGACGCGGTGCACCACACGCCCGGTCAGCTGAGCGCGCAATGCGGTGGCGCCCCTGCCGAGGTCGGAGCCGAAACGCTGCCCGCACACCTCCAGATGGATGCCGACCGCGCGGGCCATCTGACCCAGCCGCACGAGCTGCATGACGGTGTGATCACGGGCCGCTTCGTCCTTCTTGGAGGTCACGAAGAACAGCTCCGCCACCTCGTCGATCAGGACGATCAGCGGCACCGGCCGCAGCTTCTCGGGCAGCTCCCACACGTCCGAGACGCCGTAGAGGGCGAGCAGGTCGAAGCGTTCGCCCATCTCCAGCACCAGCGCGTCCACCAGACGGCCGGCCGCGTCCGGATCGGTCACCAGGGCCGACAGACGCGGCGCGTAGCGGCCGTGCTCGACGCCCCGCTTGCAGTCGATCCCGATCAGCCCCACCGGGAGCCTGGCCAGGCCCTTGACCAGGTTGCGCTGATACATCGACTTGCCCGAGGAGTTCGCCCCCAGGGTCAGCGCCATCGGAACCGTGCGGTAGTCCCGCTCGAACACCGAACCGTCCTCACGCACCGCCACCGGCACGACCATGTCCCGCGGGCGGGCCTTGCGCGGCAGACGGACCCGGCGCAGCACGTCATAGCCCGTCATGCGCAGCTCCACGTACCCGGGCTTGGTCTCCGCGACGGTCACCGACTGCACCCCGAAGGCGTGCCGCAGACGCTCCGAGGACGCGGCCACATCCGCAGGCTCCAGACCGGCCGGCAGCCGCAGCGAGATCCGCAGACCCGTCGAGGTACCCCACACCCGGCGCACCTTCGGCGGCAGGGGCCGCACCTCGCGGCGGGCCAGGTTGCGCGTCATGAACGCCCGGAACCCGGCCGGCTGCACCGTCAGCCCGCAGACCTCCATGGTCGAGCGGTAGGACCAGGTGAACCGGCCCCAGGTGACCGGCATCCCGACCAGCGACCAGTACACGCGCGGAGCGTGCACCTTCGCGTAGCCCAGACCGCCGGCACCGGCGGCGACGCCGCCCAGCTCGAACCAGGTCGCGATGTCGGCCATGATCAGGCACCCACCGGGGTGATCGCGACCGCGCGGAAGGAGATGCCGTGGCGCTTCTGGCCGTTGAACTCGTTCTCCCAGTCACGCGCCTTCAGGCCCACCACCCGCACGATCGAACCCGGCTGCAGACCCTCGGGGTAACCGGTCTCCGGCACGGTGACCTTGTAGAGGTTGCCCTCCCCCTCGTCCGAGATCACCAGGCCCACCGTGGACAGACCCGCACCGGAGTCCCGGTCCACGGCCCGCTCACCCGTGCGCTTGTCGACGAGCTTCGGTTCCGGGGCGGTCGCCACGATCACAACCGCGGACGAAAGGTCGATCTTGAAGGACGGCATGCTCACTCCAGGAGAGATCAACGTTAGGCCTCTTGGACCTCTTGCTCAACTTGTTGGTACAAGCTGACTCCTAGAGATTGACGCATGCACAGTGAGACGTCAAGCACTTCGGCGCTACATGTACCAACAAGTTGGCTTAGTGCGTCATGATGGAGTCATGAGTAGGCAGCCGAAGTACCAGCAGGTGGCCGACGCGCTGCGTCGTGAGATCGACAACGGCACGTACGCACCCGGGGCTCGACTGCCATCAGAAGCCGAGTTGGCCACCCGGTTCGAGGCTTCCCGGAATACCGTTCGTTCAGGGCTGGGCCTGTTGGTGAGCCAAGGGCTCGTCACGTCGAGCCAGGGACTGGGGTACGAAGTGCGGAAGCACGAGGTGTTCCAGTTGAACGCCTCTCGCTTCGAAAACCTGACCTTCCCCCAGAACGGCGACGCGTACTCAACCGACGTAACCAACGCCGGCCGCCGCCCTCACCAGACGTTTCGCGTAGAGGTCATGACGACTCCGGGCTACATCGCCGAGCGGCTGAAGGTCGAGACAGGTACTCGGTCAGTGCTTCGGTTCTGCCACCGCTTCGTAGACGACGTGCCGTGGTCAACTCAGGCGACGCATTACCCGGACTGGCTGGTCCAGGACGCGCCCAGGTTGACCGACCCTGGCGACATCGAAGAAGGCACCACTCGTTACCTGGCTGGCCTAGGCATCGAGCAGGTGGGATACGCAGACGAGATCTCCACTCGGATGCCCACTCCGGATGAGGAACGGCTCTTGGAGATCGGACGCGGTGTCCCCGTCCTGATTTGGACGCGTACCGGCTACACGAGCGAACACCCAGTGCGGTGCACGATCACAACCTTCCGTGGCGACCTGAACCGCATGAACTACGAGATTGGCGATCTGTCCGCCCTCGATCGGAACGAAGTCAAGTGAAGATCACCAGCGCCACACCCTCAGACCTTGACCAGTTGCTGAGCTTCCGGAAAGAAGCAGCAGCATGGATCAGCAGGCTCGGTAGCGACCAGTGGAGTCGCCCCTACCCCGCTGACCGTCTCTTGGCCACCATCGAGGCTGGGACCGTCTTCATGCTCAGACACGAGGGACGCACCGCAGGGACGATCACTTTGACCCCGGAGGCTGAGGAGGGATTGTGGTCTGCGGAGGAGCTTGCCGAGCCCTCTATGTTCGTCAACAAGTTGACGATCGCGCGCGACTACGCAGGCCAGAACCTTGGAGGCGTGCTTCTCGATTGGGCTGGTGATCGCGCGTACCGGGCGGGCGCGAAGTGGTTGCGACTCGACGCATGGACCAGCAATGAGCGGCTCCAGCGGTACTACCTGGAACAGGGCTTTGAACACGTGAGGACTGTCCTCGAAGGCGGCGCGGTCAACGGTGGTCCGCGTGTCTCAGGGTGGCTTGCCCAGCGTTCCGCGCGCCCAGCAAATCACGATCTTGCCGATGAGACACCAGCCCCCAAGCCGCTACACGCCTGAGCTGTTACAGATTTCTCTACCTCATCAAGCCCCGGCTGCGCTCCGCTCCGCCGGGCGCGCTTCCCGGCTCTGGCTGCGCCCGCGCTCCTGCCTTCGGCCCGCTCGGCGCTGCCGCCGCCGACGCGCGCCCACATGTGGATAGGGCCCGGTGGCCATAAGTCGATCACCGCATTGGGCGGCCCACGGTCAAGACGATGCCTCCGGCGGGGGATCGGCCGGCACCGGGATAGAGGGGGCGCCGTTCCCGACCGCGGGACCGTGGATGGCGTGCGTTGGGGTGCTTCCATCCCGTCCACCGTCGACCCAGGCAGAGCCGAGCAGACGCGGCCCCTGGCGTCCAGGTCGTTCGTACAGTGGCGCGCTCCACCTGGACGCCAGGAACCACGCCCGCTCCACGGTGTGTGGGTCGACGGCGGACGGGATGGAAGCTGGGGTCAGTGGTCGGCTTAGACCGGCGGGACGGGTCAGCTATCTGGGCGAAGCCTTCTGGAGAGTTGCTGAAGGGCAGCTTCAAGAGCCTGGTCGTCTTGCTCGTCTACCCATCGGACCACCCCAGTCGGTATGACCTCGCTGACTTCCCTGACTCTCCTAGAGATGTGCACAGGGAGTGCTCGGTTCGTCACGATGAGAAGCCCATCGATAGTGGGTCCTCCGAGACGTGTCCGACGGCTGTCCACGCGGTGCACGATGCGGCGGAGATCAGCACTGGGAAGGAGGGCGTCTCCACTTCCACCGAGAACTTCAACGCCGATGCGGTAAGCACCCATCGGAACAACAGCATCGACCCCTTGGTCAAAGGGTCCTTGGCTCACTTCCGTTGCCGGGTACAAGCGCTGTAGCCGGCGGACAACCTCAAATTCCAAAAGCTGGTTCGAAACCCTGGCTACCACCGGGTCCCGGCTAGCTCCGGGATCCAGCGTGCTCAACACCTGGAGGGCTTGCCTAGCCTCTTCCGGCGAGTCGTCCTGCATGTTCGCAACCACATCGCGACGTCTACGTGCCATGAACAACTCGTAGTCCTGATAGCGCGCCCGAGTCAGCGGTGACCCGTTGATGGCCATGAGTAGCAACACAACCCCGACGAGCAACAGAGCCACGGAGCCGGCCTGGTTGCTGGTCATGAAGACAGCGGCGACACCAGCGCCGGACAGCCCAAGCCCAAGCGCGGAGGCCGACAACCGTTCCCACCGAGATAGTGGTGCGGCATCAGGCTCAACCGCCCCGGAAGCATCTCCTATGTCGGACACCCCACGCATACTAGTAGGCCGAAGCAGGGACCGGCTGTCACTGGGACCTGCCAGGCTGCACTCATGATTGGTGAAATCCCGGGTGTCTCAGTAGGCCAGGTATACGCAAGCCGAGTCCTCGCCAGTGAAGCAGGTATCCATCGTCCGCGGATTGCAGGCATCTGCGGCACGAAGGCTACCGGCGCCGAGTCCATAGTGCTGTCAGGCGGATACAAGGACGATGAAGATCACGGTGATGTGATCATCTACACCGGGCACGGCGGGCAGGACGGAGCCGGCAACCAGATCAGCGATCAGTCCTTGGAGGATTCAGGCAATGCAGCGTTGGTGACCAGCCATCTCCAGGGACTCCCCGTACGCGTCATCCGCGGAAGCAAGAGCGAGTCGATCTACGCACCGCGGTCTGGATACCGTTACGACGGCCTGTACCGGGTCGCAAGCTACGGAAGCAAGCTGGGTATCGACGGGCATCTGATCTGGCAGTTCCGCATGGAAGCAGCTCTCGACACCCCTACGCCGCCCATCGCAGGTGAACAGCTCCCCGTCGATGCTCCGCAGAGCGGTTTGGAAGCCCCCGCCGGCAACGACGAACCTGAACGCGTCAGCTCCAACGTTCAGCGCATCGTCCGCAGCAGCAGGGTGAAGAACACAGTGAAACGCTGGCACGAAGATCAATGTCAGGTTTGCGG
Source organism: Streptomyces sp. V3I8 (assembly GCF_030817535.1). NCBI lineage: Bacteria > Bacillati > Actinomycetota > Actinomycetes > Kitasatosporales > Streptomycetaceae > Streptomyces > Streptomyces sp. V3I8. Next base: position 4,616,761 of record NZ_JAUSZL010000002.1, on the reverse strand, counting down.
CATCGTCATCGACACACCCGGCGGCACGTATAGCGAGGGCGCCCACGTCCAGGCACTTGGGCGCCCCCACAACGGCCCCGACCGCACAGATAACGTCCTCTGCCTTTGCCCGAACTGTCACGTGAAGTTGGACAGTGGCGCCATCGTGATCGAGGACGATCTGACCGTCGTGGAAAACGGCACTCCCACTAGACGTCTGAGGACCCATCCTCGGCATGCTCTCAGCCTCGAATGCATCCGAAGCCACCGTGAGCGCTGGCGCCGTTAGGTGCGTTCCGGACCATCCGTGCGTGAGAGCGCTCGAGCACCATCGAGGGCTCTCACATTGGTGTGGACCAGAGAAGCCGCAGTTCAGAGCGCTTCTTTGTTCTCCTTGGGGGCCGTACCCGACTTATGTACTGGAGGCAAAACACTCCACGGAAAATTGATCCAGTCATCGGTGCGTTTCCACACGTACTCGCACTTCACCAGGGACTGGGGCTTCTCGTAGATGACCGCTGACCGGACCTCGGCGACGGCGTCGACGCAGAAGTCGTACACCAGTTTCAGCGTCTTGCCGGTGTCGGCCACGTCGTCCGTGATCAGCACCTTCTTGGCGGAGAAGTCGATGGCGTTGGGGACGGGCGCGAGCATGACCGGCATGTCGAGCGTGGTCCCGACGCCCGTGTAGAACTCCACGTTCACGAGGTGGATGTTCTTGCAGTCGAGGGCGTAGGCGAGCCCGCCGGCCACGAAGACGCCGCCGCGGGCGATGCTGAGCACGACGTCGGGCTCGTACCCGTCGTCGGCGATGGTCTGGGCGAGCTCGCGGACGGCGGTCCCGAACCCCTCGTAGCTGAGATTCTCGCGCAGATCGCTCACGTCACCCATGCCGCTCACACCTGGGTCCGGTGGAAGTTGAGGAAGGACCGGGAGGCGGTGGGCCCGCGCTGCCCCTGGTAGCGGGACCCGTACCGGTCGCTGCCGTACGGGAACTCCGACGACGAGCTGAGCTGGAACATGCACAGCTGCCCGATCTTCATCCCCGGCCAGAGCTTGATGGGGAGGGTCGCGAGGTTGGACAACTCCAGGGTTACGTGCCCGGAGAACCCGGGGTCGATGAACCCGGCGGTGGAGTGGGTGACGAGCCCGAGCCGCCCGAGCGAGCTCTTGCCCTCGAGCCGCGACGCGAGGTTGTCGGGCAGGCTGATCACCTCGTACGTACTGGCGAGGACGAACTCACCGGGGTGGAGGATGAACGGCTCGTCCCCCTCCGGCTCGACGAGCCGCGTGAGGTCGGCCTGCTCGACGGACGGGTCGATATGGGGGTAGCGGTGGTTCTCGAACACCCGGAAGTAGCGGTCGAGCCGCACGTCGACGCTCGACGGCTGCACCATGGATGGGTCGTAGGGATCGATCCGTACGCGCCCGGAGTCGATCTCGGCCCGGATGTCCTTGTCAGAGAGAAGCACGCCCCGAGGATACGGGCAGCCCGCGGGCCCACCACAATCCGCTCGTCGTGGCAGGCCCGCGGGCGTGAATCCGTCAGTGAATCCGTCGGCGAACCGGTCGGTCGTACCGCCGGTCAGCGCCTCTCGAGTTCGACCGGTACGACGCTGCGGAGCCGGGCGCACCGGGGGCAACGGATCAACCGGCCGGGGCCGAGCCGCTCGGCCTGCCGCATCGGAAGCGATGCGGTACTGAATACGTGCCCCTCGGCACAACGGACGACGGTGCTGCGTTCCATCAAGTCCCCAGAGTCCCTTCCCCAAGAGCCGCGTCTGACTGACGAGAGCGCCACATTACGGGATGAAAGGGACGGGCCTGAAGGCGGCACTCCGATCCCGCCGGCACCCTCTCCAGCGCCTCCACCGTACGCCCCAACTCCCGCGCACCGCAGTCGGGCCCCACCCCCTGGAACACCCGCCGCCACCCGGGCTCCAGCACCGGGGGCCTGGCATGAGGTATGGTGAATCCGCGTTTCCGACACCGGCCGAACACCCCGTTCCGGCGTCACGCGCGGGTGTAGTTTAGTGGTAGAACATCAGCTTCCCAAGCTGAGAGTGCGAGTTCGATTCTCGTCACCCGCTCCAGAATGTACCCCCAGGTCAGCGGCCTGGGGGTTGTTTGTTGTCTAGTCCAATTCGGGGGTGGCGTGCCCTCCGCGTGCCCTAAGTGCAGGTGGGACGCCCTATCCGCGGCCCTCGGGCGCCCTGGCGGGGATCACGGACGCCGGGCGTCTCGAATCTTGAGACGCATTTCATGTGACCTGCGCCACTACCGCCGGAGGCTCCTGCGAAGTCGCATACGCAAAGCTGAAGTTGAGTCACGGTCAACGCGGAAGCGCTGAGCCGAGCGGCTCCACGTCAGGCAGGGAACAGTTCGAGGACGCGGGTGACCCGACCCCAGCCAGCCACCAGCGTCGCGGCGAGAACCGCCGCCCCCAGGATCAGCCACGGACGCACGTCTTCTCCCACCCCCATCGACGGCAGAGCGCGCGCGGCGCCGACTGCGGCAGTCATGGCCGCGAGGATCGCCGTGGCGACGTGGGCCGACTCGCGCCAGGTGTTCCGTAGGCGCGACACGGGCCGGACATCTTGGAGCAGCTCGGCGGGCAAGAGCGCTGCCTGTCGGCCGTACAGATGGTTCTCGGCGATAACGAGCTGCAGTCGTGCCAACTCAGTCAGCGCGGGCTCCGGGTCGACGTCCACCTGATGCAGCGCCACACGCTGGGCTCCGGCGACCAACGCAGCATGCCGTTTGATCAGCCGGAGCCTGGAGGAGCGGCGCGGAACCGAGCCGGCGATGCTGTGCACTTTGAACAGGCGCTTCTCGACATACCGACAGCTCTGATCCAGCTGCCGCAGTGCCCTGGATCGACCCCGCCACGAGGCGCAGCGCGTACCTTAGCTCCGACCACGACCGCATCGATCACTCCCAGGACGAGGCGGTAGCGCGCGGTCGAGCTCCATCGCATGGCCCAGAACACGGGCCATAGGAACACGCCGGACATGATCGCGAGCATGACCGTCCAGTCAAGGAGACTCAAGGTTGGGGCGTTCCCCTTATCCGCCGTCCAGTGAAAATGCTCTATCGCCCGCGTACCCCAGGTCCAGCGCAGGTGTGAGACCCCAGCCTCGACCACTGCGAGCGATACCCGCCAACCTGCCCACGCGGCAATCCAGCCCCCGACGACCCCGAGCGCACAAGCCACCCAGTTCGGATGCCACGAACTGAGAACGCCGCGGACTCTTGCAGCCTCCTTCAACGGGACACCCAGCTTCTCCAGGGCCGCGTCCAACTCCCTCATACGTAGTCCTGCCCAGCCGCTCTGTTGGGCAGATCTCCTGAGCCAGAGACGGTGGCGAGCCCAGAGACGCATGGCCCAGCGCTGCAGACGTAAGTCGTACGACGCCACCCGAAATCCCCCCGCTTCAGCTGTGCCTCATGTGGTGAGGAGTCGCAATATGTATCATCTGATGCCGCCGCCGCAGAGCAAGCAACTTGCGCATTTGGGGAGTTGATGCGAGGTAGAACTTGCAGACAAGATCGTTCGAGCAGCGTCGCCGGACGTGACTATCGCGGCCAATAGCGAGGCGGTTCCTTGACAGGGGAAACCAGATCGAACCGCTGCTTGCTGCCGGGGTTCAGACCTTTGATGTGGACGAGCTGCTGGCCTTCCGCCGCGTCGAGTTCACGGATGATCAGAGGCATGGCGGCGATCACAGCACCCATGGCCAGCCCCAGGCCGGCCATGCCTTTGTGACCGTGACTGAACCGGATGTGGTGCATGCCGGATCTCTTGATGGCGGTCGTCTCTGACGGGTCTTCCAGCTGACGCCCGTCCTTGGTGAGGAAGGCTTCGAAGCCTCTCTTCGCGGCGTCGGGGAGGAGGGCAAGATCCTTCTTCCCCGCCCACTTGATCTCGCTAACGTGCTGCACCTCGTGCCCGGGGAGCAACCGTCTGAGCATCTCCAGCATCTGCACCGGGACGTTCTCGTCGATGAGGATTCGCATCAGGCAGCGCGCGGTCCCGGGCTGTAGCTGTCCACATACAGGGCGAAGGACACCGCGTCGCGGGCGGCCTCCGCTGTCACGCCAGGGTAGTAGTCGGCGATCTCCTCAGGTGGGATGCCGTCCTCCACCAGTTCCGCGACGGCATCGAACGGGACACGAGTGCCGGTGATGACCGGCTGCCCCCCCTGCGTCTCCGGATCCACGCTGACGTGTTGCTTCGGCCGCAGGAGGTGCGGAACCACGACGCCGGCGCGCGGCGCGAACTCCTGGAGGATGTCCTCCATCGTCGCGATGACTCGCTGCCCCGGGTGCTTCACGAGGTCTGTTGCGTGGTCGTCGTTGTTGTGGCCCACAAGGATGATGGAGGCGCCCTCAGCCACTAGGGAGTAGCTGGACAGGTGCTCGAACTCACCGAATCGCTTCAGTGTGGCCAGCGCCTTGCGGATCTTCTGCAGGGATACGTCTTGCCGAAGGATCGCGAACGCGCGTAGCGCCAGGACGTCCCGGAAGGAGTACAGAGCAGGCTTGGCCGCGAGCTCAGGACAGAGAATCGGACCGTTGCCTCGGTCCTGCCGCCATGAGCGCAGTTGCCCGGTGGTTGCCCCGGAGAGAGCCGCAGCCATACGAGTCGAGTACGCCATGGTCCACTCCCTCCAGTTCTCACGGGATCTTCTACCCCCAGCATCCCAGTTGTGCGCTTCAGGACGCTACAGGAAGTACGGAGAGACAGGACCAAAACGGCATAGGGCTGCTGCGACACTCCAATGATCATTAAGCCCACCAGCAGGCTTACAACGCAGTCCTGGGCCACGGCGCGAGACCAGGACAGGACGGTAGAGGCAAGTCTTGCTGCCTCCCGCGCAGGGAGGACCGACTGAAGAGCCGGTCCTCCATATGGGGGGCAGGAGAGGCTCATGCCTCGCGAACATCTCACTGTGCTCTTGGCGAGGCTTCGCGGAGCCGCGCGCGCACCTCGACGTCGAGCCCGTGCGCCAGCTTCTGCTGATGCTTCGCCGTCGAATGCTGGTAGATCGGCTGGGCCCGCTCCGAGGACTGCCCAGCGCGGACCATGAGGTCCTTGAGCTTGGCGCCGGTGTCGGCGGCCAGGGTGTTGCCGGTGTGCCGGAGGTCGTAGAAGCGGAAGTTCTCCGGCATGCCGACCTTGGTACGCGCCTTGCGCCACTTCCGGCCGAAGGTGGAGCGGCGGAACGGAGCACCCTTTTCACCGATGAAGAGCAGGCCGTCCACCTCCTTCTCGGCGAACCACTGCAGGTGCCGCCGCAGCTCCGGAAGCATGAAGTCGGGCAGGTACACGGTGCGCTTGCCCGCCCGGGTCTTGGGGTCGCCGGTGACACGCTTGCCATTGGTCAGCTCCGGCGACGCCTGCGTGACGCGCAGGGAGCACGCGGCGAGATCGACACTGCGTCGGCGCAGTTCGGCCAACTCCTCCGGGCGGAGGGAGGCGAAGGCTCCGAGCAGGACCATCAGGCGTCGGCGAGGTCGAAGACCTGCTCGATGGTGGCGGTGGGGCGTTCGTCGGCCTCCTCCTTGCCGGCGCCCTTGATGCGGCACGGGTTGCTGCGCAGGAGGTCGTCGTCGACCGCCGTCTGGAGGATGGCCTTCAGTAGGCGGTACGACTTGGCGACCGTGGTGGCGCCGGTCGCCTTCAGGCGCTCGGCACGCCATGTGCGGACGGAGGGCGGAGTGATCTCGTCCAGGTCCTTACCGCCGAAGGTCGGCAGAATGTGCAGGCGCAGCAGGCCGCCGTAGCGGTCGAGCGTGGTCGGGGCCAGGCCGCGCTCTTCCATCCAACGGAGTGCGTACTTCTCGACATTGACCGCACCGGCATCCGGGTCGCGCCAGTGCTCCCGCTCGATGTCGGCACGGATGAGGTTGAGCCAGTCCTGGGCGTCGGACCTGGTCTCGAACGTCTCCGGCGCGGTATGCCGCTGTCCGTCCGGGCCGAGATAGCGGGCCTGCCACCGGCCGGAGGCGAGCTTGCGCACCGTGCCGAACTCGCGCCGCCTCTGCGGCTTGCGTCCCCCCATCAGGCCGCCCTCCCGTAGCCGGTACGGACACGGCGGACCGGCTCGACGGTGCGCGCCTCGACGTACTCGGCAATCGCGCTCTCGGGGACGCGGACCGGACGGCCGAGCTTCACGTAGCGGATTCGGCGCTCGGCGATCAGGCGGCGGACGAAGCGCTCGCCCGTGCCGAGTATGTCGCCGGCCTCGGCCACGGTCAGGAGGCAGTCATCCATTCGCGATCACCTCCTGCGCGGTGCGGGCGGTGCGCTAGGAGGGGGAACAAGCATGGGGTATTGCGGGTCGGCGCAAGGGCGTTGGGTCCTTTACTCGGGGGTGGTTTGACGTGGCAGGCCGTTCGGCGGGCTTCGCCTGGGACTACGCGGCGCGGATCCCGTGGAGGAGGGCCAGGGGCGAGACCCGCAGGGCTTGGGCGAGGGCGCCGAGGTCGTCGATGTCGCAATGGCGTTGGGCGCGTTCGATGCGGGACAGCATCGTGTTGGTCATCGGACGGCCGAGGGCGGTGACGCGGGCGGCGAGCTCGCGCTGGGCGGGGCCGCGTTCGGTGCGGAGGATTTCGATGGTGCGGGAGGCCCGTATTCCGGCCGGTCCGATTTCCAGAGATCGTGCTGCCATGGCTCCATTTGTAGCTTCCAATCGCCGGTTTGGTTAACCGGCGATCGTCGGCTATGTTGCGCCCGGCGACCGGTCGGGGCTTACCTTTGGACTGGACTCTGAGTATCCGGTTGCCGGTGTCTTCGCCAGTCCAATGATGTGCTCTGACGTGGAGTGTTGTGTTGTAGCTTGCACTCTCATCGGGAGTCAACGAGTTCTCGATGTGATGCTTCTGGCTTCACCTGACGGCCCATTATTTCGGCAACGGCCGATTCGGGTTTATGGTTTTGGTGATGCCTTGCAGCACACGTTCGCCGTCAGCTGTCTGCTTTCCCGGCGGAATGCTGGACTTGTGCGACATGGATGTGGCTGTCTTGGCTATACGACGCCACCAGCCCTCCCCCGCACCTTCGGACCGGGGCTGAAAGCCGCTTCCTACCCGTGCACCGCCCAACAGGGTCGACCGCACCTCCCCGCCCCGATCTAGGAGCCGCCGCCCGATGAGCTACGACGCCCGCGAATGGGTGTGGGACCACAGCCGCAGCAAGGGCACCTCCCGCATGGTCCTCACTCTGATCGCCGACCGGTGCCGTGACCGGCACTGCGTCGCGTATGCGTCCGTGCCCACCCTCATGAAACGCGCCAACGCCTCCCGCACCGCCGTGCGCGAAGCTCTGGCGAAACTGATCGACAGCGGCGAGCTGGTGCAGCTCCCCGACCGCAAGGGGCCACGCGGAGAGACGTACTACCTGCTCCCGGACGCCGCCCGATTTCTCGCCGAACAGGTCAGGGAGGGAGACCGGAATCCGGCACCCCACGGGGGTCGGATTCCGACCCTCGGAGGTTCGGAATCCGACCCTGCCGAGCACGTCGAGGGGGGAGCGGAATCCGACCCCGGGGAACAGAATCCGACCCCCAGGGGGACGGATTCCGACCCGAGGGGGGCGCAGATTCCGACCCCCAGAACTGTAGAGAACCGAAGGTGAACGGTAAGAACAGCAGCAGCTCTGCCCCGCTCATCTCCGCCACCAAATGGCACATCGACGACGACGCCCGTGCCTGGCTACAGCACCACGGCCACCTCGACCGGCTCGGCGAGCACGCCCTGCACACTGCCGACGAGAAGTGGCGCACCTACCGAGCTCCATGGGCGCCCCGCACCGCCGCCGCATGGGCCACCGACTGGCGCGCGTGGATCGCCCGGGAACGCACCCCCACCCCTGGCCGCCCCAGCCTCTACGCCCTGCCCGGCGGCACCCCCATCGCAGCCACCGGCATGACGCGCTCCGAAGCGCACATGGCCGCACTGCTCGCCGCCGTCGACGAACCGACCGGAACGGAGTAACCGCATTTGGACCGACGCGAAGTCGCCGCTGTCCTCGCCTACATCGGCCGCCTCGCCCCCCGCACCGTCCGCACCGGTACGGGCGACGCACGTAACCAGATCGCCCAGTGGCAGGATCTGCTCGGCGACGTGCCCTTCGCCACCGGCCACGGCTGGGACGTCCGCGAGGCTATACGGTCGCACGTCCTCGGCTCGCCGTACCCGATCCTGCCCGTGGACGTCGCCCGCAGATGGCGAGCCCACCGACACGACCGCCTCGACCGGCACACCGACCCCACCCCGGCCGCCGACCCCGACGATCCGGCCGCCTGGCGTGCCGAGCTGCTCCGGTCCCGGAACGCGGTCGCCGCCAGCATGGCCGCCCCTGCGACACACCGCCAGATCACCAGCGGTAGCCGGCCTCGCGACGTCGAGGAGTGCCTGCGCGAGATCGAGTCGTGCATCCCTCCTGCCGTCCGCGCCGAGCTGGCCCGCTACCGGCCGACCCGCGCCGCGCGCGAGGCCACCGTCGCCGAGGGCGTCCCAGATGCGCTCAGTGTCCGTTGCGACTGGTGCCACTCACCCGTGGGCTCCCCCGTGCCGTCAACGCAGGGCGAGCCCATACGTAGCCGCCCGGGCCAATGCCGTACGAACGACTCCCCACCCCTCGCACGTCGACCTCGCCGCTGCCCGACGGAGCCGACACCGAGCTGCGTGACGCGGCCCTGCTTCGCTCCTCGCGGCAGCTGCCACGGCTACGACCGCCGGTCCCGAACCTGTCGTACACGGTCCCGACGAGCACTTCGGGGACCGCGCCCCGGGGGACCGTACCGATGATTTCCGGGACTGGTCCCCTCTGAAACAGCAGTTCAGACGGCTTTCGTGTCGGTCCCCAGAGCGTCCCCGGCAACGGGGACCGTCCCCGCAGCAGCCCCTTCGGTCCCCTCGGGGACCGGGACCGTGCAGTGGAAGGGGGACGGTCCCCGTGACGACGTGTCAGGGGGACCGTCCCCGATGAGCGTCGCGTCTCCGTCCCCGATGAGCGTCGCGTCTCCGTCCCCAAGCGTCTGGGCACCATGCACCGGTGCGGTTTGGGGACCAGCCTCCCTCGCTCTCCCGGCAACCACATCCCTGCTCTGACGGCTCCCACAGCCGTCGAGTTGCCCCGGCCACTGGTCTCAGAAGCCGTATCTCAACCGATCTTGGAACGTGTGGATCGAACAGAGGCCCTTGTCGGGTGATCTTCCGGCGATACGCGCATGAAGGCAGGGCCTCCTGGTAGCTCGGGGGTGCGACCCCGTTCCGAGCGTTCCTGGAGGCCCTGTTGTCGTTGTTGTACGCGCCCGAGTCCGTTGACTTCAACTCGTTCGCCGTGTCGTGCGACTGCCTCGCGCACGTGTACGGCAACGCGGCCGATCACCCGGATCGGGTGCGCCGGTATCCGTCGGACATGACGGACGCGGAGTGGGCGGCCATCCGGCCGTTGCTGCCGGTGCCGGCCTGGCTCCAGGGACGGGGCGGACAGCCCGAGGGCTACTGCCACCGGCAGCTGCTGGACGCGATCCGCTATCTGGTCGCGGGCGGGATCTCCTGGCGGGCGCTGCCCGCGGACTTCCCCGATTGGGGCCGGGTTTACGCCTTCTTCCGCCGCTGGCGCGAGCACGGGCTGATCACCGAGTTCCACGACCGGCTGCGCGGGAAGGTCCGTGAACGCGAGGGCCGCGAGACCGAGCCCACGGCCGGGATCATCGACGCGCAGTCGGTGCGGGCCGCCGCGACGGTGCCGGCCGCCTCCCGCGGCTACGACGGCGGGAAGAAAGTGGGCGGCCGCAAACGGCATATCGTGACCGACACCCTCGGCCTGCTCCTGGTCGTCGCGGTCACCGCCGCGAACATCGGCGACCGGGACGCCGCGGCCGGCCTGCTGGTCCGGCTGCGCCGTCTGCACCGCGACATCACCCTCGTCTGGGCCGACGGCGGCTACACCGGCCCCCTCGTCGGCTGGTGCCGGGACAAACTCGCCCTGACCCTGGAGATCGTCAAGCGCACCGACGACATGACCGGGTTCGTGGTACTGCCCAGGCGGTGGGTGGCAGAGCGCACGTTCGCGTGGCTGATGAACTCCCGCCGTCTGGCCCGGGACTACAAGACCCTGCCCGCCACCAGCGAGGCAATGATCCGGTGGTCGATGGTCACGCGGATGAGCCGGCGCCTGGCACAGCCACGAGCCGTGGACCGGCACTGAACGCCCCCGACGCCTCCAGGACAAGCCACCCGCGCTCCGCCAGGCGCCGGGCTTTCGACCGCACCCCCTCGATCTTCGCCGGCGTCGCATCAAGGCCCAGCTCCACCGCGATCTCCTTGGCCCGAAGCGGCCCCTGCCCCGTGGACCGCTGCTGTTCCAGGACGCCCAGAATCCGCTGATAGTCCGGCGCCAGAACCGTCACCGGCAGTCCTTCCCGCCAGGGCGGCACCGTCGAGCCGGGCACCGGCGCAAGCGACGGCGCCGCTTCCTCCTCCGCCTCGGTCCCGGTCACGGCAGTGGACTCGGCCGCAGCAACTGCCAGGGCCTCGATCAGTTCTTCCCGCGCGATCACCCGCCGGTCCAGCTCGACCTCCGCGGCCTCCAACGCCTCCACCAACCGCGCGACTTCCTCCCGCAAGCCCTCCACCCGCACCCGGGCAGCCGCCTCGCGCTCCTCCAGCATTCCCAGCACCGACGCCACCGCGCACCCCTCGACCATGAAGCGGACACAAGACGTCGCGATGGCTCCCGCAATCCGAGCAAAACCATGCCTGACCAGAAGGAATCAAGGCATCACGTTCGGTTGAGATACGGCTTCTGAGTTCAGACCTTTGATGTGGACGAGCTGCTGACCGTCCGCCGCATCAAGTTCACGGACGATCAAAAGCATGGCAGCGATCACAGCGCCCGTGGCCAGACCCAGGCTGGCCACGCCCTTGTGCCCGACCGACGCTTTCCCGGCGTCCGGACGGCGGGAAGAGGGCGTGACGGCGGCGTGGGAACGCCGCCATAGCGGCGGGGACCTCGAAGTCGATCGCCGGCCCCCTCTACTGGCGTCCGGATCGCCGACTTCGCGCAGAGGAGATAAACGTGCCCGCCCCCGTTCCAGATACCCACTGGCACCTCCGCACTCTGCCGGTGGAGCTGACGTCATGACGACCGCCGTCTTCCGCCCTAGTTGGTCCCATCCGGTGCGAGCGGCCGTGCCGCCCTTCACCTAGGTCGGTCTGAGACGAGTGCTGGAGAAGGTGCAGCGCTGGGCTCCGTACGTCGACGGCCTTCTGCTCGACGACGCGGCGGTCGTCCTGGACGATCACACGCCGGTCGAGGATGAGATCGACGAGCACGCCCAGCGGCTCCGTGGCCATCTGATGCGGCTCGTCCACCTGACCGTAGCCTCCAGGGCGGCGGAGCGGGACGAGCGCAAGCCAACCTCGTCGAACATGGGCGCGCTGTTAGGTCCGAGGAGGTGCCCGGCGACCACCGCCGGGCCGTCGGCCACATTCGGCGCATGGTGTAGACAACCGACGAACTTCTTAATCTCCTGGTGGCTGACTAGTGCCTCGCGGAGGCGCCGTGACCTTCCCACCCCTCCACCTCGCGTACAACCCGCGAGCTGCCGAACCAAGAGAAAAGCGCCTCGCCTAGTCCCGTACATCACCCGGAGGTAAGGGGAGGACGCGTCCCCACACAGCCTTATCATCACGCGGCACTCCTCCGGCCCGCGGCTGTACTACACGGACGCGGATCCCGGGACCGGAACCCGCGAGGCGTGCTCTGGGCCGGATGCGGGTGGAATCCCGTTAACGCCGGTGGCCGGACCACCGCTGAACCGCAGTGGAAGCTGATGCACCCACACCGGCAGATGGTGTGCATGCAGACACTCACCTGTCAGGTCTGCGCCCGTCCCACTCGCACACCGCTCGGCTTCATCTTCTTCGCCAGCCCACGGGACCACGAACCGGCTCAGGCGGGCGTCCTCACGAACCAGCCTCCCGTGTGCTGCAAGCACGCTCGCACCGCCGCGAGGCTCTGCCCACATCTGGAGGACGACCCGATGGTGTTCCTGACCAGAAGCGCGCCCTGTACGGCCGGGACCAGCGGGGAGTCGAGGTCATCGCACAGCCGGACGCACCGTTGCCATACGGCCAACCGAACATCGGAACGTTCCTCGCCTCGCAGCTGGTCCGCCGCTTCCAGTCTTTCAGTGGCGTCAGCCTCGACGAGCTACTCAAAGACCAAAGGACAGCAGCCGGTGAACGGGGCGGGTCCGAGGAGTGCCCCCGACTCCACCTCGGCCGGACTCGCCCCACCCCTTGCCAGACGACATGGAGGAACCGAGCATCGACTGATCGCGAGTGCATTCCTGGGGCATTACCTCGTCCCACGTCGCCCGGCGTGAGGGCCTAGGGCTCACAACGGCCACGAATGGAGGCCCAAATTCCGTTTTATTTCCCCTCTCACCTTCAATGATTCGCGCCTGCGGATTGGCTCAATCGTCATGCTCTGGCATCATTGCGTCATGGCAAGATCGGGTGGGGACCTGAAGGCGTGGCTGTGCGGTCTGGACGATATCGGGCTGCGTGAACTTCTCTATATTCCGGGGCCCTTGCCGTATTTGGCGAAAGTCCCCCTTCCCGGCAGGTCGGTTCGGTACGGTAAGCGTGAAATTCTGACCGTGCGCGCCTGGTTGGGCCGTGCCAAAGTGCGCGACGTCAAGGTTGTGGCAGAGGCCGCGGCGAAGTTCGCCGGCGATGTGCTGAACGCCCGCGAGGACCTGCCTGCAAAGGGCTTCGAGGGGGCGGACCTCAAGGGCTTCGAGGCGTTGCTCGCCGCACTTCCGCCGGTGCTGGCCACGTTGACGCTCCACGCGCTCGCTTCGGAGGCGGGAACTCCTGAGCAGGCGATAGTGGAGGAGCACTGGACGCGGTTCGCCGAAGCGGCAGCGAAATCGGTTGACAGTCATGATGCGCAGGCGGATCAAAACATGTCTCTGCGGGAGAAGAGCAACAGGGGAAAGTCTGTGACCGAAGTAGGCGGCGAAAACGGCGAGCGGGGCCAGGAGATGACGGCCCTTTCCGATCCAGTTACAGCGTCGGTTCTGGAGAAGACGCTGGGCAGGCTTCACCCGAAGGCGGAGGAGCTTACCGGCCTGTTGCGGTCCACTGCTGAGGACGTGTCCGACGGACGTACCGTTCCAGAATGCGTGCTGGCACGCGTGGCCGAATGGAACAACGAGCGAGCGACTGCCGCGCAAGCGGCGCAGAAAGTCGGCCGGGGATGGCCGGAGGACAGCGGATGGTCACAGCTTCAGGGGGTTGTCGACGATCTGCACGCCGAGGAGCAGAGGGCGGGTGAGCGGGCGAGCCGTAGCGCCACGCTGCAGGAACAGCGGAAGGGGCTGCTCGCGACCCTGCGGATGATCGAGCAGACCGGCGGAGGATCTCACGTGGACCCCATGCGGCAGGCGCTGCGGGCTCTAGACGAGCAGATTGCGGAGCTGGGAGGCGAGGCGGTCGAGACCGACCCGGAGGCCGGCGCAGACGCAGACGTGGTCCGGGTGCCGTCGCCCCGAGCGGGGGACGAAGCCGCAGGGCAGACGCCATCGCGCGGAGACGTGCAGCAGGACGATGGGAGGGAGGGAGCGGCCTTGGCGACCGGCCCTGGGCCGCTAGACCTGGCTGAGTCGCCCGAGCCGGCCACCCCGGCCACGGCGACCCCCGCTGCGGAACCGACTCTGGCGCCTGAGGACGCCCCGGAGGAGGCGTGCCCCCAGCCGGACAGCCCCGCAGCGGCGGAGCCGCCCTCCCGGCGGACGATGCCCGAGCCGCCGCCGGCCGACATCGAAAGAACCGGCGGGACCGCATCCGAAGTAGCCGCCACCGTGACGAACTCCCCTCATATGCCTGCCGACCCGGCACCGGAGCAGGCAGACGCGAAGAGACCCCTCGTTTGGCAGGGGAACCCGCTGTCCCTGGAGGGCCCTTCCGTCTCCCCGGTGGAGCGTCTGGTGCAGGCTGGCCGTTTCCAGGAGGCGTACTGGATGACCGCCGGCTCTAGCGAACCCTCCTACCGTGCCGACTGCCTCGCCTTCGTCGACGCCGCCTTCGCCACCGTCCTGCCGGAGGACGGCACCGCGGTGATCTCCCGCTTCGGCCCCGACCTGGAGCGCCTCCAGTGCGACCGCCCCGCACTGATGGTGGCCGCCGTCGCCTCCGTGCGGGCGGGACTCGTCGCAGGCCACCCGAACGACGTGCTGCTGCAGTGCGACCCGTGCGTCTCCCTCCACGGTCCCTGGCGCCGTCTGCTGGAGTGCGCGCTCGACATTCTGAAGCGCTTCCAGCCGCTGGATCCGGCGACCCTGCGGTTCTCTGTCGACACGAACCCCTCGCTTACTCGCACCGGAGTAGCCCAGGAGGCTGCCCGGCTCCGGGAGGAAGTGCCGAAGCTCCGGATCGGCTACGCGCGCGCCACCCAGGTGCAGAACCTGCTGATGCGCCATGACCAGCCGCTTGGCTTCGCCCTACGGGCGATCGAGAACTGGGCCTCCGGCGCCGTCGAGCGGTCCCTGCTGGACGACGCCTGGCGCGTGTTCAGCAAGCGTGACGCGGCGGAGCGGACAATCGAGGAAGCCGACGCGGCGATCCGCACCCCGAAGCAGGCCAAGGTACCGATTGAGGCGAAGGCCCGGCGCTCCCTGCTCAGCCGCATTGACCAGGTCGTCACCCTGCTGACCCGGGCACGCGCCCTGGCCGCGTCGGAGGTCGAAAAACGCAGCGATACGGTGACGGACCTGGGCCACGCCCTGGCACAGGTCAAGGAGGAGGAACCGCCCTCCGGCGTGGGAGGCGCGGCGTTGCTGCGCCTGCGGTGCTGGCTCGAGGGCCAGGACGCGCCGTCCGCCACCGGCCCCCGGAGAACCCTCCTCGAGGGCTCGGACGAGACGGAGGACGGAAAGGAGTCTGGTCCGGACGGGTACGGGCACGGGCCGGTACCCGCCTTCTCCCAGGCGTTGCGCCCCGCCGCCGAGGCGCTGCTCACCTCTCCCGACCTGCCGCGCACCCCCGAGGGAAAGCCGGATCCGGCCGCTCCCGGCTTCGTCGAGGCGATGGGCGCGTCGCTCGGTCCGGTGGACGTGCCGTCCGTACTCCTCGCCTACATCGAGCGCGGCGACTTGCACCTCGCGGACGCCTTGGTCGAGGCCCTCGGCCAAGGGCTCGTCCCCTCCGTCGGGACGGAGGGCGACATGCTGCCGGCCGACTGGCGGGCGCGGCGCGCCACGCAGTGGGCGCGCTGGTCGGCGATCCGAGCGGAGCGGCACCGTGTGGCGTCAGGGTTGCTCGCGGAGCTGCGCACCCAGCAGAACCTGGACGTACTCGCCGAACGCGACCTGGTGGGACGTCTGGAGCAGTTGGATCAGGCCGTCCCCGAGGGAGCCTTCCGCACCACGGTCAAGCGAATCCGCCGTCTGGAGGCCGAGCTCGAGGACCGGGTGCAGGCGCATGTACGCAGGCTGCGCGGCCAACTGGAGTCGATGAACCTATCCGAGAAGGACCGTGACCGTATCCACGGTCTGCTGGAGGCGGACGACACCGTCACCGCAGAGGAGTGTCTGGCGCTGCTACGCAAGGGCGACAGCCTGCCGGAATGGAGCGGCGAGGCGCCGGGAGAGGACCTGGAACGTTTCGTCGCCGGACTGGAGACCGTCACCCCCGTCAAGTCAGGTCAGCAGGGCATTTCGGCACGTCCGTGGGCGGATGCCTACGCGGACGGGGAACCGCTGACCGACACCGCGCTGGCCGGACTGGAATCCTGGGACGCACTCGGCAGGCCAACGACCCGCGGCGCGGAGTGGCAGAAGCACGTGCCGACCGTGCTGCGTCTGCTGGGGCTTGAGGGCCGCCCGCCCTCCCGCGACGACCAGCGCCAGGTGCGCGGCATCCTCCGGCTCAGCGCCAAGCTGCGCGCCGACGAGAGCGCGCCCGGCTATATCGCGGATCTCGGCTCCGCGGCCTCCACCTACACGGTCCTGGTGGTGACCGACGAACTGCGCGGCCGCAGCCCGCTGGAATTGCTCGACCGCAACGACACCGGCGCGTGCATCATCCTCTACCTCTACCCGCTGGGCATGACGGGCCGCCGCAAGCTGGTCATGCACGCCCGGACGTCGTCGCAGCAGGCTCTGGTCGTAGACCCGGCTGTCTTCGGCTGGGTCGTAGCCCGGTCACCGCGCTCCTTCCGCGCGCTGCAGCGGGTGACCCTGCCGTGGACAGGGTTCAAGCCGTACACGCCATTCGTGGCGGGTCTGGTACCGCCGGAGGTCTTCTACGGCCGGAGCGAGGAGATGGCCGAGGTCGTGAACCCGCTGGGCGCCCTTTTCCTGTACGGAGGTCGGCAGCTCGGAAAGTCGGCGCTGCTCCGCAAAGTCGAGGCGGACTATCCGTCGAGCCCGGAGCGCAAGGCCGTTTACCTGGACCTGAAGGCACGCGGGGTGGGGGAGGCCGAACCAGCCGAGAGGATCTGGCCGGTGCTCGCCGCAGAGCTGAAGCGGGTGGGCATCCTGGGGCCGAAGGTGTCCACCGCGATGCCGCCGGACCGGCTCGTGGAGCAAGTCCGCCGCTGGCTGGAGGAGAATCCGGACCGACGAGTGCTGGTGCTGGCGGACGAGGCGGACGCCTTCCTGACAGCCGACTCCAAGGCGGTGCGCGGTGCAGGCGGCGAAGGCACGTTCGCCAACGTGGCGCGGCTAAAGGGACTGATGGACAGCACCGACCGCCGTTTCAAAGTCATCTTCGCCGGTCTGCACCAGGTGCAGCGGTTCAGCAAGCTGTCGAACGTGCCACTAGCCCATGGCCGTGAACTGCTGATCGGCCCGCTCAAGCCAGCCGAGGCGCAGCGGTTGGTCGTCGGACCGATGGCGGCGTTCGGGTACCGGTTCGAGCGGGCGGAGCTGGTGTGGCGAGTGCTCGCCGCTACCAACTACCAGGCGTGCCTGGTCCAGATCTTCTGCGAACGGCTGGTCACCGCGCTGCGTGAGAAGCCGGTCGGCTCGGCGCAGTGGCCGATTACCGTCACCGAGGAGGACATCCGGGCTGTGACGCAGTCGGCGGAGGTGCACCGGTCCATCGCCGAGCGGATGAGGCTCACCATCAACTTGGAGGATCGCTACCGCGTGCTCGCCCTGGTGATCGCGCTGCGGAGCCAGGCCGACGGCTTTCAGCGGGGCTACGACGCCGACGAACTCCTGCACGCGGCGAAGGCGCACTGGGAGGACGGCTTCCGTAGTCTGACCGCCAACGACGTGAAGATCTACCTGGACGAGATGGTCGGCCTGGGATTGCTGGCCCAGCAGGTCGGCGACCACCGGCGGTACGCGGTGCGTAGCCCCAACGTGGTGCACATGCTAGGCACTCGGGAGGACCTGGAACTGGAACTGGAACAGACCAAGTTCAGCCTGCCCTACGACTACAACCCGCGGTTCTCGCGGCGCCTGGTCGGGCAGGACCGCGAGGGGGTGCACCGTTACAGTCCGCTAACCGAGCAGGAGTTGTTCCTCGCCACCAGCCCCGGACTCCGCCTGGTGTGCCTCACCAAGGCGCACGGGCCGAAGGTGGCCATGGACGCCGTCCGGTCCTACGCCGAGGCGCGCGAGCTCGCCGTCTACAACGCGGCGCCGGACACGCTCGTCGACGTCCTGACCAAGGCCACCCGAGACCGGCTGCCGGGCGTGGTCATCGCCGACCTCCGCTACCTGGGCATGGACAGTTTCACCGAGATCTTGGAACGTTTCTACCAGTACACGGCGGTCTCCCAGGAGAGCAAGAACCGTGCGGTGATCGCCCTGGTGGATCCGCGGGTGCGGTCGGTACTCGACGATGAGCGGGTCATGGAAGTGATACGGCCTGCGCGGTGGAGCGTGGACAGTCTTCGGGCATGGCCGGAGTGCCCGTTCGACACCCCGGACAAGAGGAGCCGCCTGGTAGACGCGACGGGTGGCTGGCCGCATCTGGTGGAGCGCACCGTCGATCTGGCGACCCGGGGCGGGGCGACCCTGGAGACGGCTCTAGAGACGAGCAAGGCCGTGTACGACCGGGAGGAGGCTGCACGCGGCCACCTGGAACGGGTCGAGCTCGACGTGCGGACCCTCGCCCTGCTGGGCACGTGGGTTCAGTACCTGGAGCCCGGTGACGCGTCTACCCATGTAGACATCGCCGCGGTTACCGGTCTCACCGTCGAGGAGACATCCGAGTTCATCCGCAGCCTGGAGGACCACGGCGTCCTGGACGACGTGGAGGAGGGTTACGCCCTCGACCTGGTCAGCTTCCGGGCGCTGCAGACGGTGGAGCGCCAGACGTGACGTACCCCACGGCCATCGGGATGACGGCGCTGCCCGGCGTCCGGCTCCGACTCGCCCGTCTGACGAACGACCTGGAACAAGGGCGCAGTTGCCTGCTTTTGCTACCCGCACGGTTGGTGAACGGCCCCGGGTCGCCGAGCGAGGACCTGCTGGATGAGGTGCTGCACGAGTTGGGCGACTACGTGCTACTCCCTCCGGCTGGGACCGGCGACGCGGCCCCGCTCACGGCCGATACCTGGCTTCCCTCACAGCGGGCGGCACCCGACACCGCCCGGTGGTCCGGCCTCGCCCCGGTCCTGGACTACGACGACGGACTCGGCGATCTGTTCGGATCCGCGCCGCCGACGGCGTCAGAACTGGGAGCGCCGCCCCTCCAGGGCGGGCCAGGGCGACAGGCCGGCGGCCCGTCCGAGGCGGAGGCTCTGGCCGGCCTTCTGGAGCGCCTTGCGAAGGAGGTGAACCTCCAGGGCGGCACGACGGACAGCAACGACGGGTCAGGGGGCGACGAGGAAGAGGGGGATGTGCTCACCCGCCTCGTCAGATGCCGGAATGGCGAGCCCGAGACCAGGCCAGTAGTGGTCCGGGGATGGCGCGAGTCCGCACCGTCCGCCACCGGCCATCTACTGCGCCGCATGGTGGCAGTGACGAAGGAGGCCGGTCTGCCGCCGGGCCGCGGTCCACGGGCCTTGGTGGTCGCCACGACTGACGACCTGCTGCCTGGCCTGCCCGACCAACTCGTGCGGGAGGACGTGGCGGTCCACTGGTGGTGGGGCGTCACCGGCCGCCTGGACACCGCCACGGTGGTCGCCCTCTCTCGCCCACCGCCCGACTCCTCCCTCGCCCGCAGGCAGCTCTACGAGGCCGTCACCCAAGCCACCATCACGGAGATCTGCGGACCCTTCCTCGACATCGCGTCGGCCTTGGCCGCGCGGTGGGCCGACGGCCGCCCAGAGACTCTGCCGAACGCCCTGCGCGAGGTGGTTGAGACTGAACTCGCTCCCGAATCGTTCCTCCTGTCCGACCAGCCCCTTGCCCGCAGCCCGGGCGCCCACCCCGACGAAACCCTGCTGCCCGCCTGGAACGCGGCTGCCGTGGAAAGCTGGGGCGGTCGGCTCCGCCGTCACCCGGCCCACTTCCTGAACAACGAGCGCGCCATGGCATCCCAGGTGTGGCTGGCCCAGAACCACGTGCTGCTCCCCCTGCTGGACGCCTCACGCGAGCGCTTCACGGATGTCGTCCGGGCCAACGCGCGCATCCCCCTGCAGCACCTCGCCGAGCAGTACGGGCCACGCCGTGACCTGGACGAGAGCGGCGTGCCGCCGAGCACCCTCATCGAGACCATGGAGGTGGGCGCCATGTGGGGAGCCTTCCGCGACGGCGCCTTTGCCCTGACCCAACGCGACCGCCGTCACCTCCGCATCATCCGGGATGCCCGCAACCGGCTCGCCCACCGAGAACTGTTGGACGGGGAGGAACTGCAGACGCTGATCAAAGAATTGTGCCGGTAGAAACGCTGGCCCCGACGCAGGATGGAGGATGCCCTTAACGTCGAGCCTTGAAAGCACAAGATGGTTCATGCGCAGCCGCAATCTGGCCCCGAAGGTCTGCCACCTGTCCCGGCTCGGGTCAGGCCCTTCCGGGCACCCACCCTCTTTCGGCAAGCCGCCCGAGCCTCGTGCCCTCCGCGTGCCCGTAAGGACGGAGAACTACGGACAACAGGGATGCAATCCGACCCGTGGGACCTCTCCAAGAACCTTATATACGCACTGGTCAGAGCCATGGAGCCCGCCCAAGCGCCGTAGCTTCCCAAGCTGAGAGTGCGAGTTCGATTCTCGTCACCCGCTCTTTTTGAAGCCCCAGGTCAGCAGCCTGGGGCTTGCTTATTGATGAGCCGTCGCTGCGTTTCGCGGGCCGTCCGCCATCGACGATTGGGCACGCGGAGAGCACGAGCCCCCTGCAGATGCGTGCGCCTGGCCACAGCTGGATCTCGCGTCAGAGCGGGAGGTCGTCGGGGAGGACGCGGAACGCCTTGTGGTGGCCCAACGGGCGTACGGCCCGGAAGTCCCGTCGGTCGAGGGTGAGGATCGCGTCGGTGTCGTAGTCGGCGGCGAGCGCCACGTTCACCGCGTCGGCGAGGTCCAGGTCGAGCGCGTCGTAGCGGACTCGGACGGACTGCGCGGTACCCAAGTGGTCTTCCGTGATCTCAGGCATGACGATCCGGCCCCGGCTCATCCAGCGCCGCAGGTCGTCGACCGCGCTGACGGCGGCCGCACGCCCCAACTCGCGCGTGGCCACGTGATCCAGTTCCGCCAGCAGCAGCGGTGACATGACCAGGAGTCCTGCCGTCATGATCGCCTCGTTCGCCGCTCCGTGCTCAGGGTGCGTCGC
The DNA here is from genome assembly GCF_030817535.1 of Streptomyces sp. V3I8. Taxonomy (NCBI): domain Bacteria; kingdom Bacillati; phylum Actinomycetota; class Actinomycetes; order Kitasatosporales; family Streptomycetaceae; genus Streptomyces; species Streptomyces sp. V3I8. The sequence goes on along the minus strand of NZ_JAUSZL010000002.1, from coordinate 4,596,032 downwards.
GTCGAGGGCGGCCAGGAGGCCGGACGTGTCCGCGATGACGACGATCACGCGGCGGTTCCGGAGTCCGTCTCACAGCGGACCGCGTCGGCGACCGCGTCACGGACCTCGCCCTTGGACAGCGTATGTCCCGGCCCCTCGAAGGTGCGTGAGAAAAGCGGCTCGTCCCAGACGCGGTTCGCCATCGCCGCGAGGTGGATCCCCTGGCGGATGATCTCGGCCTCGCTTATGCCGCGACGCTTGGCGGCCTTCTTGATGATCGCCAGGTCCTCGGGATCCGCGTAGACGTTCGTGCGCTTCATGGACATGTACCAAGGGTAGTCCATGTACTGGATTGATGTATTGCAGCAATGGACTACGGACCTCGATGGGACCGCGCCCCGCAGCAGGGTTTCCGCAGGACATGTCAGCTCGTCAGAGTTGACCGGCTGCAGACGGGACAAGCGCGCAGAGCCCCATCGGCGTGGCAAATGCAGTGCCGCCGTAAAGGACCGCCTCAGCAGACGCGCGGCGAGTGTGCTGTGGTGGCGGGTCGCGGCCGTCAGGCGTGTGCAGGACGGGCCAGCCATGATGTCGACCAGTTCTCCCAGCGGGACCCGACGCCAGTCATGAGGTGGCCCGTCGGACGAGAGCACGGTGGCCGATGGCAACGGGTCGTACGAGAGCGCATCGACCGCGCCGCCCATGGCTTCGGTCCGACGCCTCGCCGCGGAGAGCACCTGCTCCGTGGCTGCTGCCTCGGCAGCCGCATCGGCCGGTGACGCCGTGAACGCCGTGAACGCCGTGGACGTCCATCTGTCCACATGGTCGGAGGGGCTGGGCGAGTAACCGCCAGCCCGCACCGCCTCCAGCGGAGCAGCGACCGCAAGGTGGCCCGCGCTCTGCCGACCGAGACGAAATCCGGTCCCTCGTCGCCATGCCTGAACGGTTTTTGTGACGGCCTCGACGTGTTCGTCGGACAGGACCCGGGGTCCGCGGGCCGCCTTGTCGCCCAGGCCCCGGGCATCCACGAACAGGATCTCCTCGCACACCGCCGCGGAACGCCGCAAGAACCACAAGCAGACGAACACCTGAGCTCCGGAAAAGAGTTGGGGCGGCAACGCGACAATGCGTTCGACAGCACCGTCCTCCACCAGCCTGCTCCGGATCTCCCGCTCCCAGACGTCTGTGGAGGTGCCCCCGCCGACCGGCATCACCACACCTGCACGGCCCTCGTCCTTGAGTGACACCAGGACGTGGCGGATTGGTCAGGATCAGATCGGCCCGGTGGCCCTTCGGCCAGGCACCTTCGTTCCATGGGGCCGCGGTGCCGGCTTCCAGTTCGACCGGGATCCCGTGCGGTGCGAGGTTCATTCCGGCGAGCTGAAGCGTGCCGCGCTGCGGACTCTCACCACGCAGGGTCAGAGGCACAACGCCACCGAGGCGTTCAGCGGCTCCGTCAAGCATCTCGCCTGCGCGCGCATACGGGTCGTGGACGCATCGCGCCGAGTCCTCGTCCTCTATGGCGGCGTCCCGCATCAGCCGTGCCGCGGCACGTGGGGTGAAGAACTCTCCGCCGGGAAGCGCGGCCCGGGAGCCGGCCCGCGGCACCCGGATCCCGCCCCCGGCCGCGAGTGGTGGCGTTCCACCGGTTACGAGCCGAAGGGCGGCTGCTCCTCCGCCTGTGCCGTCTCTGAGGTCATGGCGCGCCCGTGCCGGCGCAAGCAGGGCGTCTCGGAACAGCTTGACGAAGCACTGCCGAGGAACGGGAACGCCTGGAAGACCTGGCTGGACTCCTGATCGATGTCGGCTTACCCCCAGTTGCCCCGTCCCGAGGTCCAAGCCCCGCGTGAGGCCCTTGTACGAGTCGTGGGGACATGCCGAGGCGGCCCGTTCGAGCCGTGCTGCATGTCCAGGAGCGACGAACCCGTAGCTCCTCGGGCGCTTCCCCACCCGCCGGGGCCGGTCAGGCGGCGTAGCAGAGCACCGCGGGATCGGCCGGGGCCGTAGCGCGGCGGGCCATGGTCGCGTGTACGGGACGGGCGGCGCGAAGGGTGGGAGCGGCCTGCGAACGGTTCCGTGCGAAGACGACGAGGCGCAGCACCGTGAACCGCGCGACCCCGGCGAGTGCGGAGGCGGACAGGTAGACGACCTGTTCGAGCACGGCACCGGGCGATGCCACCAGCTGCTGCAGGACCAGCATCGCCACACAGGTGACCGCGTACGCGATCGCTGCGGACCCGGCCGACTGCGCATGCTGGCGCCAGGTCGCGTGCTCGCCCCCGAAGGTGAACCGGGCGTGCAGCTCGGTGGCGAGGAGCGTGGAGACCACGGTGATCAGGGCGTTCGCCAGAACCCAGGGAGTCCAGGAAGCGAGGGCCGTCACGGCGAAGCTGGAGGTGAGCCCCACCCCACCGCCGAAGAGCACGAAGCGGGCGAAGGCGGTGAAGGCGGTGAAGGCGGCGGGCGCCACCTGCTCCTGGCTGTGTGCTGTCTCCACGATCCGACCCCTTCGGTGACCCACTCCGCGAAACGCGCGTTCCTCGGTCTGCAAGACCGTGGAGCGCGTTATTGGTGGTGCCACTATGGCACAACAGTGGCACCATCACGAGTCCAAAATGGCATCCCGACGTAGCCGGGGCCGCGCATGCGCAGGTCAGCGGTCCGATACGCCTTCAACAGGCCTCCAACGCGCCTTCACTGCACGTCGATAGCGGTAGATGCCACAGCAGGTGTCGGACCGACGACCAGCCGAAGGCCCGAGGTCATCCGCCTCGCGACCTGGGCTCGACTCGGTCATAGACCGAGAGGCCGGGACAAGCCGCCTCTCACGGCACCATCCGACGCCACACGGGACGTCGTTGACGCCGGGTGGCGCAACCCGTCGCCATTCCACACCCCTGAAGACGCGTGTGTACGCATGGCGCCACAATGGATCGGGGCTTCTCTTTCATGTTTCCGCAGCTCAGGGCACACCATCTCAAGCCCACCCCGCAAAAGCGCCCCCCAGGCTTGCAAGTGGCGCCACGATGGTGTCAATATGGCGTCATGGATCTCACCCCGTATGTCGACTCCCTCCGCCGCGAACTCGTCGTGGCCGCCGAAGCCGGTGGCGACGAAGCCCGCGAGCTGGCCGGAAGGCTCACCGCTCCCCTGGAGTCGGTGACCCGGCTGACCCTGCTCAACGTGCTCTCCGCCGCGATGGACGAGATCACCCGTGAGATCGCCCCCGGCTCGGTCGACGTACGGCTGCGTGGACTCGACCCCGACTTCGTGGTGACACTGCCGCCCGCCCACGGCGGCGCCCCCGCGGAGCCGGTCGCACCCGCCGAACCGTTCAGGGCCCCGGCCCCGGTCCCGGCCGACGGCGACGACGGGGGCACCGCCCGCGTCAACCTACGTCTGCCAGCCCACCTCAAGACTCGCGCCGAGGAGGCCGCGACCCACGAGGGCCTGTCGGTCAACGCGTGGCTGGTGCGCGCCGTGTCGGCAGCGGTCGACGGCGGCACCCGGCCGCGTACGCCGGAGAAGGCCCAGGCCGTCGGACAGAGCTTCACGGGCTGGGTGCGCTAGCCGCGCCCGCCGGCACCACTTCACCCACACCACGTCCCACCAGCGGGGACGGCCCAAGGACCCAAGAGGACGGGACAGCCATGCCTTCTTTCGACACCCCCGAAGCGATCTCGGTCACGGCGCGCGTGGAGGCCGGTTCCATCCGGTTCACCGCGGATGACCGCCTCGACACCGTCGTCGAGGTACGGCCCCGCGACCCGAAGAAGGACCTGGACGCACGGGCTGCCGAGCAGACCGAGGTCACGTACACGGGCGGCGTACTGACCGTCAGGACGCCCAAGGGCAGTCTGCTCGGGCTCGGTCGCACCGGCACCGTCGACGTGACGGTCGAATTGCCCGCGGACTCGCGCGTCGACATGACAGGTGCCTGGGCCCAGGTACTGGGTGAGGGCCGGCTGGGCGAGGTCCACGTGAGGACCTCGTCCGGCGACGTCCGCCTCGACACGACGGGTCCGCTCCAACTGACCGCGTCGCACGGCTCGATCGCCGTGGACCGCGTCGAGGGCCGGGCCGAGATCACCACCAGCTCGGGCAGTCTGCGCGTCGGCCTCCTCGGCGGCCCCGCCGTCCTGAAGAACTCGCACGGCACCACGACGGTCGACGCCGCGACCGGCGAGCTGCGGGTGAGCGGCGCCAACGGCGACATCGAGATCCGGCGGGCCGAGGACTCGGTCACCGCCACCACCGCCCACGGCACCCTGCGGGTGGGCGAAGTGGCCCGCGGCACCGTCCGGTTGGAGACCAACTACGGCGCCATCGACATCGGCGTCCGCGAGGGCACGGCCACCTGGCTCGACGTCAGCTCCGGCTTGGGCCAGGTGCGCAACACGCTCACCACCTCCGAGAGCCCGGAGCAGACCGAGGACACGGTCAAGGTCCACGCCCGTACCAAGTACGGCAACATCGACGTCCGCCGCGCCAGGGCCTGAGCACCACGTCGTCAGCCGCCCCCTTCCCCCTCATCACTCTCATCCCCCTCATCACTCTCATCACTCTCATCACTCTCATCACTCTCATCACTCTCATCACGTCAGCCTTCGATCGGAGGGCCCCATGCCTTCATCTGTCATGTCCACGTCCAGGCGGGACGACGGTCCGCAGGCGCCGGCCGCCGTCTCCGCCATCGGTCTGCGCAAGTCGTACGGCGACAAGACCGTTCTCGACGGCATCGATCTGCACATCCCCGCCGGGTCCGTGTTCGCGCTGCTCGGGCCCAACGGCGCCGGCAAGACCACCGCCGTGAAGATCCTCTCCACGCTCATCACCGCCGACGGCGGACAGGCCCAGGTCGCGGGCCACGACGTCGCCACGTCACCGGACGGCGTGCGCGCCGCGATCGGTGTCACCGGGCAGTTCTCCGCCGTCGACGGGCTGATCACCGGCGAGGAGAACATGCTCCTCATGGCGGACCTGCACCACCTGTCCAGGCGCGAGGGGCGACAGATCACCGCCGAACTACTGGAGCGCTTCGACCTCACCGAGGCCGCGAGGAAGCCCGCCTCCACCTACTCCGGCGGCATGAAGCGCCGCCTGGACATCGCCATGACGCTGGTCGGCGAGCCGCGGATCATCTTCCTCGACGAGCCGACCACCGGCCTCGACCCGCGCTCCCGCCACAACATGTGGCAGATCATCCGCGAACTCGTCACGGGCGGCGTCACCGTCCTCCTCACCACCCAGTACCTGGAGGAGGCCGACGAACTCGCCGACCGCATCGCCGTGCTGAACGACGGCAGGATCGCCGCCGAGGGCACCGCCGACGAGCTGAAGCGGCTGGTCCCCGGCGGGCATGTCCGGCTCCGCTTCACCGATCCGTCCGCGTACCGGAGAGCCACCTCCGCGCTGCGCGAGGCCACCCGGGACGACGAGGCGCTGGCGCTGCGGATCCCCGGCGACGGCAGCCAGCGCGAGCTGCGTTCCCTCCTCGGCCGGCTGGACTCCGCCGGTGCGGAGGCCGACGAGCTGACCGTGCACTCCCCCGACCTCGACGACGTGTTCTTCGCCCTGACCGGCGGCACCGACCGAACCGACAAGAAAGGTGAGGCTGTCCGATGAGCTCCCCCCTGGCTCCCGTCCGCCCGACCCGGATCTCGCTCGCCGTGCGGGACTCGAGCACGATGCTGCGCCGCAACCTGCTGCACGCGCGCCGCTACCCGTCCCTCACCCTGAACCTGCTGCTCACGCCGATCGTCCTGCTGCTGCTGTTCGTCTACGTCTTCGGCGACGTGATGAGCGCGGGCATCGGCGGTGGCGGCGCCGATCGCTCGGAGTACATCGCGTATCTCGTCCCGGGCATCCTGCTGATGACCATCGGCGGCACCCTGGTCGGCACCGCGGTGTCCGTTTCCATGGACATGACCGAGGGCATCACCGCCCGCTTCCGCACCATGGCGATCCACCGCGGCTCCGTGCTCATCGGGCACGTCATCGGCAGCGTGCTGCAGTCGGTCGTCAGCGTGGTTCTCGTCGGCGCCGTCGGTGTGGCCATCGGCTTCCGCTCCACGGACGCCACGGCTCTGGAGTGGATCGCGGCGTTCGGGCTGCTTGCGCTGTTCGCCCTGGCGTTCACCTGGATCGCGGTCGGGATGGGCATGATCAGCCCCAGCGCCGAGGCAGCCAGCAACAACGCGCTGCCGCTGGTCTTCCTGCCGCTCATCTCCAGCGCCTTCGTCCCGGTGGACGCGATGCCGGGCTGGTTCCGGCCGATCGCCGAGTACCAGCCGTTCACGCCCGCCATCGAGACCCTGCGCGGGCTGCTTCTCGGCACCGAGATCGGCAACAACTGGTGGATCACCATCGTCTGGTGCCTGGGCCTCGCGGGGCTCGGCTACCGCTGGTCGAAGGCGGTGTTCAACCGCGACCCGCGGTGACCGCGCGGACTGCCTCCGGCAGCTCGTCCCGCCCGCGGGCGGCGTACTCCGGCACCGCTCCGGAGTGCGCCGCCCGGTCGGCGTTCCGCATCAGCTCTTGCCACTCGCCAGTCCTACGCGATCGCCGTAGTGGAGCCGTAGTGGAGCCGTAGTGGATCAGGTCCGGTTCCGACTCCGGCGGTGGCGGGTGGCTCGCAGCCAGGGGAGGGCCTGATGCCGAAGAGACGAAGTACCCGCGTTGCGGGCCATGGCGATCTCCGCTCTGGCCGTTGCGGCCTTCGCCGCGGGAACCGTTCCGGGTGTCCTGAAGACACGGCAGAAGCTCAGCGCCCAAGGCCCCGAGAGCGCCCCTTCCGACATCAGCGCCTGACACCGGCAAGCCGGATCACCGGCCGGGCGGGGGCCTCTCCATGACCGATCACCGATCACCGATCCCTGACACCAGACGATCACATCACCGGCCGTGAGGCCCTGTGCGCCTTCCCGGAGGCTCTGGAAGCCTGGGTTCCATCCACGCCGGGCTGGTACGCCGACCACGGGCTGGTACGCCGACCACGGGCAGGCGCTGCCGGCCGAGGGCGACCGGACGTTCTTCGCCCGTGCTCCCAGCGCCGCACGGCACCATGAGTGACACGGGTGCAGGTCATCGCGTCTGTCATCCCCGTGCGGGGTGTTCGTTCCGGGCGCCCTGCAGGTCGGCGAGCCGTTGGAGGCGGTCGGCGTCGGGGCCGCCCTCGGCCGCGGTGCAGACCATGAGCGCGGGGCCCGGGTCGCCCGGTATCAGGTAGACGTCCCAGTCCAGGTTCAGTTCGCCGACCTCAGGGTGGTCGAGGCGCATCTGGCCGCGGGTCGGTTCCTCCACGTCGTGGAGGGCCCACAGCGCCGCGAACTCGTCGCTCCGGACCGCCAGTTCACCCACCAGCTCGACCGCGCGCGGATGGCCGGGATCAACGGCGACCTGTGTCCGCAGCATCCCGATCAGCTCGGCGACGGTGGCCGCCCGGTTCGGGCACGCCCGGTCGGCTTCGGGGCTCAGGAACAGTGCGAGCAGATTCCGCTCCCGCTGCGGCTGCCGGCTGAACTCCCCCAGCAGGGCGCCGCCGAGCGGGTTCCAGGCCAGCACGTCCAGGAAACGGCCGATGACCAGAGCGGGCGAGGTCATGTCGCGCAGCAGTCGCAGCGTGGTGTCCGGTACCTCCTCCGGCTCGTACGTACACGGCTCGTACGTACCCGCCGCGTACGTACGCGGCGGCCGGGACCGGGTGCGTGCGGCGGCGGCGAGGGCGTGCAGGTGCCGGGTCTCCCCGGCGGAGAAGCCGAGGGCGCGCGCGAGGGCGTCCAGGACCTGGTCGGAGGGCCGTACGTCGCGTCCCTGCTCCATGCGCTGGTAGTAGTCCGGGCTCACCCCGGCCAGCAGGGCCAGTTCCTCCCGCCGCAGCCCGGCGACGCGCCGCCGCGGGCCTGGCTCCAGGCCGACGTCCTGCGGTCGCAGCCGGGTCCGACGCGTGCGCAGGAAGTCGGCGAGCTCGCGTCGGGGACCGTCGCTCAGGACCTGCGGGACCTGCGGGGTGTGCGGGACGTGCGGGGCGTCGGTCACGGCGCCAGTATGCCGTGGGCGCGACTCGCCAGGGTGGGTCTGCCGGACCCAGGAAAAGGGGAACGCCCGTGATGCCGCGTGCGGGCTTCAGCATCGGACGCACCACATCCGGTCACGTGAGGACAGCGACATGAAGGCCGTTCAGATCATGGGTTTCGGTACGGCGGACGTACTGCGCGTCAACGACGTGGACCGTCCCTCTCCCGGCGCGGGGGAGGTGCTGGTGTCGGTCGAGGCGTCCAGCGTGAACGGACACGACGTGCTCGTCCGCACTGGCGGAGTGAAGATGGTGTCGGGACGCCGGTTCCCGATCGGCGCGGGCCTGGACTTCGCGGGCACCGTCGCCGCGACCGGCGCCGGTGTCCCGGGGTTCCGGGCCGGGGACCGGGTGTGGGGCATGGTGCATCCGCGGCAGCGGCACACCGTCGCCGGGGCGGCCGAGTACGTCGTGGTCCCCGCGGGCCGGATCGCGCACGCCCCGGCGGACCTCTCGTCGGTCGAGGCGGCCTCCTTGGTCGTCGCGGGTGCCACGGCGCTGATCGCGCTGCGCGACAGCGTGCACCTCGCGAGCGGCGAACGGGTCCTGGTCCGGGGCGCGGCCGGCGGTGTGGGCACGGCCGCCGTGCAACTGGCGCACGCGATGGGCGGCCGGGTGACCGCGCTGGCCCGCGACCGCCACGCCGGACTCCTCACCGACCTCGGCGCCGACGAGGTCCTGGACCACGGCTCCACCGCCCCGGAACAGATCGGGCCGTTCGATGTCGTCGTCGACGCCGTCGGTTCGCAACTGCCCCGCTACCGGAGCCGGTTGGCCAAGGGCGGCCGGATGGTCACCGTGGGACTGTCCCCGTCGGCCCTGGCCGCGATCGCCGCCTCCAGCGTGTACGGTTCCCGCCGCATCCGTACCTTCAGCGCCAACCCGCAGACTCCCCTGCTGTGCGATGTGGCCGACCTCGTCACCTCGGGTGCGCTGCGCCCGGTGATCGACAGCGTGTATCCGCTCGCGGACATCGCCGCGGCGCACGAGGCGTTCGAGCGCGGCGGTGTCGCGGGCAAGCACGTGGTGACGGTGCCGCGGGGCTCGGTCTGAGAGGACCCGGGCTGGGAGGGCCCGGCGGCGGGGCCCGGTACCGGAACACTCCACCGGCCTGGAACAGGTCCCCTCAGTCGTGGACGATGCTGACGCAGGCGATGCGCTCCGTTACGGTCCGGTCATGGTGGATGGCAGGGGTGTGCCGGAGAAGGTGGCGTGGGTCCTCGTCCGGGACGGCCTGGTGTTGGTGACGCGTAGTCACGGAAGGGATCGCTTCTACTTCCCGGGCGGTCATCGGGAGCCGGGCGAGTCCGACAGCGAGACCCTGGTGCGGGAGATCGACGAAGAACTGCGGGCGGCGATCGTCCCCGGTTCCATGGTGCACTTCGGCACTTTCGAGATCCACGCGGGCCACCCGGAGCACGGTCCCTTCCGAATGATCTGCTACACCGCCGATCACCGCGGCGGGCTGACTCCTTCGCGGGAGATCGCCGAGAAGGCCTGGTTCCGCTACGCCGATCGGAACCGGGTCTCGGCCGTCGACGGGATGGTCTTCGACGCGCTCCATGAGGCCGGGCGGCTTTCCTGAGCCCGTGCCCGGCTCCGAAGCCGGGCAGGGCCGGTGCGGCCGTTCGTGATCATGTCACCAGTCCGTGACGGCGTTGTCCTGGAACGGAGCCGTCGGGATCCTTTCGGGTCGCAGCCCCCTCATAGTGATCGAGCGAGCGCCGAGCGGGCGACTCCGCTACGGCCTCAACTACGTTTCACCAAAGGGGACTTCATGTTCGGCATCCGTCGCAGGGCCATCCTCGTCACCGCAGCTGTCGTGGGCGGCGCCCTGCTGATGAGCGCGTGCCAGGAGGCGGACGCGGACACGGACACCGGCGCCTCGGGGAGTTCCTCCGCGAGCCCGGCGGACGATGCCGCCACCCCGTCCGGCTCGTCGGCCGGGAGCGACCGGAAGGACAGCGAGAAGGGCAGTGCGAAGGGCAGTGCGAAGGGCAGTGCGAAGGAGGGCGGGAAGGGGAGCGAGCAGAGCGCGGACAAGGGCTCCGGCGCCGACACCGGCAACGGTGAGCGCGAGCAGGTCGGACAGGTCTGCGGCGCCAACGACATCTCGTGGAGCACCAAGTCCGAGACCCAGGCCGGTGGTTACATCCTGATCGTCGCGAAGGCCAAGTCGGGGATCACCTGCTACCTGCCCGCCGAGCTCCCGACCGTGGCGTTCGGATCCGACGGCACCGAGGCGGGGCCCGCGGAGCAGTCCGTCGGCGAGCAGATCAAGCTGAGCGGGAGCACCGTCGCGTACGCCGGGGTGAATCCGAAGACCACCAGCACGGACGGTGGCAAGGAGCTGGACAGCATCATCGTCGCCGTCGGCGACGAGGACCCCGACCCGGTCTCCCTGCCGGTCGGCACCATCACGGTCGACGACCCGATCGTCACCAACTGGCACACCTCCCCCACGGAGGCCGTTCCCTTCAGCTGAACGGATCCGCGGCTCGGGCCGTGCCCGATTCGTGCTGTCGGACCAGGTCCACCCGTGATGTTCGAGTGCGACCCGTCCGGTCGTGGCCGAGTCGGACACCGGACGTCCGGTGTCCTTGTGCGGCCCACGCGCCGGCTCACGGCCACGGGTCTCCTGGGCCGCGGCTCAGTGGCCGGCCGCGCTGGCATCACGACGCCGACGGCGAGCGGCCGCGGTGTAGGTCGCCAGCCCTCCCATCACCAGGGCCAGGCTGGCCGCGACGAGCAGGCCGGCGGTGGAGGACGTTCCGGTGGCCGCGAGGGAGGCCCCTCCGGTGACGAGACCGGTTCCGGTACCGCTGAGGTAGTTCACGATCGTGTTCCTTTCGGCGACCTGTCGGTCGCATCGGATCGGTTCGCATCGGTTCGCATCGGTTCGGTTCGGTTCGGTTCGGTTGTACGGCCGGGTTTCGTGGATCCGGGCACGAGAGGACGTGGCTGTGCCCGAACCGGTCACTGCCAGGCGGAGACGCGGGTGACGTACGACTTCAGGACCGAGGAGACGAACCAGTAGGCCCGCACGGTGGAGAAGACCAGTCCCGGCAGCATCAGTACGTCGACCAGGACGCCCTTCCAGCCGAGGTGGCGGGTGCGGAAGGCCGCGTACACGATCCAGAAGACGACCAGGCACAGCCAGACCGGGTCCAGGACGAAGCCCTTGTCGGCGATCACACCGGTCCAGGTGGCGAGCCAGCCCAGCGTGTAGAGGAAGCCGACGAAGCCGAGCACCATGCTGGTGATGGAGAACCAGGTGTACCTGGTCCAGCCGCGCCGCCGCAGGGTGTCGACCGTGCCACGCCCCCAGCGCTCGCGCTGGCCGATCAGCTCTCGCAGCGTGGGCATGAGATCGGTGTAGGCGATGCAGTGCTGGTTGGCCGTGACCTTCCAGCCCACCTCCTTCAGCGCGAGCGTCGTCTCGTAGTCCTCCACGAGGTTGGCGTGGTCCTCCCAGAACACCTCTCCGCGCCAGCGCAGGATGCTCAGCAAGGCCTCGGTGCGGTAGAAGGAGCCGGCTCCCGACATGCTGTGGATACCGAAGCGGTAGCGGCCACGGGCATAGCGCCCGTACTCCATGATCTGCATTCCCAGGAGGTAGCGCTGCCACAGGTTCTTCCACAGTCCGGTGCGGCCGAGGCAGGTGGCGCTGAGCCCGCCCAGCCGCCGGTCGGAAGCCATGACGTTGCGCGCCCGTTCCAGGAACCTCGGGTGCAGGCTGGTGTCCGCGTCCATGACCAGCAGGTATTTCGCGGTGGCCGCCAGCCCCCCGGATGCGCTGTGCAGCCAGTGGATGCCGTGGTTGAGAGCGCCGGCCTTTTTGTGCGGATTCTCCGGCAGGTTGAAGACGACCGTACGCGGCACTCCGGGCCGGTCGGCGAACCCACGAGCGAACTCCTCGGTGCGGTCGGAGGAGTTGTTGACCACGATGAGGATCAGGTCGGGTGGGGAGCTCTGCCCGGCAAGTGAGTCGAGCGCCGGCAGCACGCCGTCCTCTTCGTTCCGGGCGGGGAGGATCACGACGGTCTCCATCAGCGGAGCCGCGCCCTGGCTGACCAGACGACGCCGATGGGTGCCGTGCGCACGTCGGCCCCTCGTGTGGTGACCGGCGGCGTTCCCCCGGCGGCTTCGCTGACGATGTGCGGGGCCTGTCGGGCCCGTCTCCGCTGCGACCGGATGCCCGGCGGCAGGGGTCATGTAATCGGACATGCTGTTGTTGCCCCCCGGCGGTATGGCTGCCGCCTCTTTCGGCGGCCGTCGGGCCGCCTTCCTGCCTGATGACTGCCCCGCGCCGTTCCCCCCGGCTCGGACAGGTGTAGCCACCACTGCCAGGAGCGGGGGCGTGAGGGACCATTGTTGTGGCGTCGGTCACGCGCCCGGAAGAGTGACCGAGGGGCGCACAGGGGCCCATGGGGGAGTGTCACGACGGAAAAGGGCTCGGGTGGTGGGAATGCGGAGTGCGGTCCCTTCGCACGCCCTCTGTCAACGCCCGGCGCGGTTCGTCGCGCCGGGCGGTCCACCGGACCGTCGCCCGTCAGGTCGGCCGCGTCGGCCCGATGGGCGGGTCACCATCCGCCCCGTCGGGCCGACGCGCCCTGCTCCCATCCCCATCCCCATCACCGCCCCCGCCCCCGTCGCATCCGCGGCTTACGCCACCACCGCCACCGCCGTCCTGCCGCCATCCACGTCCACCCACCTCAAGGCCGCTCTCGACACCGGCATCGAGCACCTTCGCGCGACAGCCGTCGCAACGCCACGGAGATGACGGACACCGCAGACGCGGGCGCCGGTCCCGCCGGGGTCGTCGACGAGACCCGACACGGCACGGCCGTGACGCCCAGGACGGCGGGACGGCGGGACGGCGGGGGCGCGGGGGCGATCGCGAGGCCCGGAGTGCGGGATACGGGGTCCGGGTGCCCGGGATACGAAGTGCCGGATCCGGGGCCCGGAGCCCAAGGCCCGGTGCCCGGTGCCTGGAGCCCAGTGCCTGGAGCCCGAGGCCCGGAATCCGAAGCCCGAAGCCCGAAGCCCGGGGCCGGAGTCCGAGGCCGGAGCCCGGGGCCAGCGCCCGAGGCCGAGACCGGAGTCCGAGGCCCGAGGTCCGGAACCCGAAACCCGGAGCCCGGGGCCGGAGCCCGGGGCCGGAGTCCGAGGCCGGAGCCCGGGGCCGGAGCCCGGGGCCAGCGCCCGAGGCCGAGACCGGAGTCCGAGGCCCGAGGTCCGGAACCCGAAACCCGGAGCCTGGGGCCGGAGTCCGAGGCCGGGGCCCGAGACCCAAGGCCGGGGCCGGGGCCCGAGACCCAAGCCCAAGCCCGGGGCCGGGACCCGAGGCCCGAGGTCCGAGGTCCGGAACCCGAAACCCGGGGCCCGGGGCCGGAGTCCGAGGCCCGAGCCCGGAGCCCGGGGCCGGAGCCCGGAGCCCGGAGCCCAGGGCCGGAGCCCGAGGCCGGAGCCCGAGGCCGGAGGCCGGGGCCCGAGGCCGGGGCCGGGGCCCGGGGCCCAGGGCCCAGGGTTCAGTCGGTGCCGGTGTCGGCCCCGTGCAGCATCCGCGTCATCAGCAAAGCGCCGCCGACCGCCACTCCCGCCATCCCCACGGCTCCTCCCACGGCCAGGAAACCGCCGGTGGAGCGCCACGACAGCACCGACCACCGCGACTGCGCCGAGAACAGCGAGCCCGTACTCAGCCACGACCCGGTGGAGAGCAGCGAGAGGGAGGAACCTATCGAGCCCGCCGACAGGGCGCTGCCGATCGAGCCGATTGACAGGGCCGACCCGACGGAGCCCACCGACAGGACCGAACCCACCGAGCCGATCGACAGCACGGAGTCCTGCGACCACAACGACAGCACCGAACCGGAGGAGCCACGGCGGACCGACCGTACGGAAAGTTTCGTCATGGGGTCATCCTGCCCGCCGCCCCGCCGCCGGCCCAGCCGTCAGGCCGGCAGGAGTGTGCCGTCCATGGCGAGGACGGCCCGTTCCCGCGGAGTGGCCGTGGCGCACCACTGCGGGGACAGGGCCGCGTACGTGGTGGCGTCGTGCCGGCGGCCCTGGCTCGACGCCCGCGCGCAGCTCGGTCACCACGGCGGCCAGGTCCCGCGCGTCCGGCGGATCACCCGGCCGCAGGCAGCCCACCAGCTCCTCCAACCGGTCGTCGATGCGGTCGTGCACCTCGCGCACCTCGCCCGACTCCAGCAGCGCGGCGAAGGCCGCTTCCCCGCCGGTCTCCGTGCGCCGCACGAGGACGGGCCGGTACGCGTCCCGCCGCGGACGGAGCGGTTCGGGGAACGGTCGCGCAGGCCCCCCCCCGCCGGCAATCTCCGAATCCATCACGAGGCGGGAAGCCGGCAGCCGAACGATCCTGGAAAGCCCTTGTCATCCGGGGGGCGTGTACTCGAATTGATGCACGACTCCCGTGCCCCCCGATGCTCCTCCCGCGCGCCCCTTACGCGCCCCCGCTCCTCCCCCGCGGTTTCAGCCGTGCAGCGCCCGGTACGCCTCCGCCGCCCCCGGGTGCAGCGCGACACCGCCCGTGCCGATTAGGCTGCCGACATCGAGGAACTGTGCGCCGACCGCGTTGTCGGGTACGAGGGCGGTCGCGCGCCGGGCCAGCAGACGGGTCAGCGCCTCTGCGACGGCACGGGGCAGGTCGGGACGGCACACCAGCAGGTTGGACACGCCGATGGTGGCGACCCCGCCCGCCGACCGGTACGCGCCCTGCGGCAGCGACACCTCCTCCAGACCCGAACCGGCCAGTCCCTCGCCGCCACCGAGCCTCGGCAGCAGCCCGGCCAGCGGCAGGAACCGCAGCCCGGGGCTCTCGTCGAGCGCGGTCAGATCCGGCAGCGGTACGCCGCCCGCGACGATCAGCGCCTCCGCCGCACCCCTCCGCATCGCGTCGGCCGCGTCGGCCAGCGGGAGATGGAGCACGGGGACGTCGGTGCCGGGGGCGAGGCCCGCCGCGTGCAGGAGCCGCTCGCCCAGCACGGCCGCGCCCGAACCGGTCGCGCCGAGCGAGACGGTGTGCCCGGCAAGGTCGGACACCTCGCGCACGGGTGAGTCCGCGCGGACGACGAACTGCAGGTAGGTCTCGTACACCCGGCCGATCGCGCGCAGCGGCACCGGGCGCGGGAAGAGGTCGGTGCCCTGGGCGGCCAGCGCGGTGTCGGTGAGCACGAGGGCGAGGTCGGCGCGACGGTCACGGAGCAGTTCGATGTTGGTGAGGCTGCCCGCGGTGGTGCGGACGCGGCAGCGCAGCCGGGGGTACGCCGACTCGACCTCCGCGGTGAGGAGGCGGCCGAACGCCTCGTAGAAGGCGGTCGGCTCGCCGGTCGCGACGCGCAGCACACCGCTCGGTCCGGGCCGCTGCCGCGAGGCGTCGGCCGTGAGCGCACCGCCCAGGACGGCGGCGGCCGCGGTGCCGAGGGCGGCGTGGAGGAGGGTACGGCGGCCGACCGGCGGAAGACGCGAAGGCTGATGCGAGTGCGGGTTCGGGTTCGGGTTCGGGTTCGGATTCGTCATGGCGTGCCGCCGTACGCGCCCCGGGCGCCGGGGGGCCGCGGTCCGGGCCCCGGCCTCGGTTCCGGACCCGGGTCCGGCGCCGGACCCGGCTCCGCTCCGGGGATCACCGCCCGCACCCGCAGCCCTCTCGGTTCGGCCGGGGCCAGTTCCAGGTGGCCGCCGCGGCCCGCCAGGAGCTGTTCGGCGATGGCCAGGCCCAGGCCCGTACCCGCGGTGCCGTCGTGGCGTTGGCGGCCCGCGCGCCAGAACCTCGTCGTGGCCAGGGCCAGTTCCTCCGTGCCGAGGCCGGGGCCGTCGTCCGTCACCGTGAGAACCACGGAGCCGGACCCGGACCCGGAGCCCGAGCCCGACCCGGCGGCGGCGGCGCAGTGGAGGGAGATCGACGCGCCCTCACCCGCGTACTTGATGGCGTTGTCCAGGAGAATGTCCGTGACCTGGGCGAGTTCGCGCTCCGTGCAGGCGGCCAGGACAGGGACCGAGGGGGCGGCGGCCGGGGCGGCCCGGAGGGTCAGGCGGGATCCCGCGCGCTCGGCGACCGGTTCCCACAGGCGGTGCCGGTCCGCCGCCACCGCCGCCGCGTCGCAATGCACGCCCGAGCCGTCGGTCACCGTCAGCTCCCCTGCCCGGTGCTCCGCGGTGGCGAGGGCCAGCAGGTCGTCGAGCAGGGTCTCCAGGCGGTCCAGTTCGGTGGTGACCCCGTTGTACGTGCGCTCGCCGGACGGGACCAGATGCGTGTGCAGGGCGTCGACGCGCAGGCGGAGCGCCGCCATGGGGTTGCGCATCTGGTGGGACGTGTCGGCGACGAGCCTGCGCTGCTGCTCCAGGGCGGCCGTGACCGTACGCGCCATGCGGTTGAAGCCGATCGTCAGCTGACGCAGTTCGGGCGGGCCGCCCATGGGGGTCGCCCCGCTCGGACGAAGTGGGGAGCGGGGGAGGGTCTGCTCGGGCGGGAGCCCCGCGGCGAGCCGGCCGACGGCCCGGTCCAGCCGGCGCAGCGGGCTGACCACCCACCCCGTCGCGACCCGGGCGAGGACCGTGCACGCGACGGCGGCCAGCGCGGCGCCCGCGAGGACGGCGGCCCAGCGGCGGGTGATCTCCTCCGACGCGGTGCCCACCGAGGCCCGCAGCACCACGGCCCCGGAGACCCGGGTCCCGGTACCGGCGGGCTCGGCGAACATCCGGTACCCCCGTGACCAGGGTCGTAGCGCGCCCGAGGGGTGCGCGGTCTGGTTGCGCAGCGCCGCGTCGAGCAGCCGGGTCACGGCGGGGTCGACGGCCCGCATGCCGCCGGTCTGGACGACCGGGTTGCGGCGCGTGTCGGTGACGACCAGCGGTTCCCCGTACAGCTCGGTGTAGCGGCGTGCCTCGGCGGCGACGGCCGAGGTGTCGCCGGTCGCCGCGGCCTGGTCCATGAGGGACGCGAAGCGGTCGAGGTCGGCGCTGCGGGCGAGGACCAGCTGCTGGGTGCGGTCGGACGCGGTGAAGAGCAGCAGCGGCACGGCGAACGCGGCCACCGCGATCACGACGAACAGCAGCAGTGCGGCCTGGACCCTGGTGCGCACGCGTCGGCTCCTCCCGTCCCTGTCAGTCCCCCCTCGGCCCCTGTCAGTCCCTGTCGGTACTCAAGCGCACGCTTCAGTCCCTGTCGGTCCTCAAGCGCACGCTTCAGTCCCTGTCGGTCCTCAAGCGCACGCTTCAGTCCCCGTCGAGGTCGCCGAAGCGGTAGCCGAAGCCGCGGATCGTCGTCAGCAGGTCGGGGCGGCGCAGCTTGGCGCGCAGCTGGGTGAGGTGGACGTCCAGGGAGCGGGACACGGCGTGGTGGGCGTCGCCCCACACCTCGTCCAGGACCTGCTCGCGGCTGACCGCGGTGCCCGCCCGCCCCGCCAGCGCGGCGAGGACGTCGAACTCCTTCGTGGTCAGCTCGACCTCCGTCCCGGCGACCCGGACCCGGCGCGCGTCGAGTTCCACCTCGACGTCACCGGCGCGGACCGTCCGTGCGGCGGGAGCGCTCGTGGTGGCGTTGCGCCCGGCCGCGGTGTTGCGCCGCGTGACGGTGTCGATGCGGGCGAGCAGTTCGGCGAGTCGCACCGGCTTGACGAGGTAGTCGTCGGCGCCGAGCCGCAGCCCGCGCACCACCGAGCGCTCGTCGCCGCGCGCGGTCAGCACCAGCACCGGCAGGTCGCTCACCGCCCGCAGCGCGCGCAGCACCTCCAGGCCGTCGGTGTCGGGCAGGCCCAGGTCGAGAAGGAGCAGGTCGGAGCTGCGGTGGTAGGTGAGGACGTCCCTGCCGTACCGCACCCGCCGGGTGACATGGCCGTGGTCGTACAGGACCTCCACGAGCGCCGCCGCCACACCGTCGTCGTCCTCGGCCAGCAGTACCTGCACCCTGTCCACCTCCTTCGGCCGCTCCACGGCACTTCCGTTCGCCGCGGCCACTCCCCGTAGCCGCACAACCGAATGTAGACCACACCGGTCCCGCACCCGCCGCAGTGTTAAGGGGACGTTAGTTCTGTGTCCGGCCCCCTCGTCCGGCGGCGCGGGGCGGAGCGAGGCTGCACGGCACCCAGCAGCAGAGCAGCCCGTGGAGGACGCCGTAAATGATCATCGACTGTCACGGTCACTACACGACCGCCCCACCGGCCCTGGCGGCCTGGCGCGACCGGCAGGTCGCCTCCCTCGCCGACCCGTCGGCCGCCCCCTCCCGCGCCGGCCTGCGCATCGGCGACGACGAGCTGCGCGAGAGCGTCGAACCGAACCAGCTGCGGCTGATGGACGAGCGCGGCATCGACCTGACGGTCTTCTCGCCGCGCGCGTCGTTCATGGCCCACCACGTCGGGGACTTCGCGACCTCCGCCGCTTGGGCCGCGCTCTGCAACGAACTCTGCTTCCGGGTCGCCCGGCTGTACCCGGAGCGGTTCGTGCCGGCCGCGATGCTCCCGCAGTCGCCGGGCGTCGACCCCGCCACCTGCGTCCCCGAACTCACCCGCTGCGTGGAGGAGTACGGCGCCGTCGCGGTGAACCTGAACCCCGACCCCTCGGGCGGCCACTGGACCTCCCCGCCGCTCACCGACCGCTCCTGGTACCCGCTCTACGAGAAGATGGCGGAGTACGACATACCGGCGATGATCCACGTCAGTACGAGCGTCAACCCGGCCTTCCACACCACCGGCGCGCACTACCTCAACGCCGACACCACGGCCTTCATGCAGCTGGTCCAGGGCGACCTGTTCGCGGACTTCCCCACCCTGCGCTTCGTCATCCCGCACGGCGGCGGCGCCGTCCCCTACCACTGGGGCCGCTTCCGGGGCCTGGCGATGGCACTGGGCAAGCCGCCGCTCGAAGAACATGTCCTGGGCAACGTCTACTTCGACACCTGCGTCTACCACCAGCCCGGCTCGGACCTCCTGTACGACGTCGTCCCGGCCCGCAACCTCCTCTTCGCCTCGGAGATGATCGGCGCGGTCCGCGACGTCGACCCGTGCACCGGCCACCACTTCGACGACACCCGCCGGTACGCCGAGGCCGCCGGCCTGTCCGCGGACGACCTGGCGGCGGTCCAGGAGCACAACGCCCGCGCGGTGTACCCGCGCCTGGACGCCCTGCTCGAGCGACAGGGGCGGTGAGGCGGCCGATGACCTCCCTCTCCCCCAGGACGCCCGGCTGGCTGGACTGGTACGCGGATCCGTCCGCGCCCGCCTTCCGGCTGCCGCCCGGGACCGTTGACACGCACTGCCACGTCTTCGGTCCGCAGGCGGAGTTCCCCTTCGCGCCCGAGCGCAAGTACACGCCCTGCGACGGCGGCAAGGAGGACCTGTTCGCGCTCCGCGACCACCTGGGCGTCGCCCGCAACGTCATCGTGCAGGCCACCTGCCACGGCGCGGACAACAGCGCCATGGCCGACGCCGTCCGGTCGGCCGGCGGCCGGGCGCGCGGCATCGCGACCGTCCGTCCCGACATCGGCGGGAGCGAGCTGCTCGCACTCGACGCGGCGGGCGTGCGCGGGGTGCGCTTCAACTTCGTACGGCGGCTGGTGGACACCTCGCCCGCCGACGACCTGCGCACCATCGCCGAGAAGGTCGCCCCGCTGGGCTGGCACGTCGTCCTCTATTTCGAGAGCGCCGACCTGCCCGGACTGGAGGACTTCTTCGGATCGTTGCCGGTGCCGCTGGTGGTGGACCACATGGGACGGCCGGACGTGACGCAGCCGGTGGACGGCCCGCAGTTCACCCGGTTCCTGCGGTTCGTCGAGGCCCATGACGTGTGGGTGAAGGTGAGCTGCCCCGAGCGGCTCAGTGTGACGGGGCCCGCCGCCCTGGACGGCGAACGGCACGCCTACACGGACGTCGTCCCCTTCGGCCGCCGGGTCGTCGAGGAGTTCCCCGACCGGGTGCTGTGGGGCACCGACTGGCCGCACCCCAACCTCACCGATCACATGCCGGACGACGGCCTCCTCGTCGACCACATACCCCACGTGGCGGTCACCGACGAGCAGCGGCACAAGCTCCTCGTCGCCAACCCGATGCGCCTGTACTGGCCCGGCGAGGACTTCTGACGTCCCCGGCCCCGCCGGCTCCCCTGTTCGTACCGCTCCCCTGTTCGTACCGACTTCCTGTTCGT